>DATLFQ010000150.1:0-4953 GCA_035540915.1 Acidimicrobiales bacterium
GCCAACCTGGTGCTGCTGTGCTCCCGCCACCACCACCGGCTCCACCTGCCGGGGTGGAAGGCGAAACTGTCGCCCGACGCCGCCTTCGAGGTCACCGACCCGGCCGGGCGGGTCCGGGTGACGCGACCACCGGGGGCGGACCCGCCGCTGCCGCTACCGCTGGTGTCGTGAGGTGGCGGCGCGGGCCGAGCGCCCGAACGTGAGCCTCGAGCCCGCGTTCACGAGCCGGGCTCGGGCCTGTCCACCAGCTCGAACGTGGCGCCGGCCAGCACCCGGCCGTTGACCTGGAGGTCGATGGTGTGCGGGCCGGGGTACAGGCGGCGCACCGAGACGTGCTCGAACCGGTGGCCGCGGCGGAGGGTGACCGGCATTCCGGGCACCAGGCGCCGGCGGGTGAGCTTGAACACCTTGGGCGACCGCACGCCGCGCGCTCCGACGTAGTGGACGCGGTAGTCGATCACCGCCTCGGCCGAGACCGGGCCGGACAGGACCAGGGTGGCCGTGAAGGTGACCGCCTCGCCGATGCGGATGCGGTCGCGGTCGAGCCCGAAGGCGGTGGCCCGGATGTCGGCGCCGTGGTCGGCGCCGAGCAACGCCAGTGCCTCGGGGTCGCCGCGCTTGGCCAGGGTCCGCAGCCCGTGGCGCACGACCCAGGCGGCCCGGTCGCCGGCGACCGTCCACCGGCGGCCACAGGCCAGGGCCAGGTCGGGGTGGTCCTTGGAGATGTCGTTCAAGTGGTTGGCCACCGAGCGCCGGACGTAGGCGGAGGGGTCGTCGACGAGCCGCTCGAGAAGAGCGATGGTGGGCGCCGGGTCCTCGAGGAACCGGCGCAGGCGCGGGGCCCAGGGCAGCCGGGGCCTGGTGCCTTCCGAGACGAGCCGCCGGACGTGCTCGTCGGGGTCCTCCACCCAACGGTGCAGGTACTCGAAGGTGACGCCGGGGTGGCGTTCGAGAAAGGGCCGCAGAGGCCCCTCGCTCGAGAACCGCGGTGTGAGGCCGGCCAGCAGCGGCAGAGCGAGGTGGGGGTGGTCGAGACCGGCGCGGGCGACGAAGCTGCCGCACGGCAGGGTCATCCAGCCCGTGAACGAGGCCGAGTCGAGAGCCCGCCACAGCACGGCGGCCGCCGCCGGGAACTCGGCCGGCAGGCAGCCGGCCAGGCGCTCGGCCAGGTGCTCGACCCGGGCCAGCAGGGCCAGGGGCGCCAGTGCACCGGCGGCGTCGCCGGTGAAGCGGTCGATTGGGAAAGCGGGCCAGGCCCGGCGGAGCTCGCCCGCCAGGGTCGCGACCAGCGCAGGCGAGAACTCGTCCTTGAAGTCGCCCATCCCTCCGAGCTTGGCGCGCTAAGCCCCGTCCGCGGCGGCAGGAAGCGCTGCCAGGTCGATCTTCCTCATTCCCAGCATGGCTCGCATCGCCCGCCCGAAGTGGTCCGCAGGCGGGTCAGGCGCTGATAAGGCCGCGGCCGTCGCCGAACGCCGGTCCCGCCAGGCGGTCGCCGCGCCCGCCGTCGCCCCGACCGCGGGCGGCATGACCGTCGACGACCGGCAAGCCGTCCTCGGTCCAGGCGAAGGGCACCGAGCGGATCTCGCGGTCCGCCCAGCCGGGGTCGCTGCCCAGCTTGCGGTGGTAGACGAGGTGGGAACCGGCCGGCGTGTCGACCACGCAGGCGTGGCCGCCACCGCTGAAGAACGGGTCAGGCTGCTTCCGCCACGACCCGGCATCGGCCAGGTCGCCGCCGGTCCACTCGAGCAGCCCCGTCTTGTAGGCCTGCGTCCAGCTGGCGTCTGCGGCGTAGAGCACGAACAGCCGGCCCGAGGCGGGGTGCTGGATCACCTGGGGCCCTTCGTTCACGGCGGCGACGCTCGTCTCCCAGTCGTGCTCGGGCCGGGAGATGCGGCGCCGCTCCCCGTTGATGGTCCAGGGGTCGGCCATGGGGGCGAGATAGAGGTTCTGGGGGAAGCGGTCGTCCGGCCCCTCCCAACCCGACCACAGTGCGTACAGCCGGCCGTCGCAAGTGAAGACGGTCAGGTCGATGGCCCACACGTCGTGGTTGCGGTCACCCACCGGCCCCAGCTCCCGGTAGGGGCCGAGCGGGTCGTCGGCGACCAGGGCGTAGGTCCGATGGCTGCCCGGCCGCCCGTCGCCCGCTGCGTAGTAGAGGTACCACCGCCCCTCGATGTGGTGCAGCTCCGGGGCCCACAGCTGGCGGCGGTGGTCGCCGTGTCGGCCGGGCGCCCACACCACCGTCTCGTGGTTGCGCTCCATGTGGGCGAGGTCGCGGAAGCGCTTGACGACGATGCGGCCGTCGCGCCTCGTCGCCTGCACCAGCAGCAGCGCCCCGTCGTGGGCGACGATCCAGGGATCCTGCCCGGGGAACGGCCGCGGCTCGTCGAACGCATGGCGCAGGCTCATCCCAGCGCCTGGAGCGGCGCGGCGACCCGGTCGGCCAGAAGGCCGAGGAGCCAGCCGGTGGTCAGCATGACCCACACCGTCACGCTGGCGTGGATGAGCGAGACGCTGTCGTCGTCGCCCAGGTAGCGCACGAGGGGGACGACCCAGAAGACGCTGCGCAGCAGCCGGCGCCCCCGCTTGTTCTGCAGGTCGGCCGACAGCGCGTCGACGCAGTAGACGACGAACCCCATGGTCAGCTGGCCGACCAGGAGGAACAGCGGGGTGGCCAGGCGGTCGTACTCCAAGGTGAGGAGCCACCCGGTGGTGACCAGGAACCACACGATCGCACCGAACCGGCCCAGCTTCAGCACGTTGCGGTGCGTGAACCACCTCGTGAGGGTCACCATCCACAGAACCGACCGGGCGAGCCGCTCCAGGGGTGGGCGTCGATCGTCGCCGACCGTGTCGGCGGAGAAGACGACGAAGGCCAGCGCCAACTGCGCCACGAGCCAGGCGATCATCGGGCCCGTCCTGCAACTGCCGTGGCGGCGCCGGTCCCGAGTCGCCCCCAGCCGGGGGGCCGGTTCCAGGCTCGGTGCGCCATATCAACAGAATCGGTCAACCGGCGCCCCTACTTGAGTCGCCCCGCCGGCCCATGGTGCGGGGCCGTCCCGGGTAGGCCGGGACGGTGACGCCACCACCGCAGGCCGCCGGCGGCGGTCTGGCCCCCGGCGGCCAGACCATGGAGATCGCCTCGGGGGCGCACCGGGCGGTGGTCACCCGGTCGGGGGCGACGCTTCGGGCCTACGACCTCGGCGGTCGGCCGGTCGTCGAGGCGTTCGACGGCCCCGAGGCGCCGGTCGTCGGCTGCCAGGGCGAGGTGCTGGCACCCTGGCCGAACCGGGTGGTCGACGGCCGCTGGACGTGGCGGGGCCGGTCCCTCCAGCTGTCCATCACCGAGCCCGAGCGCGGGCACGCGCTGCACGGGCTCGTGCGGACGCTCGCCTGGGACGTGGTCGGGCGCCGGGACGACGCCGTCGAGCTGGAGGTCCTGCTCCTCGCCCACCCCGGCTGGCCGTTCCCGCTCCGGTTCCGGGTCGGCTACCGCCTCGACGAGGGCGGCCTGACGTCCACCGTGACGGCCACCAACGTCGGCCGCGAGGCCTGCCCCTACGGCGCCGCCGTCCACCCGTACGTGGCCTTCGGCGGCGGAGCGGTGGACCGCGCGGCGCTGCACCTGCCGGCCGGCAGCTGGCTGGAGACCGACGGGCGGCTGGCGCCGGTGCGCCGGCGCCCGACGGCCGGCACGGCGTACGACCTCGGTGGCGGCGGGCCCATCGGGGACCGCCGGATCGACACCGCTTACACCGACCTCCCCCGGTCGGCTGGCGGCCGGGTGGAGGCCCGTGTCACGGCCCCCGACGGCACCTCGACGGTCGTGTGGGGCGACGGCGCCGTCTGCTGGTGGCAAGTGTTCACCGGTGACGCGCTGCCGGCTCCCTGGCGGCGGCAGGCCCTCGCGTTGGAGCCGATGACCTGCGCGCCCGACGCCCTCAACTCGGGCGACGGGCTCGTCTGGCTGGAACCCGGAGCCAGCGCCTCGATGACCTGGGGCCTGGCGCCCGGCTGAGCCGCCCTCTCGCGGTTCCGCCTCGTGGAGGTGTTCGCCGGCGGCCGGATCGGGTAGGCCGGAAGCGACGGCATCGCCCGTCGCGGCGTGGTGTCCCAGCCGGCGGCACCGTCCTCCCGCCCTCCGCCGCCGAGTCCCGGCGCGATGCCTGCCAGGAGGCGACCAAGGATCGTGACAGCCCTCACCCCCGGTGCGTGCCTGCTGACCGGTCTGCCCGGCCGGGACGGCTTCGTGTTCCACGACGGCCACAACCAGCCGGTGCACCAGGCCGCTCCCGGGCTGCTCGGGATCCTCGAGGGACGCCAGACCGTGAGCCGCTGGCGGCCGGGAATCGTCGCCTGGATGGACGGCGCCGGGCACTTCTTCGACCACCTGCTGCACGAGCTGGACGGCGCGCCGGGCTTCGACGCCCTGGCCCGGGACCTGGCCGCCATCCGCCAGCTGGACGCCCCTGCGCCGGCGGCCAGCCGCTTCCTGTTCCACCACGTCGGCACCCTCGCCGCCGGGCTGGAGCGCGAGGGGCTAAGCGCCCGCCGGGCCGGTCCTGTGCCGGAGCTCGCCCCCAGCACCTGCCTCAACGGCGAGTGGTCCGCCTACTACCGCCGAGGTCCCGGCGACTACGTGACGTCGCCCGTGCGCCTGCCGGGCAACTGGGAGGGCTTCGCCGGTATCGAGAACTACGCCGGCTCCATGCGCTTCACCCGGTGCTTCCGCCTGCCCGCGGACACCGGTGACCGGCGGCTGTTCCTCGAGTTCGGCGGGGTCGACTACTTCGCCGACGTGTGGGTCAACGGCCACCACGCCGGTGGCCACGAGGGCGCCTTCACGCCCTTCGAGCTCGACGTCACCCCCTTCGTCCGGACCGGCGGCGTCAATGTCGTGCGCCTGGCCGTCGCGTCCCCCAACGAGCCGGCGGGCGAGGGCACCTCCGTCGC
>DATLFQ010000151.1:0-6843 GCA_035540915.1 Acidimicrobiales bacterium
GTCGACGCGTGCCTTCTCGACGTTCAGGATCTTTCCGCGGATCGGCAGGATCGCCTGGTACGCCGGGTTTCGCGCCTGGACGGCCGACCCGCCGGCCGAGTCGCCCTCCACGATGAACAGCTCGGCCTCGCGCGGGTCGCGCGTCTGACAGTCCCGCAGCTTGCCCGGCATGCCGGCGCCCTCCAGCGCCGACTTGCGGCGGATGACGTTCCGGGCCTCCTGGGCGGCCGAGCGCGCCCGGGCCGCCTGGACGCTCTTCGTCAGGATCTGGCGGGCCTCGGCCGGGTGCTCCTCGAGCCACTCGGCCAGCTTCTCGTTGGTCGAGCGCTCGACCAGCGATCGCATGGAGACGTTGCCCAGCTTGGACTTGGTCTGGCCCTCGAACTGCGGTTCACGAAGGCGCACCGCGATGAGCGCGGTAAGGCCCTCGCGTATGTCCTCGCCCTGCAGGTTGGCGTCCTTCTCCTTCAGCAACCCCTTGGCCCGGGCGTACTTGTTCACCACGTTGGTGAGAGCCTTCTTGAAGCCCTCCTCGTGCATGCCGCCCTCGCGGGTGGCGATGCCGTTCGCGAAGCTGTGGAGGCCCTCGTTGAAGCCGGTGTTCCACTGGAGGGCGACCTCGACCTCCTGGTCCTCCTCGGTCTGCTCGAAGAAGGCGACCTTCTTGAACAGGGCGTCCTTCGAAGCGTTGAGGTGGCGGACGAAGTCGACGATGCCACCGCTGTAGCGGAAGGTGGCCTCCTGCTCGTGGCCCGGCCGCTCGTCCCGGAAGCGGATTTCGAGGCCCTTGTTGAGGAAGGCCATCATCTGCAGCCGCTCGAGGATGGTCTGGGCGCGGAACTCGACCTCCTCGAAGACCTGCGGGTCGGGCCAGAAGCTGACCGTCGTGCCGGTCCGCCCCCGGGGCGCCCGGCCGACCACCTCGAGCTTGCCCCGCGGCTTGCCGCCCTGGCCGAACTCCATGCGGTGGCGGTCGCCGTTCTGGTCCACCTCGACGACCAGGCGGGTCGACAGCGCGTTGACCACCGAGACGCCCACGCCGTGCAGCCCGCCCGACACCTTGTAGCCGGCGCCCCCGAACTTTCCGCCGGCGTGGAGCATCGTCAACGCGATCTCGACCCCGGACTTGTTCTTGTACTGGGGGTGCGGGTCCACGGGAATGCCCCGGCCGTCGTCGGACACCTTCACGCCATTATCGGCCAGCAAGGTCACGTCGATGCGGGTGCAGTGCCCGGCCATCGCCTCGTCCACCGAGTTGTCGACCACCTCCCACACCAGGTGGTGCAGCCCCGCTGGACCGGTGGACCCGATGTACATGCCGGGCCGTTTGCGCACGGGGTCGAGACCCTCGAGCACCGTGATGTCCTTGGCGCTGTAGGACCCCGGGCCGGGCGACGCCGGGCGGCCACCGTCGCCGTTGTGAGCCATGCGGGCGCGACCTTTCAGGAGCGTTCTCTGCGAGGGCGATTCAGGCGAGAAGGTGTTGCGCGGCAGCCTGAATTGCGATGCGCTCAGTGTACCATCGATGGCCCTCGGACCCGGTGTCCTGAAGCTCAACGAGGCGGCCGGACCCGTACCTCGATCCGTTCGGCCACCGGCTGGCCGGCCAGCTCGGCGGCCCGCCGGAGAATGTCCGGAGCCAGGAAGCGGAGCTCGGTCGCCCACCCCGGCTCGGCGACCGCGACGACGAGCGCGCCGTCGCGGACGGCCACCGGTCGTGACCGGGTGGCGAGCGCCGGACCGACCACCTCCGCCCACCGGGCGAACACCACCGACAGCACCGGTGGCGGCGGGCTGCCCAGGCGGCGCGCCACCGCACCGAGACCGGCGGCGAGCCGCTTGGGACCGTCGGAGCCGGCCGTGGGCAGGGGCCGCCAGGTCATCGGGCCGGATCCCTCGACCAGGGGATCACCGCACCACGCCCTGGCGGACCCGGATGCGGGCATCCGGATGCGCGGTCGGTGGCAGCGGCCCGGCCGTGGTGAGCAGGGCCTGGCCCGACGGCAGGTGGGCCAGGAGCGCCTCGCTCCGTTGGGCGTCCAGTTCCGAGAACACGTCGTCGAGCAGCAGGACCGGGGCCGCGTCGGCCACGGCCGTCACGACCTGGTGCACCGCCAGGCGGAGGGCCAGCGCGAGCGAACGCTGCTCGCCGCGCGAAGCGTGGGTCCGGGCCGGGAGCCCGTCGATGTGCAGGGCGAGATCGTCACGGTGCGGCCCCACGCCGGTGGTGCCCCGGCGGACGTCGTCCCGGCGCGTCGCCGCCAGCGCAGCGGCCAGCGGGCCCTGCCACGACTGGTGGTAGGCCAGCGTGACCGCCGCCGCGGTCGCCGCCACCTGGTCGTAGGCCTTGGTGACCACCGGCTCCAGGTCGGCGACGAGGGCCTGGCGGGCGGCGACGAGCGCTTCGCCGGCGCGGGCCAGCTTGTCGTCCCACACGTCCAGCGTCGTGCTCGCCGCCGCGTCGAGCTGGCCGCCGCACTGCTTCAGCAACGCCGCCCGCTGGCGCAGGACGCGGTCGACCTCGGTCCGCAGCGCGTCGTGGCGGGGGTGGAGAGCCACCAATCCGTCGTCCAGGTACCGGCGCCGTTCCGAGGGCCCGCCCTGCACCATCACCAGGTCGTCCGGTGCGAACACGCTCACCCGGAAGACGCCCAGCAGGTCCCGGCTGCGGGGCAGCCGCTGGCGGTTGACCAGGACCCGGTCGCGCTGGCCGGGGCGGATCTCGGCCTCGACCAGCACCGCGCGCCCCCGCTGGTCGGTCTCGGCCCGCACCACCGCCGACGGCCGGCCCCGGCGCACCAGCGCCTCGCTCGGCGCGCCCCGGAACGAGGCCAGGGTGGCGAGGTAGCCGATGGCTTCCAGCAGGTTGGTCTTGCCGTCCCCGTTGCCGCCCTCCACCACCGTCAGGCCGGCGGGCGCCGGGCACACCTCGGCGGTGGCGTAGTTCCGGAAGTCGGTCAGCCACAGGCGCCGCAGGGTCATGGCGGCGCGGCGGTCACCCGGTCGTCAGCGGGGCACGGGTCACGAGACCCGGACCGGCATGAGGAGGTACAGGAACTCCTCGGCGCCGACGCCCCGCACGACCGCCGGTCGCAGAGCTCCGGCGATCTCCAGCAGCACCTCGTCGCCGGCCACCGCCTCGACGCCCTCGATCAGGTACGTCGGGTTGAAGGCGACGGTCATGTCGGTGCCCTCGAACTTGGCGTCCACGTCCTCGCTGGCCTGGCCGACCTCGCTGCTCACGACGCTGAGGTTCATCACCTCCGGCCCGAGGGTCAACCGGGCCGGCGTGGTGGCGTCCCGGACCAGCAGCTTCACCCGACGCACCGCGTCGAGCAGGGCGTCCTTGGCCACCACCACCCGGTTGGGATAGGAGTCGGGAATGAGCTGGCGGTAGTTGGGGAACTCGCCCTCGATCAGGCGGGTGGTGAGGCGGGTGGTGCCGACCTGGAAGGTGGCGTCGTGCTCCCCCAGTTGCAGCGTGACCTCGGCGCCCGACGCCAGCAGGCGCTGCAGCTCGGACAGCGCACGCGACGGGACCAGCACGTGCTGACCCTCGCGCAGGACGCTCGCCCCGGGGATGTCCCGCACCGCCAGCCGGTAGGAGTCCGTCGCCACCAGGCGCAGCCCGCCGGCCTCGGCCGACATGAGCACACCGGTCAGGATCGGCCGGGCGTCGTCGGACGACGCGGCCCGGACCACCTGGCGGAGGGCGTCGGTGAAGGCGGCCGCGTCGAGCGTGACCACGTCGGCGGTCGGGGGCGGCGGGGCCGCGGCCCGCGGGAAGTCGTCGGCCGGGAAGGTGCGCACCGAGAACTGGGAACGCCCCGAGCTGATGCGGACCTCGTCGTCGCCGGTGTCGAGCACCACCGTGCCGGCGTCGAGCGCTCGCACGATGTCGGCGGCCAGGCGAGCTGGGACGACGCACACGCCGTCGCCCTCCCCGCCCACGGTCACCTCGGCGGCGATCGTGAGGTCGAGGTCGGTCCCGACGGCGCGCAGCGCGTCGCCGAGGAGCTCCAGACGCACGCCAGAGAGCACCGACTGGGCACCACCACGGGTGGTGACGGCCCGGCCGGCGGTGGTCAGTGCGTCGACGAGGGCGTCCCGTTCGCTGCGGAGCCTCATGGATGAGCCCCTCGGGATACTGGTGCGGTTCTGGTCATGGAGAAACCTGAGTAGTCGTAGTAGGGCGTGTGGATTGTGGAGGAAGCGGCGTTTGCGCAGGCCGGGCGGGCGGTGGTGCTCCCCAGTCCCGTCCCAGGTTCCCACAGTGCCATGACAGCGCGAGGGACACCGTGCCGGCGCCGGCGCCGGCGCTCCCCCGAACTACAACGGTCCGACACACGCCGTCCCTGTCAACTTCCGGCCTGGAGCCGGCGGGTCAGCTCGATGACCTGGTCGTAGATCTGGCGGCGCTCGGCCATGAGGCCGGTGATCTTGCTCACGGCATGGATCACCGTCGTGTGGTCACGGCCCCCGAACTCCCGGGCGATGGTCGGGTAGCTGTGGTCGGTGAGCTGCCGGCAGACGTACATCCCGACCTGACGGGCCGTCACCAGTGGACGGCGCCGGCTGGGGCTGCGCAGTTCGTCGACGGTGAAGCCGAACAGGTCGCCGGTGGCGTGCAGGATCATGTCCAAGGTGACCTGGCGGGGCAGGTTGCTGGCCACGACGTCCGCCAGGAGCTTCTCGGTGAGTGCCAGGGTGAGCGGCTCCTGGTTCAAGATGGCGAAGGCGGTGACCCGGATGAGTGCCCCCTCCAGCTCCCGGATGTTGTCGCGGATGTTGACGCCGATGAACTCCAGGACCTCGGGGGGCACTGCGATGTTGATGCCTTCGGCCTTCTTGCCGAGGATGGCCAGCCGGGTCTCCAGCTCGGGCGGCTCGATGGCCGTGGTGATCCCGGCCAGCAGCCGGCTGCGTAGCCGGTCGTCGGTGGTGAGGAACTTCTTCGGGGCCCGGTCGGCGCTGAGCACGATCTGGGTCGAGTTCTGGAAGTGGGTGTTGAGGGTGTGGAAGAACTCCTCCTGGAACGCCTCCTTGCCCTCCAGCAGGTCGACGTCGTCGACCAGCAGCACGTCGCAGTCGCGGTAGCGCTGCTTCAGATCGGGCTGGGCCCGCGTCTGGATCGAGTAGATGAACTGGTTGAGGAACGTCTCTGTGGGGACGTAGAGCACCCGGCGGCGGGGGAAGTGCTCGTGCACGTAGTTCCCGATGGCGTGCAGGAGGTGGGTCTTGCCCAGCCCGGACCCGCCGTAGATGAACAGCGGGTTGTAGGCACTCCCCGGCGTGTCGGCGACAGCTCGGGCGGCCGCCTCGGCGAAGCGGTTGGAGGAGCCGGTGACGAACCCGCTGAAGGTGTACACCTGGTTCAGGCCCTCTGCGCTCGGGCGGTCGCCGGGCCGCGAGCCGGACGATCGGCCCGCTTGGCGACCGACGGTGGCGACCGACGGTGGCGCCTCGTCCTCTTCGTCCTCCTCCCCGACGCCGTCGGACAGTCCCTCCCGCCACCCCTGGGTGTCCACCACCAGGCGGACCTGCACGGGGCAGCCGCTGGCGGACGACAGCTCCTCGGTGAGCACCGGCATGAAGCTCGTCTCGATGCGCTCCTGCATCAGCGAAGCCGGCACGGCCAGCGTGATCGACTCGCCGTCGGTGCTGGTGGGGTGCACGCCGTGGAACCAGGTGTTCCAGGCGGCGTCGCCCAGCCGTCGCCGGAGGGAACTGGAGCAGTCGTCCCAAAGCCGGTCTGGGTCCCTCACCGCCTCGCCTCCCCGATCCCGCTCGGTGTCCACACCATGGTCCACAGCTGTGGAGAACAGGCGGGCGGCCGGCCCACCCGTCCTCCCTGGTCGGCTCACATGGGCCCCGGGGAAGCGGAGGCCACCCCGACGAGCCATCATGTTGTCGGGTGGTGGGACCGTAGCACCAGCCACTCGGCGGCGGCGACGGACGAACACCGGCGGAGGCGACCGACGAGGCCGGCAGCGGGGCGAGTTGTCCATCAGGGCGGATGGCTCTAGCCTCGGCTGGCGGCCCGGGCCTGAACCGGCAGCCGCAGGAGCCGATGGGTGAAGCGAACATTCCAGCCGAATCAACGCAAACGCTCGAAGAAGCACGGGTTCCGGCATCGGATGTCGACCCGGGCCGGTCGCGCGATCCTGCAGGCCCGGCGCCGCAAGGGTCGCCACCGCCTGTCCGCCTGATCGGACCGGTTCGTGGTCGGGCCAGCTTCGCCGCGCTCGCCAGTCGCGGCCGACGCGCTCGGGCCGGGCCAGTCACGGTGAGCTGGCTGGCGGTTCCCGACGCCTCGGGGGCACGGGTGGCCTACACCGTCGGGCGCCGAGCGGGCGGCGCCGTCCAGCGCAACCGGCTGCGTCGGCGCCTGCGGCCGGTGATGGCGCAGCTGGCACCGCACCTGCGACCGGGGGACTACCTGCTGGGCGCAGGTTCCCGCGCCGCCGAGTCCTCCCCCACCGAGCTGGCTACCTGGGTCGCCGAGGCGCTGGAACGGGCAGGAGCCCTGCACGGGCCGGCTCCACTGGTGCGCCCGTGACCCCGGCGGCCCGAGTTCTGTCCTGGCCGGTCCGGGGCTACCAGGCCGCGAGGACCGGACGCCTGTCGCCGTGCCGCTACATCCCGAGTTGTTCCTCCTACGCACTGGAGGCGCTGGAGCGCCATGGGGCCCGCCGCGGGCTGACCCTCACCGTGCGCCGCCTGGCCCGGTGCCACCCCTGGGGTGGCTTCGGCGCCGATCCCGTCCCTGATCGAGGTTCCTGATGTTCCAGATTCTGGCAGGGCTGCTGGCCTTCTTCTACGGCCTGATCCCTGACTACGCCG
>DATLFQ010000152.1:0-3459 GCA_035540915.1 Acidimicrobiales bacterium
CTCGGTGGTTGAGCGACGACGACGCCCGATTGGGTCAGAGTCGCGGTCGTCGCGGTCGGCGAGAGGCGAGGTAGATGAGGCCGGCGGCCATCACGGCGAGCACCACGACGACGCCGAGGCGAGGAAGCATGACCCGCTGGCAGACGTCCGGACCTTGCAGCCACAGGTCGGTGCGGTAGAGACCGCCGCAGGTGAGGTCGGTGCCGGACGGGTCGACCCAGGTGGCACCGAACCAGCCCGCGCCGGCGAGCAGGATGACGGCGACAAGCGCGAGGGCAGCCCGCTCCGGCCAGGTGTCCCGCCGGGTGGGGCCTTCCGAGACCATCGGGGACAAGGCTACGTCCGCGTGCCTCAGCGGGGAGAGGCGCTATCGGGCCTGGCGGGCCCGGATGGCGGCGTAGTTGGCCCACTCTCCGCCGGCCGCCTGCACCCAGCGGACGGCGGTGTTGGGGTACATGCCGAGCAGGTCCGCCAGCACCACCGGTGGGACCTCGGTGGCCAGGTCCAACAGGGCGGTGGTGCGGGCGGCCCGGGCCCGCAGGCCGTAGGCGTTGAGCCGGATCCGAAGCCGGTCGGCACGCAGGGGCCGGCCGGGCTGGATGCCGGGGAACAGCCATGGCGACGACGGTGGGGCGCCCACGGTGGCCCGGCCGCGCCGGGTCGCCACCAGCTCGGCGACCAGGGCGCCGACGGGCGGTGGCAGGCGGACCTCGTCGCGGCCGAGGGCCAGCAGCACGGTGCCGTCGGCGTCGTGGCGCACCCGGGAGACGTCGAGACGGGCGACGCGCGCGAGGGCCTGGCCGTAGAGGAGCACGAGAAGACCGGCCACCCGGTCGACGAGCGGGATGGCGGCATCGGTGAGGAAGCGTTGGACCAGGGCGGCCTGGTCGTGAGCCTCGACGCTGCGGGCCGGGACCACATCGGGCCGACGCACGATGTCGACGTCGCGCACCAGGCGGCGGGCCGTGGCCCATCGCAGGAACGCCCGGGCCCGGCAACGGGTGGGCGGGCCGCTGGCCAGCCACAGGTCGACGTCGGCCTGGCGGCAGGTGGCGAGGGTGCGTCCGTGGCTGCGCAGCCAGGCGACGAAGCCGATGGCGTTGGTAACGTTGGCGCGGGCGTACTTGGTGGTGGTCGTGTCGGTGCCGGTGGCCCGCTGGCGCTGGCGGCGCAGGACCCACCAGATGGCGTAGGCCTCGATGACGCGGCGGTCCTCGACGTTGTCCATCTCGCCGATGCGGGCGCGGATCCAGCGCTCCAGGCGGGCCAGGGCCTCGTCGCGGGCGGGCAGGGTGCCGGTGGCGACCAGCACCTGGCGCAGGTGGTCGAGCCACTTGGCGGGCGGCAGTCCGTCGAGCGCCTCATGGGAGATCTCGAGCTCCCCCGAGCCGAGGGCGGCGAGGACCCGGTGGACCTCGGGGCGGGCCAGCCAGCGCAGCGCCGCCTTGGGCCGCTCGACGCCGACGAGGGCGTCGAACAGCGTCCGCAGCCCCGCCGGGACGTCCCCGCTGACACCCAGCACCTGGGCCAGGCGGGTGCCGAGCACGCAGCGACGGCACCTCCCCGCCTCGAAGAGACGGTCCTCGTCTCCGCACCCGGCGCACACCTGCAGCGCAGGAAGCCCGGCGCAGTCCGAGCACAGCGGGCGGCTGTTGGTGTTGCGGGGGTCGATGCGGCGGGTGGCCCCACATCCCTCGCAGCGGCCCTTGGAGCACAGGGCACGCTCGTAGCAGGTCGAGCAGACCGGGCCGATGGCCAACACGGCGATGACCTGGCGCTCCTGCCCGCAGGCAGCGCACGCCGCCACGCGGCGACTCACCATGGCCGACTACGCGTCGGGAAGGATGCGGGCGCGCTTGGGACGCAGCTGGCGGACCTCGCCGGCACCCACCGCCCGGCGCCGCTTCGCCGGCACCGCCTCCTCGACCGCCTCGATGAGGTCGGTGCTGGTGCACTCCAGGGCGTCGCACAGCGCCATGAGGGTGCGCAGCGACAGCCGCTCGGGGACCTGGGTGACGAGGCGGTAGACCTGGGCCGGCGACAGCTCGACGCCCCGGGCGGCCAACAGCGGCGCCAGGTCGCTGGTGTGCCACAGCCCCCGGGCGGCCATGATCTCCCGCAGTCGCCAGCGGTAGCCGAGCTTGTTCACCATGGTCGATCAGCCCCTTGCGTTGTCGGCCAGGCGTTCCAGCGCGGATCGCAGGACCTGGTTCTTGAAGTCGGACGACACCCCGGTGTACAGCGCCGTGGTCGAGGCCCACGAGTGGCCCACCTGCTGCTGGATGAACAGCGGGTCGAAGCCGTCTTCCATCAGGTGTGTCACGTAGGAGTGGCGCA
The DNA here is from genome assembly GCA_035540915.1 of Acidimicrobiales bacterium. Lineage (GTDB taxonomy): Bacteria > Actinomycetota > Acidimicrobiia > Acidimicrobiales > DATLFQ01. The sequence continues at coordinate 2,338 of DATLFQ010000152.1, forward strand.
GGCAGTGACAGCCGAGCTCGCCCGGCAGGCCGAGCTCGGTGCGGGCGGCGGCCGCGTCGAGCTGGCCAACCTGAACAAGGTGTTCGCCGCCGCGCTCGGTCGGCCACATTGCCGGGCCCACGTCGCCGTAGGCGGAGCGGACCTGGCCCAGGTACTCGCCGATGACGTCCACCGACCACGGCATGACCGTGAGCACCGAGCGCCGCCGCGGCGGCCCGCCCCGCATGGCCTTGCCCCAGCGCACGCTCAACACGCCGAGGTCGCCGAACTCGGGCGCCTTGGGGTTGGCCGAGAAGTCGCCGACGTCGAGCATCGCCACCTCGCGCCGGCGCAGCCCGAAGGCGTAGGCGACCTTGAACAACGTGGCGTCGCGGAACGCTGCCAGCCATCCCTTTCGCCCGAGGCGGCGCTTGTCGCTCACCCGCTCGTCGAGGTGGTCGAACAGCGCCTGCAGCTCGGCGCGCTTGAGGGGCCGGTTGCCAGGACGGCCCTCGAAGGCCGACAGGTGCACCACGGTGTTCCACTCGTGGCAGATCTGCTGGGGGTGGGTGCCGAAGCGGGTCTCGCACTCGCCCGGCCAGCCATAGCGGGCATCGGTCACGTAGTCACAGAAAAGCCGCAGGGTCAGGTGGTAGTTGCGCACCGTCGAGTGCGTGAGGCGCCGCTCGGCGATGGCGGCAGTGGTCCACTCCTCGATGTCGCCCGGCGACCACCGCCACGGGTACTCGTTCGTCCAGGCGTGGAACCGGCGCACGAGCTGCTCGCGCTGGCGCACCGTCGTTGCGTTGAGGTAGCGGCTCGTCATCTGCGCCCGCCAGCCGGTGAGCATCGCCTCGAACACCTGCTCTTCGGGATGCAGCAGCGCGGCGCCGGCCACCAGCTGCAGGTGCGCCGCTCCCCCGAAGTCGCCCTTGTCAGCCACCCCCGGCGCTCCTCTCCCTCCGCCTCACCAGATGAAAGATTCCCTCATCGAGCCGGGCGAGTGGTGGATAGCCGCAGATCAGCCTGCCTCCGGGCCTTGTCGTCCCGCACCTCAAACCCGAGACGACCCAGCAACAACGCCCGTCTTTCAAGACATTGCGAGAAGAGGCCAATCGTGCATCTGATGAATTCGCCAGGGTT
>DATLFQ010000153.1:0-17636 GCA_035540915.1 Acidimicrobiales bacterium
TGCTGGGTAGGGTTCACAGGTGATGACAGTCGTGCGCCCGGAGTGGTTTCCACGGCGGCGCCGGCACCATCGCCCGCGTCAATGATCGACCACCGCGACGAGGACATCATCCTCGTGAGCGACCTCCACCTCGGCCCCGGCCCCCTGCACTGCGTCGAGACGTTCTTCCATGACGCGGAGTTCTGTCGCTTCCTCGACGGCCTGGTGCGACGCGCCGAGCCGGAGGGGCGTTCATGGCGGCTCGTGATCCTCGGCGACTTCTTCGACTTCCTGCGCTGCGAACTGGTCACCAACGAGGAACGCAGCGCGCCGACCGAGTCGGTCGCCATGGCCACCCTCGAGCGGATCGTGACGAGCCACCCGGACGTGTTCAGTGGGCTGGCCCGCTTCCTCGCCGCCGGTTTCCCGGTCGACATCGTCATAGGGAACCACGACGCCGAGCTCATCCGCCCGCCGTTACAGGAGCGCCTGCGCTCCGTCCTGGCCGATGCCGGTGCAGGTGGAGCGGCCCGCGCCGTGCGGTTTCACCCCTGGATCTATTTCCTGCCGGGGGTGGTCTACGCCGAGCACGGCAACCAACACGACGGGTTCAACTCCTTCAGCACCGTCCTCGACCCCTACGTTGCCGGCCCACCCGGGCCCCTGGAGCGGCCCATCGGAACCTTCCTGTTCGGGGCGGTCGAGCGTCTCTTGTACGACATCGATCCCTGCCCCGACCACGCCAGCTCACCCATCCGGTACTACGAGCTGGCCGCCCGTCGCCAGCCCGGCCTGGCGCTCGACGCGCTGCGTCGCCAAGCGGTGATCCTCGGCGACCTTGTCCGTCACGCCAGGGCGATCTCGGGACCAACGTGGGCAGCTCGCCGGGCCACCTACCGCGCCGAGATGCTGGAGCCGTACGCGAAAGACGTGGGGCTGAGCCCCGAGACGGTGCTGGCCATCGACGAGATGTCGTCGGCGTCGCAGAGCGCGGTCTCGTTGTTGATCGAGGAGGCCGTGAAGATCAACACCCGCCGCTCAGGCCCGGCGGTGGGGTTGCTCGCCCTCGGGTACCTGGCGTCAAAGCGAGGGGCCACCCGGGTCCTGGGCATGGGTGGGGCGGCGGCGGCGGCACTCGCTCACCTGCGCAAGGGCCTACCGCTGTCGCCGACGGGGCGCCATGTGAAGTACCTCCAGCGGGCGGCCGTGGCCACCGAGGCCCTGCTGCGGGCCGAAGGGGCGAGCGTGCCCTACTACGTGTTCGGACACACCCATGCCGCCCAGCACCTTCCGCTCGCCTTCGGGGCCGGGGCGGCGCAGTACCTCAACACCGGCACCTGGTCATGCCTGGCGCCGCCGGCGGCCGAAACCCTTCGCACCATCAGGCCCACGTTCGTCCACATCGTCCCGGCCCGAGACGGGTCGCCCGCTGCGGCGCGGCTGCTGGCCTGGAACTCCTCGTCCGAGTCGGCTGAGACGCTGCGGTTCCAGGCCTAGACCTCGTCCACGGACGAGATGGGCCGAGGCGGCGCGAACCTCACCTCAGCAGCCAGCCGCCGTCCACAGGCAGGTTGACACCGTTGACGGCCGTGTTGCGGAGGAGAAAGACGACGGCGTCGCGGACCTCGGTCATGGTGGCCAGCCGGCCCAGCGGCGTCCGGGCGACAACCGGGTCGAGCGGCTTGCCGGTCCAGTACGGGCTGTCGCCGACGATCCCGGGGTGGATGCCGTTGACCCTGATCGGCGCGAGCTCACTCGCCAAGCTGTGCACGAGCCCGACCACGCCGGCGTTCACCGTGGACACCGTCGTGGAGCCCGGGTACGGCCGATGCATGGCCAGCCCGCCGAAGACGACGATCGAGCTGCCGGGATGCATGCGCGTCACGAGTGCGTGCACGACCTCGGTGTACCCGACGAGCTTGAGCGTGACCAGCCGGATGGCCCGCTCGACCACGTAGTCGGCGACGCTGTTGTGGTCCCGGTCGATGGCGGAGAGCACGAGGTGGTCGACGCGCTCCACCCCGGCGAGCGCGCCGGCGATGGCCTCCGGCTCGGCCAGGTCGAGCGCCACGCCGCGAGCGCCGATCTCCTCGGCCACGCGCGCCGCCCGGCCTGCGTCGCGGCTGGTCAGCAGGACGTCGTCGCCGAGATCGGCGAAGAACCGCGAGATCTCCATCCCGATCCCCGATGAGCCACCCACGACGACAACGCTCATGACGGGAAGCGCCGGTACGCCGCCGATTTCGGCGCACGGACGTGCTTCTGCAGGCGGGTGCTCGGCACGTCGCGACAGTAGGTTGAAGCGCTGTCATGCGCTTGGCGGCCGCCGATCACGTCGTGCTGATCTCTCCCGACCCCGAGCGGCTGGTGGCCTGGTACCGCCACCACCTGGGTGTCGAGGCCGAGCGGCTCGACGCGTGGCGACGAGGCAACGTCCCGTTCGTGTCGCTGCGCGTGAGCCCGACGTTCCTGATCGACATCGCCCGGGGCGAGCGCACGGGCACGAACGTCGATCACATCGCCCTGGTCGTGGAGGATGTCGACCTCGACGAGCTGGCCGCATCGGGTTCGCTTCCCGTCGAGGCGGGGCCGGCCGACCTGTTCGGCGCCCGGGGTACCGGGCGCGGCCTCTACCTCCGGGACCCCGATGGGAACCGGGTCGAGCTGCGCAGCTATTCGTAGGGGGTCAGACTTCGCACCGGTATCCGACAACTGGAGGTTCACCATGAAGTTCCTGGTCATCTGGAACGTGGAGCTGTCCCGCGTGTCGACCGAGATGATGAAGTCGGTCCTGACCATGCCCGACTACGCCAAGCCGCTCGAGGCCCAGGGCAAGGTCATCGGGCGCTACCACATCGTCGGGTCGCACGGAGGGGCCTGGATCTACAACGTCGACTCGAACGACGAGCTGGAGATGCTGCTGGCCAAGTCGCCCGTCTACAACTTCTCCCACTTCCAGGTCCATCCCCTCGCCGACATGTCGTCGCTCCCCATCGGTCAGGCGTGAACGACGCCGGCATAGCGGCCACCGCCGACCGGCAGGATCGCCCGGTACCCGGCCGGTGAGGATCGAGGACTACGCCCTCATCGGCGACACCCAGACCGCCGCACTGGTCGGTCGGGACGGCTCGATCGACTGGTGCTGCCTGCCCCGGTTCGACTCCAGCGCCTGCTTCGCCGCCCTGCTCGGCACCCGGGACAACGGCCGCTGGCGCATCGCCCCGAGCGACGGTAGCGCCGGCACCGACCGGCGCTACGTGCCCGACACGCTGGTCGTCGAGACCACGTTCACGACTGCGACAGGCAGCGTCCGCCTGACCGACTGCATGCCGATCCGCGGTGAGGCACCCGACCTCGTACGGGTCGTCGAGGGCCTGACCGGGCGCGTGGCCATGACCATGGACCTGGTGATCCGCTTCGACTACGGCGCCTTCGTGCCGTGGGTCCGCCGCTGCGACGGGGCGTTGCAGGCGATCGCCGGCCCGGACGCCCTGGAGCTGCGGACCCCGGTGGCGACCCACGGCGAGGGCCTGTCGACCGTCGCCGAGTTCGAGGTCTCGGCCGGAGACCGGGTGCCGTTCGTGCTCACCTGGCACCCGTCCCACGAACCCCCTCCGAAGGCCGTCGACGCAACGGCCGCCGTCGCCGAGACGGTCGCCTGGTGGCAGGACTGGTCGTCGCGCTGCACCACGGCCGGCGACTACCGCGACCTCGTCGTCCGCTCGCTGATCACGCTCAAGGCCCTCACCCACGGCCCGACGGGCGGGCTGGTGGCGGCGCCCACGACCTCGCTCCCCGAGGACCTGGGCGGCGTCCGCAACTGGGACTACCGGTACTGCTGGCTGCGCGACGCCACCTTCAGCCTCTACGCCTTGATGCTCGGCGGCTACGAGGCCGAAGCGGTGGCCTGGCGAGACTGGCTGCTCCGGGCGGCCGCCGGCTCCCCCGAGCAGCTGCAGATCATGTACGGCCCGGCCGGTGAGCGGCGGTTGCCAGAGCTCACGCTGGACTGGCTCGACGGCTACGAGGGGTCGCGGCCGGTCCGGATCGGCAACGCCGCCAGCCGCCAGTTCCAGCTCGACGTGTACGGCGAGGTGATGGACTGCCTGCACCAGGCCCGCCAGTCGGGCGTGCCCGACGACGCGGACGCCTGGAGCCTGCAGACGGCGGTCATGGAGTTCCTGGAGGGCCACTGGCGCGACGCCGACGAGGGGATCTGGGAGGTGCGCGGCCCGCGCCGGCACTTCACCCACTCCAAGGTCATGGCCTGGGTCGCCGCCGACCGCGCCGTGAAAGCCGTCGAGCGGTTCGACCGGGCCGGCCCGGTCGAGCGCTGGCGGCAGCTCCGTGCCGAGATCCATACCGAGGTCTGCGCCGACGGCTTCGACGCGGAACGCACCACCTTCACGCAGTCCTACGGCCGTCCCGAGCTGGATGCCAGTCTGCTCATGATCCCCCTCGTCGGCTTCCTGCCGGCCGGCGACCCGCGCATGGTCGGCACCGTGGCCGCCATCGAACGCGAGCTGTGCGAGGGCGGGCTCGTCCGCCGCTACGCCGGCGACAGCCTCGGCGAGATCGACGGGCTGCCCGGGGAGGAAGGCGCCTTCCTGCCGTGCAGCTTCTGGCTGGCAGACAACCTCATTCTCCAGGGTCGCCGGGACGAGGGGCGGGCGGTGTTCGACCGGCTGGTCGGGCTGGCGAACGACGTCGGGCTGCTTGCCGAGGAGTACGACGCCGCCGCCGGGCGCCTCGTCGGCAACTTCCCCCAGGCGTTCACTCACGTCGCGCTGGTCAACACCGCCCACAACCTCGGCGCGGGAACCGGCCCGGCCCGGGCCCGGGGTCAAGAGGCGTGACCGTGCGGGCGCCACCGGCCCAGCGGTTTCACGACTACACGCCGCCGTGCTGGCCGACGCCGGTGGCGATCTCCCGCTCGCGGAACCGACCGCCGGCGCCGCGGCGCAGCGTCGGGGTGCGCCCGCCCGCACCTTCGCGCAGTCCCTCGAGCAGCTCCCCCAGGGCCTCGGTCGAACTGAGCTCGAACCGGTCCAGCACCCGTTCGAGGTAGGACTTCTCGCGGCCGTAGGCGGCGGTTGGCAGCGCGTGGGTCGGCCAGGACTCGTCGACCGGCCGATCTCCGTCGGCCGGGGAGTAGGCACCCACCGACGACGATATACAAGCGCTGGGACGCCAGCCTCGGCCACTGCCTCGAACAAAACGGATGGCGCCCAGAACGTTGTTGCGCCAGGTGGCCAGGTGGTCGTGGGTGGGCTGGAACATCCAGGCCAGGTGGACGACCGCGTCGGCACCGCGGAAGTGGGCCACCAGGTCGTCGGTGGTCACGTCGGCACGCGCCCAGACCGTCTTCGGCGGCGCCCCGTCCGGCAGGCGGCGGGCCAGACCCACGACGAACCCGACCTGGGCGTCGCGCCCGAGCGCCCCGACCACGCTGGTCCCCACGTTCCCGGTCGCTCCCACCACCACCACTCGCAGGCCGCCCATCGGGGCTCCTTCCGATCGGCGCCCCGCGGCGACGCGCCAGGGTCATCCCCGCCGCCGGTTCACCGCTACCGTTACCGAAATCCTCCCCTTGCCGTCCGGTTTGCCGGAGACGCCCGACTGGGTAGGCGGCCGCCGGGTTTATCAGCCAGCCCGCACCATCGGCTCACGTCAGGAGTGCCTCGAGGGGCGGAAAGGACCGAGGGTTGAACGGCTTGGCCAGCGCCGATCGGCATCACGCCGTCCCGTTCGTCGGCGCCTTCGAGTCCGTCTTCCAGCCGGCCTTCGACGTGGACAACATGGAGCTGACCGGCCATGACGAGCGGTGGGCCGCCGACCTGGAACTGCTGCACCGCTCCGGTGTCCGCCAGCTGCGCTACCCCGTGCGCTGGCACCGTGTCGAGGCCCGGCCCGGCACATTCGACTGGGCCCGCACCGACGAGGTCCTCGGCTGGCTGGCCGACCACGACATGGCCGTCATCGCCGACCTGGTCCACCACACCAGCTACCCGCGCTGGCTGACCGGCTTCACCGATCGGGCCTTCCGGCCCGCCTACCTGCGCTTCGTCGAGGCCTTCGCCCTCCGCTACCCCCATATCGGGGGGTACACGCTGTTCAACGAGCCGTTTACAACGTTCCAGCTCTGCGGCCACGAGGGGATCTGGCCGCCCCACCTCACCGGCGTCGCAGGCTTCGCCGCAGTCGCCCGGGCCGTGCTCCCCGCCGTCGCCGAGGCCAGCCGGATGTGCCGGGAGCTGCTCCCCGACGCCCGCCACGTCTACGTCGACGCGTGCGAGCGGCACACCGGCGACGGCCCGGTCGGTGCGGCACGGGCCGCCCTGGCAAACGACCGCCGCTTCGTCGTCCTGGACGCCTTCCTCGGTCGCCACCTCGACGAGCGGCGGCCCTTCGTCCGCGCGCTGCAGGCGGCCGGTGCCGACGACCTCTTCGACCTGGTCCCGGGCCACGTCGACGTGCTGGGCCTCGACTACTACGCGCACTGCCAGTGGGACTACTCGGGTCCGTCGGGAAAGGGGGCCATGCACTCCCCCCGACCGGCTCCGTTGGCCAGCTTGATCCTGGAGTACGCTGACCGCTACCAGCTGCCGGTCATGCTGGCCGAGACCAACGTTCGGGGGTACGCCTCCGACCGGGCCAGCTGGCTGAAGTACACGCTCGAGCAGTGTGAGCTGGCCACGGCCGCCGGGGTCGACCTCCGCGGCTACTGCTGGTTCCCGTTCGTCGACTCCTGCAACTGGGACTCGGTGCTCCGCCGCAGCGAGGGCAACATCGACCCCGTGGGCGTGTACTGGCTGGACGAGCAGCTGGACCGGCGGGCGTCGTGCATGTCGAGCGCGTATGCCCTGGCGGCATCGGGAGCCCCGGTCGCCGCGCTGCCGGCCTTCCGGTTCCGCGAGCCCGTGGCCGACTGGCTCCGGGGCTGGGCGCCGCAGATGGCGCACTGGGAGTGGCAGGACCCGCCCGTCTACGAGACCGATCCGCCGCCCCCGGCGGAACCCATCGAGCTGAGGATCGAAGATGCCCACGGATGAGCTGGTCGTCCTGTCCCACCTGCGCTGGCACTTCGTCTGGCAGCGGCCCCAGCACCTGATCTCCCGCCTCGCCGCCGGCCGGCCGACCTGGTTCGTCGAGGAGCCGATCGCCACCTCGGTGGACGAGCCCGTGCTGCGCTGGGAGGCGTCCGGACCGGTCACGCGTGTCTGGCTGGAGGTTCCCGGGCCCGAACGTCACGTGCACTTCGGCGACCCGGTTGCCGCCTCGTACGGCGACCGGCTGGCGCGGCTGCTGGGCTGGCGGGCGGGACGCATCGCGTGGCTCTACACGCCCATGGCGCTGGACGTGGCCCGCGCCGTCGAGCCGTCCATGCTCGTCTACGACGTGATGGACGACCTGGCCTCGTTCAAGGACGCCCCGCCGGCGATGCGAACCCGTCGCGAGGCCCTGCTGGCCGAGGCCGGCCTGGTCTTCACCGGCGGTCGCTCCCTGCAGCGCGGCGTGGCCGCGCTCCGGCCCGACGCCCACTGCTTCCCGAGCGGCGTCGAGCTCGAGCACTTCCTGCCCGCCCGTTCGGAACGGCAGCCACGCCTCCGCCCGGTGGCGGGCTACGTCGGCGTCGTGGACGAGCGTATCGACCTCGACCTGGTGGCCGGGCTGGCCGCCGCCCTGCCGGACTGGGATCTCGAGATCGTCGGCCCTGTCGTCAAGATCGACCCAGGCGCGCTGCCGGTCTCGCCGAACCTGCGTTACCGCGGCGCCCAGCCCTACGAGCGCCTGCCGAGTGTCATGGCCGGGTTCGACGTGGCGTTGATGCCGTTCGCCCTCAACGAGGCGACCCGGTCCATCAGCCCGACCAAGACGCTGGAGTACCTGGCCGCCGGCCTGCCCGTGGTGTCCACCCGGGTGCCCGACGTCGTCACCGACTACTCCGACATCGTCGCCCTCGGCGAGGGGCCGGACCAGTTCGCCGCCGCCTGCCGGGAGGGGCAGGCCGGCCCGGCATCCGAGCGCGACCGGGTGGCGTGGCCGGTGCTGCGCCGCCAGCACTGGAACGCCATCGCCGGCCGCATGGACTCGCTGGTGGGCCAGGCGGTCGCCGCCGGCCGACTCCTCGAGGAGACGGCATGACCGCCCCCCGCATCGTCATCATCGGGGCCGGCCCGACCGGGCTCGGCGCCGGCTACCGCCTGCAGGAGCTGGGCTACGACGACTGGGTGATCCTGGAGGCCAACGACTACGTGGGCGGGCTGGCCACCTCCTTCACCGACGCAGCGGGCTTCACCTACGACATCGGCGGCCACGTGATGTTCAGCCACTACGCGTACTACGACGAGCTGGTCGACAAGCTGATGGGCGGCGACTTCACCGAGCTCAACCGCGAGGCCTGGGTCTGGATGGAGGACCGGTTCATCGCCTACCCCTTCCAGAACAACATCCGCTCCCTGAAGCCCCAGACCGTCTTCGACTGCGTCAACGGAGTGATCCAGGCGCAGAAGGTCGAGCACGACCCGACCAACTTCCGGGAGTGGATGGACGCGGTCTTCGGCGCCGGGATCACCAGGCACTTCATGGAGCCCTACAACTTCAAGGTCTGGGCCACCCCGGCCGAGCTCATGAACTACGTCTGGATCGGCGAGCGGGTCTCGGTGGTGGACGTGGAGGCCGTCCTGCGCAACGTCATCCTGGCCCAGGACCAGGTCTCCTGGGGGCCGAACAACACCTTCCGCTACCCGCTGCGGGGCGGCACCGGCTTCCTCTACGAGGGGCTCCGGCGCTTCGTCGAGGACCACCTCGAGCTGGAGACGCCGGTGGCGGCGGTGGACCCCGTCGCCAAGGAGGTCCACACGGCCGACGGCCGCGTCTGGCCCTACGACGTGCTGCTGTCGACCATGCCGCTGAACCACCTGATCGCCACGATGGACGGTGTGCCCGACGACGTGCGCCGGGCCACCGACGGCCTGCACTGGAGCGGCAGCCACATCGTCGGCGTCGGGGTCGACCGGCCGGCGGGGAGCAGCAAGAACTGGATCTACTTCCCCGAGCCCGAGGTCCCCTTCTACCGGGTGACCTACCTGTCCAACTACTCGCCGTACATGACGGCCCAGCCCGACCAGACGCTGTTCCTGACCGAGACCTCCCGCTCGCCGCACAAGCCCGAGGACGAGTCGACCATCGTGCAGCGGGTGATCGACGGACTCGTGGCCACCGGCCTGATGACCGAGGCGGACCGCGACCTGGTGGTCACCACCTGGCTGTGCTCGCCGGACATGACCTACCCGGTGCCGTCGGTGACGAGGGACGCCGCCCTCGGCACCATCCAGCCGTGGCTCCGGTCGCAGGAGATCTGGTCCCGCGGCCGGTTCGGCGCCTGGCTCTACGAGATCGGCAACATGGACCACTCCACCATGCAGGGGGTGGAGTTCGTGAACCACGTCGTCAGCGGGGAGCCCGAGACGGTCTGGATCCCCCGCGGTGAGGGCGCCGGCGGCGAGGGGATCCGCTGAGGGGTGCCTACCTGCCCGGCGGGCGGCAGGTGGAGGTGCGCCACGTCGACGACCCGGCCCCCGGCGCCGGCCAGGTGGTGGTCGCCATGCGGGCGTCCACCATCTGCGGCAGCGACCTGCGGGCCATCTACCGCGAGCATCTCGGCACCGGGCCGGAGGCCTACCAGGGCGTGATCGCCGGTCACGAGCCGAGCGGCGAGATCGTCGCCGTCGGCCCGCGGTGCCGGCGCTTCCGGACGGGCGACCGGGTGGCCGTGTACCACATCGCCGGGTGCGGCCTGTGCGAGGACTGCCGGCGCGGCTACTTCATCAGCTGCACCTCCCCGCTCCGCGCCGCCTACGGCTGGCAGCGCGACGGCGGCCACGCCGACTACCTGCTGGCCGAGGAGGCGACCTGCGTCCCGCTGCCGGAGCCGCTCACCTTCGTGGACGGTGCCTGCGTGGCGTGCGGCTTCGGGACCGCCTACGAGGCGTTGTCGCGCCTGGGCGTGTCGGGCCGCGACGCCGTCCTGGTCACCGGCCTGGGCCCGGTCGGCATGGCCGCCGGCCTGCTGGCCAAGGCGCTCGGCGCCCACCTGGTCGCCGGCGTCGACACGGAGCCGGCGCGGCGGGCGCTCGCCCTGGAGGTGGGCGCCGTGGACGTGGTGGTGACGGCCGGCCCCGAAGCCGTCGGCGAGGTCCTCCAGCACACCGGCGGGAACGGGTGCGAGGCGTCGGTGGACTGCTCGGGCTCGGCGGCCGGCCGGGCGACCGCGCTGGCCGGTACCCGCCGATGGGGGCGGGTCGCCCTGGTCGGCGAGGGGGGCCGCCTGGACCTCGACGCCAGCCACGACGTCATCCACCGCCAGCTCACCGTTTACGGCTCGTGGGTGACCGCCATCTGGCGCATGGAGGAGTTGGTCTCCAAGCTGGTGGCCTGGGACCTGCACCCCGGGCGCACGGTGACCGACACCTATCCCCTCGACCAGGCCGGCCCCGCCTACGGTCGGGCGGACGAGGGCACCGGCGGCAAGGTCGCCCTCGTCTTCTGACGCGGCCGACCTGGTGGAGGGCCTGATGGAGCAGCTGCGGTTCGACAGCCGGGGCGTCGCCTCGCTCGACGGCGACTGGGAGTTCCATCCCCGCGACTGCGCGGTCGACGAGCTGGACGCCGTCCCGCCGCTCACCATCGGGGTACCCGGCCTGTGGGAGGCGCAGGGTCACCTGGAGCTGGACGGCGCGGCGTGGTACCGCCGCCGGTTCCTCCTGGCCGACACCTCCGGGCACTGGACGCTGCGCTTCGGCGCCGTCATGGACATCGCCGAGGTGTACCTGAACGGGACGCTGCTCGGCCGCCACGAGAGCCCGTTCACGCCCTTCGAGCTGGACGCCCGGGCCGCCCTGGTGGGCGGCGACAACGTCCTGGCCGTCCGGGTCGTCGACCCCGCGCTCGGCGACGCCGAGCACCTGCGCCTGCCGCACGGCAAGCAGGGGTGGATGAACCACGTGTTCCCCAGCCGCCCCAGCCTGTACATGACCTACGGCGGGATCTGGCAGCCGGTCACGCTCCGCCGCCACGGCCCCGTGGTGTTGCGCGAGGTGTTCGTCAACGCCGATCCCGACGATCTGGTCGTGGAGGTGGAGCTCGAGAACCGGTCCGACGAGCCGCTGGAGGCCGGCGTCGGCGTCGCCACCCTGGGCACGGTGGTCGACCTGGAAACCTCGCTGCCGGCCCGCGGCCGGTCCACCGTCAAGGCGGGGCTCGGCGCCACGACCGCGGCGCGGTGGTCGATCGACCGTCCGGTCCTGCACGACGTGCTGGTGGACGGGCGCAGCGGTGACCGGTCGAGCGACGTCCGGACCACGAGCTACGGGCTCCGCACCGTCCGGGTCGAGGGCGACCGGATCCTCGTCGACGGCATGCCCTACCGCATGAAGAGCGTGCTGGTCCAGGGGTTCACGGCCGAGGAGCTGTACGCCGAGGGAAGCGACGCCGCCATCGAGCACGAGGTGCGGTCGGCGAAGGAGATGGGCTTCAACACCCTCCGGCTGCACATCAAGGCGTTCGATCCGCGATACCTCGACATCTGCGACCGGGTCGGCATGTACCTGCACTGCGACCTGCCGGTGGCCGAGCCCATCGAGCACGAGGAGATGGGGGGCGACACGCTCCTCACCCGCCGGTGCGTCGACGCGATCACCGAGCAGGTGCGGCGAGACCGCAACCACCCGAGCATCGTCCTGTGGTCGGCCATGAACGAGTTGTGCGACGGCCGCCGCGAGGCACGGACCTGGGACCGCTACGAGGCGTTCGCCCGCACCTTGGTGGCCGCCGTGCACGACGCCGACGGCACCCGCCCGGTCATCGAGAACGACTGGATCGAGCCCGACCCCGAGTTCGTCTACGCCTCGCCGATACTCACCGCCCACTGGTACGGCCAGCTCCACGCCGACTACCTGGCCAAGATCGAGCAGGCCTGCCAGCGCTGGTCGGGCACCGGTCGGCCCTTCTTCGTGACCGAGTTCGGCGACTGGGGCCTGCCCCAGATGCCCGAGCTGGCCGACCCGCCCTTCTGGGACGCCCGGGCCGCCTACGCGGCCGGCCTGGCCGGCACCTTGTGGCCGGCGACCGTGGGCCGCTTCGTAACCGAGACCCAGCGCTACCAGGGCATCTCGGACCGGCTGCAGACCGAGGTGTGGCGCCGGCACGGGCACATCGGCGGCTACTGCCTGACCGAGCTGACCGACGTGCCCCAGGAGCTGAACGGCCTCCTCGACCTCCACCGGCGGCCCAAGCCGCTGGCGGTGGCCGAGGTGCGCCGGGCCAACCAGGCGGTGCTGCCCATGCTGCAGCTGGAAAGCCTCGTCGCGGCGGCGGGCCAGGTGCTGCGGGCCCGGGTCCACGTGGCCAACGACGGGCCGGCGCTGGACGACGTGGTCGTGGAGGCCCGCTTCGGCGACACGTCCCGCCCGGTGGGAATCGAGCAACTGCTGGCCGTCGACACGTCGGACCTCGCCGCCGCCTCTGTCGAGGACCGGTTCGCTGAGTCGGTGGCCGAAGTGCGGGCAGCACGGCTCGCCGCCTACGAGCCAGCCGCGCTGGGCACGGTGTCGATCGTGGCGCCCGACGTCCCGGGCAGCCACGACCTCGTGCTGCGCCTCCAGGCGACAGGCGGGGTGATCGCCGAGAACCGCTATCCCATCCACGTGGTCGATACCCGGCCGGTGGAAGCGGCCGTCCGGCTCATCGGGTCCGCGCGCTCGGCCGCGGCGCTGGCCGCAGTGGGCGCCGTCGCCGGCGACTGCGGTCCCGTGGTGGTCGGCGAAGGCGAGCTCGACGAGGCCGCCGGTCGTCAGCTGCAGGCCGAGGTCGACGCCGGTGCGACGGTCGTGGTGCTGGCCCAGGGCCCGGAGGCGGCGCCGTTCTACCCACTGGCAGTCGCCCTCGAGCCGGTCGTCACCGCCTGGGGCTCCACCGTCTTCCGGTTCACCACCGACCACGGCGCCCTACCCTCGCTGCCACGGCGCAACGTGCTGGTGGCCGAGGACTCGACGGTCCAGGCCACCACCCTCGTCACCGGCGTTGGAGGCGACCGTTTCCCCGACATTCCGGTGGTGATCGCCTACAAGCCGGTCCCGGGCGCCATGGCCGGCACGATCGTCGGCTCGCACGCCGTGGGCCGAGGCCGCCTGGTCTTCTGCCAGTACCGCCTGTGCGAGCGGGCGATCGCGGGCGACGCCTCGGCCAGCGCCCTGCTGGCCGACGTCGTCCGGTGGGGCGCCGTACCCCGGCCCACCATGGTGCGCGACGTGCACACCAAGCCCGACGGCCGGTCGCTCACCTCCTACCGCTGGCAGCCGGAGACGGGGAGGTGACCGAGCGCCGCCGTGACCCGCTGACCGGCGACTGGCGCACGTTCGCGTCCCACCGCCAGACCCGGACCTTCCTGCCGGCCGGCCCGGACTGCCCCCTGTGCCCCACCCGCCCCGGCGGCTTCGAGACCGAGATCCCGGCGGCCAGCTACGACGTGGTGGTCTTCGACAACCGCTTCCCCTCGTTCACCACGTCGCCGCCGCCGCCGTCGGTGACCGGGTCGGCGCTGTACGAGGTGGCCCCTGCTCGGGGCGCCGCCGAGGTGATCGTGTACTCGGACCGCCACGACCAGACCATGGCCGACCTCGGGCCGGAGCGGATCGCCCGCATCGTGGACGTCTGGGCCGACCGCTACACCGAGCTGGGCCGGCGCCCCGAGGTCGGCTACGTCTTCGTCTTCGAGAACCGCGGCGCGGTCATCGGCGTGACGCTCGACCACCCGCACGGCCAGATCTACGGGTACCCCGACATCCCGCCCCTGGTGCGCCTGGAACTGGACGCCGGCCTGGCCCACTTCGAGCGGCACGGCACCTGCGTGATGTGTGACATCGTCGCCTGCGAGCGGATGGAGGGCACCCGGGTGGTCGCCCGCAACCGCAGCTTCCTGGCCTTCGTCCCGTTCGCGGCCCGCTTCCCCTACGAGGTCCACGTCACCGCCCACCGCCACGCCGCCTCGCTGCTCGACCTGGGCGACGGCGAGAGGCAGGACCTGGCGGAGCTGCTCGACGTGGTGGTCCGGGCCTACGACGCCCTGTTCGGCTTCCCGCTGCCGTACGTCATGGCCGTCCACCAGGCACCGACCGACGACGGCCAGTGGCAGGCGGTGACCCACTGCCACGTCGAGTTCACGCCGATCCACCGCACCGCGGACAAGCTCAAGTACCTGGCCGGCTCCGAGCTGGCGGCGGGCGCCTTCGTCAACGACACCGCCCCCGAGGCCACCGCGGCCGAGCTCCGGGCGGCGGTAACCCGCTCGGCCCGCCGGCCCCCGGCGTTGGCTGCGCCGGGCAAGGGTAGACCCCGGCGATGACGCCACTGCGACCGCTGGGCACGACCGACCTGCTGATCTCGCCGCTGGGGCTGGGTGCCTGGGCCATCGGCGGCGGCGAGTGGCAGGGCGGGTGGGGCCCGCAGGACGACGCCGACTCGGTGGCGGCCGTCCACCGCGCCGTGGAGCTTGGCGTCAACTGGGTCGACACCGCGGCGGCCTACGGGCTGGGCCGGGCCGAGGAGGTTGTCGGGCGAGCTCTCGCGGCGCTGCCCCCCGCCGACCGCCCGCTCGTGTTCACCAAGTGCGGGCTGGTCTGGGAGCCGGGGGCGCGTACGGTGGCCAACGTCCTGGCGCCGCAGTCGATCCGGCGCGAGTGCGAGGACTCGCTGCGCCGGCTCGGCGTGGAGGCCATCGACCTGTACCAGGTGCACTGGCCGTCGCACGACGGCACGCCGGTGGAGGACTCCTGGGCCACCATGGCCGCCCTGGTCGACGAGGGCAAGGTGCGCTTCATCGGCGTCAGCAACTTCGAGGTCGACCTGCTCGACCGGTGCCAGGCCGTGCGCCGAATCGACAGCTTCCAGCCGGAGCTGAACCTGCTCGTGCGCCAGGTGGCCGCCGACACCCTGGCCTGGTGCCGGGCCAACGGCACCGGCGTGATCGTCTACAGCCCGATGCGCTCCGGCCTGTTGACCGGCCGGTTCGACGCGGCGCGCGCCGCGTCGCTGCCCGAGGACGACTGGCGGCGCGGCCATCCCGACTTCTCGGGAAAGGGCCTGTCCGCCAACCTGGCGCTGGTCGGCCGGCTCCGCCCGGTGGCGGCGCGGCTGGGCTGCACGCTGCCCGAGTTGGTTGTGGCCTGGGCCCTGGCCTGGGACGGGGTGGACGGCGCCATCGTCGGCGCCCGGCGGCCCGAGCAGGTCGACGGCTGGGCCGGTGCGGCCGGCGTCGTCCTGGGCGACGACGACCTGGCCGAGATCGCCGCCGCCCTGGACGAGACGGGCGCAGGCCGGGGGCCGACGACGCCGGACCGCCAGCCGGTGGCGTCGCCCGCCGGGTGAGCACGGTCCGGGCACGGGCGCCCGGGCGGGTCAACCTGATCGGCGACCACACCGACTACACGGGTGGGCTGGTCCTTCCCATGGCGATCGACCTGGAGACGGTGGTCGTCGCCGACCGCGGCGGCGACCGCGTGGTGCTGGCTTCGGTGGAGGACGACCACCCGGCCGACGTCGGCCTGGACGTCGCCGACCCGGCCGCCGTCGAGCCCGCCTGGGCCCGCTACGTGGCCGGCGTCGTGGCCGTGGTGCAGCCGTCCCGCGGCCTGCGCGGGCACCTCTCCACCACGCTGCCGGTGGGGGCCGGCCTGTCGTCGAGCGCCGCGCTGGAGGTCTCGGTCGCCCTGGCCCTCGGGTTCGAGGGCAGCCCCCTTGCGCTGGCCCGCGCCTGCCAGCGGGCCGAGCAGCTCGCCTCCGGCGTTCCCTGCGGGATCATGGACCAGCTCGCGTCGGCGGCCGGCGTGGAGGGCCACGCCCTGCTGATCGACTGCAGCACGTCGACCGTGGAGCCGGTGCCGCTGCCGGAGGGCCTCGAGGTGGTGGTCGTCCACTCCGGCGTGGCCCGCCGGCTGGCCGGCAGCGCCTACGCCGACCGGCGGGCCGAGTGCGAGGCCGCCGAGGCCGAGATCGGCCCGCTGCGCTCCGCGACCGCCGCCGACGTGGCCGGCCTGGCCGACCCCGTCCTGCGCCGGCGCGCCCGCCACGTGATCTCCGAGAACGAGCGGGTGCGCGCCTTCGCCGCGGCACTGGCGGGCGGCCACCTCGCCGACCTGGGACCGCTTCTGGAGGCGAGCCACGCCAGCCTGCGGGAGGACTTCGAGGTCACCACCGCCGAGCTCGACGCCCTGGCCGGGCGTCTGCGAGCCACCCCCGGCGTGCTCGGCGCCCGGATGACCGGGGCGGGGTTCGGCGGCTGCGTGGTGGCCCTGACCGGACCGGGCGCCCTGCACGAGGGATGGCAGGTCCGGGCGGCGCCGGGTGCCTCGGTGGTCACAGAGGGCTGACAGCCGGCGCCGGCGGCGTCGCCGGCACCGGTCCGGCGCGGTCGCCGGCCGCCCGCCGGTCCATGACGAGGTGCAGGGCGACGTTCGCCGCGATGGCGCCGGCCAGCGCGACCAGGTACAGCGACGTCTGCCAGCCGCCGAGGAACTCGTCCCACGCCCGGGGCACCCCGAGCGCGACCAGCACGAGTCCCAGCGTCGCGGTCTGCTGGGTCACGCGAAAGCTGCTCCAGCGGCTGTCCACGAGGAACCAGGCCCACGTCACCGCCGGGAAGGCCACGAACGCGCTGAGAGAGCGCGAGGTCGCCACCTCCAGCTCCCACGGCCACACCTCGGCGGCCAGGTGTGGCCAGCCGAACATGACGCCGGCCAGGCCCAGCTGGACCAGCCCGCCGACCCCGACCGCGACGCGAAGGCGCCGCGGCACGCGCACGTCGACGTCCGAGAGCGACCCGGGATCGGTACGCCGGTTCCTCCACCACAGCACCGGCAGCAGGAGGGGCGTCGCGCCGTAGAGCGCGATCCACGCCCAGAACGAGACGTGGTCGTGGTTGAAGCGGCTCCAGTGCAGGACCGTCGTCGCCAGCAGGATCGAGCTGAACACCGTGGTGGCTGCGAACCCGACACCTATCCGGTGCCACTCCCGGCTGCGGGCGACGCGGGTGAACAGGTAGGCACCGGACAGGTAGCCGCCCCCCATCACCAGTCCGGACATGGACGGGCACACCATCCAGCCCCACAGCTCCTCGGTGCGGCGGGGGAACCCGTAGAGGATCACGAACGCGCTTGCCAGGACCGGGATCACGGCGACGGCCACCCATCGCGCCGGGGCGAGCACGCGGTCGTCCCGGCGGGCGTCAACCGTAACTTCGGCTGCGACGTTGGTCGTCACGCCCGATCCGTCCGCTGCGGCAGGGGCTCGTTACACCGCCGGCGCCGCCGGACCCTACGGCCTGCTGGCATGCGTCCCCGACGGCGCAACCCTCATCCTCCACAGCTACGCAGGGCGCTACGCAATCGAGGGCACTGCTCTCTGCACGGTCGCCCATCCAGGCGCCAGCCCGTCCGATGCGGGCGATGCCGACATCCGCCCCGCCGTCGCCATCGGGGACACACGCACGATGCAGCAGGACGTCTCCTACGGGGTCCGACAGCTCGCCGACGTCGCACTGCGTGCGCTCTCGCCCGGGATCAACGATCCGACCACCGCACAAGATGCGATCTTCCACCTCA
>DATLFQ010000154.1:0-7974 GCA_035540915.1 Acidimicrobiales bacterium
GGCTCACGGCGGCGTCCTGCTCGACCTCCCGGTCGGTGCCGACCACCGAGACGGCCGCGCACCCGAGAAGGGCGGCCGGGCGAAGGATGTCGCGGATGGCGCCGATGGCGTCCTCCAGGGCGCCTGCGTGCGGTGGGGTGACGAACAGCACGGCCAGGTCCGGCGCCGGGCCGAGCGCCTCGAGGACCTGGCCGGCCACCTCCCCGACGGCGTGCGCCGGGACGGGGTGTTCGGACAGGGCGGCGGCGAAGGGCACGGCCGCCGCCTACGCCACCGGGGCCAGCAGGGTCAGCGGCACCACTGTCGTGGGGCCCTGGCCGACGCGGCAGTGCGCCTCGATGGTGCCCAGGGCGGGGTAGGTCAACTCGCCCCGCACCAGCCGGTAGGTGAACTTGCCCGGCTCCACCGTGAAGGGGGAGGCGTTGCGGGCCACCTCGGCCCCGGCCTCGTCCCGGAAGACGACCTCCAGCACGCCGCTGCCAGGCTCGTCGGCCCGGCACCGGACGAGCACGATCAGGTGGGGCGCCACGGTCACCGGCGGGGGGGCCGGCGCCGCCATCGAGAACATGACACCGGACAGGTCGATGCGGGTCGACGGGCCGGGCGCCTGGCGCAGGTTGAGGTTCTCGCAGAAGAGGGCCGAGACGATGTCCACGGCCCGACCCTAGGTGACCGGCGTCGACTCGCGGGCCGGCTGCTTCCGGGTCTGGCGCAGCTTGATCTCACGATGGCGGACGGTGGCCCAACCGGCCCGCTCGAACGCCCGCACGACCCACCAGCCGGGGTCTATCTGACCCGGCCGGAACGACAGGCGGGCCGACGTCGGCGCCGCGTGGTGGTTGTTGTGCAGCCCCTCGCCCATGGTCAGCCAGGCCAGCCACTGGTTGTTGGTCGACGTGTTGACGTGGTCCTGGGACCCGTAGCGGTGCCCGACGGCGTTCACGGCCGCGCTGAGGAACAGGTACATCACGGCGTGCGACACGGCGGCCACGGCGGCGATGGCCGGGCCGACGCACAGCACCAGTGCGACGACCCCCACGCCGAGCCCGAGCCAGGCCCGGTCGAAAAGCGCCCGGTCCCACCGGTCCGGGGCCAGGTCACGGGCGTAGCGGGTCACCAGCGCCTCGTCCTTGGCGGCCCGGCGGTAGAGGGCCACGTTGCCGAACTGGACCATGGCGAACCCCTCCAGCACCGGCGAGTGCGGGTCGCCGGTGACGTCGGTGAACGCATGGTGCTTGCGGTGGACGGCCACCCACTGGCGGGGCCGGATGCCGGTGAAGATCCAGGTCAGCAGGCGGAGCACGCCGACGAGCGGGCGGGCCAGGCTCAGCGATCGGTGCGAGGCGGCCCGGTGGAGGTACACGGTGGTGAGGACCTGGGCCACCTGGCAGAGGAGGAAGCCGACGAGGAGCCCGAGGAGGAGAGAGCGCACTCCGCCAGCCTACCTACCGACCGGTAGGTAGGCGACGCCGTCCTCCGGGCCCTCCTAGGGTGGCGGCATGGCCGCACTCGATTCCGGTGCGCGCGCGGGGTCTGCGGTGGGCGAGGCGTTTCCCGAACCACCGTCCACCCGGCAGGCCATCGTCGCCGCCGGGCGCCAGCTCTTCTCGCAGCACGGCTACGACGGCACGTCGCTCAACGACATCGCCGCGGTGGTGGGGATCCGCCGGCCGAGCCTGCTCCACCACTTCCCGTCGAAGGAGGCGCTGTACCGGCAGGTCTTCGAGGAGAGCCTGGGGGACTGGTTCAGCCGCGTGGCCGAGGCCATCTCGGATCCGACCGACGGCTGGGCCCAGGTCGACCACGTCATCTCCGCCGGCTTCCGCTTCTTCGCCGAGAACCCCGACTTCGTGCGCATCGCCCGGCGAGCCGCGCTCGACGGCAGTTCGCACCTCGACCTCGACCTGGGCGCTGCCCTCAAGCCGTGGTTCGACCGGGCCTGCGAGTTCTTCGAGAAGGAGATGGCGCTCGGCCACTTCCGCCGGCACGATCCCGAGCAGCTGGTGCTCACCGGGTACGGAGCGCTCCTGAGCTACTTCAGCGATCTGGCCTTCCTGGCGTCGCTGCTGGGCCGTGACCCCCTGGAGCCCGACGCCATGGAGCATCGCCTGGAGCACGTGCGCACGTTCTTCCGCGCCGCCCTGGAGCCGTAGGGCGGCGGGCCGCCCCCTAACCTTCGGCCCATGATCCGGCGGTGGGGGCTCCCGGCTCTGCTCGGTGCCGTATCGGCCGTCGCCGGCGGCCTGGCCCTGGACTCGCCGGCCGGACGGTCGGTGCCGACCGGGACGGCGGTTGCCTCGCCGGTGCTGTCCGCCCGCCGGGTCCCGGCGCTGCTGTCCCAGACGGTCGCCGACCACCGCTTGCGCTCGGACGTCGACGCGGCGCTGGGGGCGCCGGCCCTCGGCGGGGCCCGTGAGCAGTCGTGCGTGGTGGTGCGCCGAGGCGCCCGGCCGATCGTCGACCGCCGGGCAGAGGCGTCCCTGATCCCGGCCTCGACACTCAAGGTGCTCACCGCCCAGGCCGTCCTCGCCCGGCTCGGTCCTGAGGAGCGACTGCTGACCGAGGTGCGGGCGGCAGCGCCCGTCGCCGCAGACGGCGTCGTGGCGGGCGACCTCTGGCTGGTCGGGGGGGGCGACCCGCTGCTGGCCACCGCCGACTACGCGGCCTCGTTCCCCAACCAGCCCCAGGTGACCACGCCGTTCGAGCGCCTGGCCGACGCGCTGGTCGAGGCCGGCGTCCGGGCCGTGCGGGGGACGGTGCGTGGCGACGAGTCGCGCTTCGACACCCAGCGTTACCTGCCGAGCTGGAAGCCGAGCTACCGGGAGGACGGCGACGTCGGCCCCGCCAGCGCGCTCGTGGTCAACGACGGCTTCGTCGCCTACCGCCCCCGCCCGGTGGCCGCCGAGCAGCCGGCCGTGCACGCGGCCGACGTCCTGGCCGGCCTGCTCCGAGCCCGCGGCGTCGTGATCGGCGGCCCGGCCGCGAGCGGTACCGCGCCCGCCGGCGGCACGGCGGTCGCCGCGCTCCCGTCACCACCGATGGCCGAGATCGTCGCCGAGATGCTGCGGGAGAGCGACAACCTGACGGCCGAGCTGCTGGTGAAGGAGCTCGGCCACCGCTTCGCCGGTGCCGGGACCACCGCCGCCGGCGTGCAGGTGGTCCGCCAGACGCTGGCCGCCGGTGGGCTGCCGGTGGACGCGCTGGCGACGGTGGACGGATCCGGCCTCGACCGGTCCGACCGGGCCAGCTGCGCGCTGTTGATGGCTGCGCTGGGAGCGGCTGCGCTGCCCGGCGACCCGGTCGCCGCCGGACTTCCCGTCGCCGGCCGTGACGGCACCCTAAGCATGCGTTTCGTCGGCCACCCGGCGGCCGGCCGGCTGCGGGCCAAGACCGGGTCCCTCAGCGGCGTGGCCGGGCTGGCGGGCTTCCTCGACCCGCCCCAGGCGGGTCCGCCGCTCACCTTCGCCCTCCTGGCCAACGACCTGCCCCGGGACGCGCTCGGGCGCCGCCTGCAGGAGGACGTGGCGGCCGCGCTGGCCCGGTATCCGGACGCGCCGCCAGCGGCGAGCCTCGGGCCGGGCCGGTGAGCGGCCCCCGCGAACCGGTGGCGGTGCCCCTGCCGATGTTCCCGCTCGGGACGGTCCTGTTCCCGCACATGCCGCTGGCCCTCCACGTCTTCGAGGACCGCTACCGGGCGCTGGTGCGCGACTGCCTCCGTCACGGCCACGAGTTCGGGGTGGTCCTGATCGAGCGGGGCGCCGAGGTGGGCGGCGGGGACAGCCGCTTCGGCCTGGGGACGGTGGCCCGGATCGTCGAAGCAGTGCCGTTCCCGGACGGCCGTTGGGAGCTGCTCTGCCTCGGCGCCCGCCGGGTCAAGGTGGTGACCTGGCTGCCCGACGACCCCTACCCCCTGGCTCTGGTCGAGGACCGGCCGGAGCTGCCGCTCGGCGAGGGCGCGAAGGCCGCCCTCGACCGGGCGACCGCGGAGGTGCGCCGGTCGCTCGCGCTGGCTGTCGAGCTGGGCGAGGCGCCCTTCCCGGCTTCGGTCCAGCTGGCCGACGACCCGCTCGTCGCGGCCCACCAGCTGGCCGCGATCGCGCCGCTCGGGCCCGTCGACCAGCAGCGGGTCCTGGAGATCGACGAGCCGGAGGAGCGGCTGGGCCTCCTGCGCGAGCTCGCCGCCGAGGCGGCCGGCGTCCTGGCCTTCCGGCTGTCGGGCGCCTGATCGCCGGGCCGGCAGGGCGGCGCCACGGCTTGCCCACGGGGTCCCGGGGCGATAAGCACTTCCGCACATGGCGAGCGCGCGAGGTGAGGACAAGGGCATCACCACGCACCTCGGCGAGCTGCGCCAGCTGGTGGTCGACTACTTCAAGCAGGAGACCGTGGACCCGATCAAGCGGCTCGGCCGCTTCGTGGCCTACGGCGTGGCCGGCTCGGCGCTCGCCGGGATCGGCGTCCTCCTGCTGACGCTGTCGGGCCTGCGGGCCTTGCAGACCGAGACGGGCGACACCTTCGACGGCAACTGGTCCTGGGCCCCCTACGGCATCGTCCTGATCGCCTCGGGGCTGGTGGCCGTCCTCGCCGCACGCAGCATCGGAGCGCCCCGCCGCCGGGCCCGCAAGCACGACAGGAGAGCGTGATGGCCCCCGATGACGGCCCGCCGCGGATCACCCGAGGCACCATCGAGACCAAGCTGCGGGAACTGCGAGGCGACGTGGAGGCGACCACCGAGGCGGCCAAGCCGGTGGCGCTGGCCGCCGGGATGGCGCTGGCCGTGGTGGTGCTGGGCGCCGCCTACCTGCTCGGCCGCCGCCGCGGCCGCAAGCGCAGCGCGATCGTCGAGATCCGGCGGGTCTAGTGCTCAGGCTTCTCAGCCGGATCGGCATCCGGAAGTTGTTCTTCGGAGGGAGCCGGCTGTGGACGGTGCTGGGCGGGACCGCACTCGGGCTGAGGGCGCTGCGCCGGTTGGCCGCCCGCACCGAGAAGGTCGTGTACCGCGAGGCGCTGCTGCCCGGTGAGTCGCTGGTCGTCACCTCCATGGCGAGGCCCCGCCGGAAGGGCCGGTGAGCCGGCCCTTCGCAGTCGGCGACAGCGCGCTGGTGCTCGATCGCAAGGGACGGCGCTACCTCCTGACCCTGGCCGAGGACGGCACCTTTCACACCCACGCCGGCTTCGTCCCCCATGCCGCCTTCCTCGGCGAGGCAGAAGGCGTCGTGGCCCGCTCCACCGCCGGCGCCTGGTACCAGGCGGTGCGCCCCACGCTGTCGGACTTCGTCCTGAAGATGCCGCGCGGCGCCCAGGTCATCTATCCGAAGGACCTCGGCCAGATCCTGGTGCTGGCCGACGTGTTCCCCGGCGCCCGGGTCCTGGAGGCGGGCGTGGGGTCGGGGGCGCTGTCCCTGGCGCTGCTGCGGGCCGGCGCCCGGATCAGCGGTTACGAGGTCCGCCCGGACTTCGCCGCGGCCGCCGTGGCCAACGTGGGCCGGTTCCTGGGCCGTGAAGCGCTGGCGTCCTACGAGGTCCGCCAGCGCGACGTGTACGACGGCATCGAGGAACGTGGCCTGGACCGGGTGGTGCTGGACCTTCCCGAGCCGTGGCGGGTGGTGGTGCACGCCGCCGGGGCCCTGTCCCGCGGAGGCCTGTTCGTCGCCTACCTTCCGAGCATCGTCCAGGTCTCCCAGCTCCGGTCGGCGCTCGACGACAGCCCCTTCGCCATGGCCGAGACGGTCGAGGTCCTGCTGCGCACCTGGCACGTCGAGGGGGCGGCCGTCCGGCCGGACCATCGCATGGTGGCGCACACCGGTTTCCTCACGGCGGCCCGCCTGCTGGGGAGCGGGCCCGGCGTCGCCGACACCGGTCCGTGAGCCTGCTCGACGGCATCATCCTGGTGGCCGTGGCCGCCGCGGCGGTCGCCGGCTACCGGCTGGGCTTCATCGCCCGCGTCGCCTCCTGGATCGGGCTGGCCGTCGGGCTGTACCTGGCCGTGCTGGTGCTGCCGCCCGCGCTGCGGACCTTCGACGGCCCCGACCCGGCCAGCAAGCTGCTGATCGCCTCGCTGATCCTGCTCACCGGTGCCTTCGCCGGCCAGGCGCTCGGGCTGGTGCTGGGCTCCTCGCTCCGGCGCTTCGTGCCGTTCGGCCCCCTGCGCATGGTCGACCGGGCCATCGGCGCCGTGGTGGGCGTCGTCGGTGTGGTCGTGACGGTGTGGCTGCTCCTGCCGGCCATCGCCGAGGTCCCGGGGGCACCGGCGCGCGAGGCGCGCGACTCGGTGATCGCCCGTGCGATCGACCGCCGGCTGCCCCGCCCGCCAGACGCCATGCAGGCGCTCCGCAGCCTGGTGGGGGAGACCGACTTCCCACGAGTCTTCGACGTCCTGCGGCCGGCTCCGTCCATCGGCCCGCCGCCAGAGGCGAGCGGCCTCGAGCCGGCGGTCATCGAGCGGGTGTCGGTGTCGACGGTCAAGGTGGGGGGCGTGGCCTGCAGCCGCCAGCAGCAGGGCAGCGGCTTCGCGGTCGCCAGCGAGACCGTGGTGACCAACGCCCACGTCGTCGCCGGCCAGCAGCCGGGTCGCACGCAGGTCATGCGGCCCGACGGCCGTCGCCTCGACGCCACGGTGGTGGTGTTCGACCCCGGCCGTGACCTGGCCATCCTCCGGGTGCCCGGCCTCGGCCAGGCGCCGCTGCCCGTGGGGTCGGGCGAGGTCGGCGAGATGGGAGCCGTGTTCGGCCACCCCGGCGGCCAGGACCAGCTGCGGGTGGCCCCGGCCGCGATCCGTCGCCGGGTCGACGCCGTCGGGCGGGACCTCTACGACGCGCAGCGGACCCGGCGCGACGTGTTCGTCCTGGCCTCGGACCTGCGACCCGGGGACTCGGGGGCGCCGCTGGTGAACACCGGCGGCACGGTCGTCGGCGTGGCCTTCGCCATCGCCCCCGACCAGCGGGCCACGGCCTACGCGCTGACGTCCGACGAGCTGCGCGAGGTCCTGGCGGTGCCCCGGAGGGGCCGGGCCTCGACCGGCCCGTGCCTGCGGTAGTGGCCGGGAGGGCGGCGCAGATCGGCCGCCGCCTGGCCGCCGCCGCGGCGGTCGCCGGGCTTGCCCTGGCGGCAGCAACCGGGCCGGCCGCCGGCGCAGACCTCGACCAGTTGCTGGTGCAGGACGTGGCCGGCTTCGAGGTGGACGCGCAGCGAAGCGGGCCGGTGGACACCGCCGACCTCCCGGCGTCGCTGTCCGAGGGCGGCGACGCCCGGGCGCTGGTGGAGTCGGCCCGCGGCGCCTCGGTTCGGTACTTCACCGCCGACCCGGCGGGCGGCCGGCCGGCCGGCACGGCGGTCGTGGTGCTGCTGTTCGAGCTGGGCCGGGCCGGCGACGCCGACCGCTTCAGCCGCGCCTACCTGGTCGGCGCCCGGGCCAACGCGGGCTTCGCGTCGTTCCCGGTCCCGGCGCTGGCCGGCGGCTCGGGCGCCCGCTTCGAGGACGGCGCCGGCAATGCCGTGGAGTCGGTCGTCGCCACGAGGCCGCCGTTCGCCTTCGTGGTGGCGGCGACGTCCGACGCCGCCGACGTCCGGCCCGTCGCCGTCCGGTTCGCCCGGGCGCAGGCCCAGCGGCTCGCCCGGGCCGCCGACGCGATCGATGCGGGGAGCGGCGGTGGCTCGGATCGGGGCCCGCTGGCCGCGCTGGCGGCGGCGGTCCTGCTGGCGGCGACCATCGCGGTGGCGGTGGTGGCGCTGCGTCGGCGGCGCGAAGCGCTCGCTGACCTCCGGCGCTAGCTGACCTCGATGAAGATGCACTCGCCGGGACACTCCTCGGCGGACTCGATGGTGGCGTCCTCGAGCCCGGCGGGCACGACCGCCATGGCCTCGGAGCCGCCTGGGTTGAACACCTTCGCCCCCTCCTTGACGTAGGCCAGGCCGTCGTCGAGGAGGGTGAACACGGCAGGGGCGATCTCTTCGCACAGGCCGTCGCCGGTGCAGAGA
>DATLFQ010000155.1:0-3236 GCA_035540915.1 Acidimicrobiales bacterium
ATCTCGTAGCGGCGGATGGGCACCTTGGTGACCCGATCCAGGCAGTCCAGGCGATTGAGTCCGTGGCGCACCAGCACCCGGTGGACCGTGGAGGCCGGCATGTTGACGATGCCGGCGATGCGGGCCGGCCCCAGGCCCCGCTTGGTGCGCAGCCCGACGATGCGCCGCTCCCTTGACGACTTGGTCCGGCTGGGACAGCGCCGGGGTCGGCTGGGGCGGTCCTCGAGGCCCGACACGCCCTCGGCCTGGTAGCGGCGCCACCACACGTAGGCCCGGTCCCGGGAGATGCCCATCGACTCAGCCGCATGGGCCACGGGCCAGCCTCCCTCGATGCGCTGGCACAGCAGCAGTCGACCAGCTGGGGTCAGGCGAGCGTTACGGTGCATCGGAAGCCTCCGTTCGAGTGGGTGCGGTAGCAGCTCCACACTCGCTCGGAGGCTTCACTCATCGGTGGACCGTGTCAGCAAGGTCCGTGGGCACTACATCTAGCCGGTCCGGTCGGGCGCCCGTCCCCCGGGATGCCCGCTCAGGAGGGTGCTCCGGCCTGGTCCCGTCCCGGATCCTGGTCGTGATCGGACTCCGCGACGGCCAGCGGCTCGTGCTCGGCCGGCGTCTCGTTGGGGTTGGTGGAGACGCCCGAGCCGCTCCCGGTGGGCGGCTCCGCACCGCCCTCCATCAGGTTGTCGAGGTGCTCCTCGAGCTCGGCGGGGCGCTCCTGGGTGTCATCGGTCGTCATTGGTGTCCTCCGTTGTCGGGTGGAATCGGATGCCCACGCCCTACCCATCGCCGGTCCCGATTACCCACCCGCACGGGCCGCCCGCCGACCATCAGGCACCGCCCGCGAGGGCTAGGTGCATAATGGCTCTAGCGCCGCATCCGACCGAGGTCTGGGTGACCGGTGCGCGCTCGGGTGGGCTTGGGCGCCGGAAGGAGCGGAGTGGCGAAATCGAAGGCGAGTGAGGGTGGAGGTACCGACGACCTCCGGTCCCGGAGCCTGCTCCGCCCGGCGATCCTGCTGCTGCTCAAGGAGCGGGAGAGCCACGGCTACGAGCTGGTGAGCCGCCTGTCCGAGCTCGGCTTCGAGGTACCGGACTTCGGCGGGCTCTACCGCTCGCTGCGGTCGATGGAGGACGAGGGCCTGGTCAGCTCGCACTGGGGGACCCCGGCTCGGGGACCCGCTCGGCGGGTGTACGTCATCACCGCCGAGGGCGAGCAGCAGCTCAAGGAGTCGGCACCGGCCCTGGTGAACCAGCGCCGGGCCATCGGCGGCCTGCTCGACCGCTACCGCGGTCTCGTCCACCAGGAGCGGAAGTCGTCCAAGCGCCAGCGCAACCGGGTGCTCGTCGTCGAGGACGACGACGACATGCGCCACACGCTGTGGGTGCTGCTCGAGCAGCGCGGCTGGCAGGTGGAGGAGGCGCCCGACGGGGAGACGGCACTCGACCGCTGGTCCAACGCCCCGGACGGGATCGTGCTGCTCGACCAGCGGATGCCGGGCATGTCGGGCATCGAGGTGGCCCGGCGCATGCGCAAGGCGGGCTACGACGGCCCGATCCTGCTGTACTCCGCCTACCTGCAGCCCGAGCTCGAGACCAAGGCGGCCGCCCTCGAGGTCCAGACGCTGAGCAAGGCGAACTTCACCGAGCTGTTCGAGGCCCTCGCGCAGTACGAGGCCGACTGGAAGGCCAAGCGCCCCAAGGGCGCCTGAGCCTGCCGACCGCCCGGCTCGGGACCGGGCCGGCGGGGGCGAAGGACCGTGCACATAGCGCGCGAAATGCGTATAGTTCGGGCATCCTTCCGGAGCGGACGAGAGGCGTTTGGATCCTTTCGGGCCGCGCTCGTACAGAAAGGAAGCTGTTATGCCCCTGCTCAGAGGACACGCTCGACCTGATCCCGCCGGGTGGCGCCAGCTCCAGGGCATGGTCCGCGACCTTCCCCGCGAGGTGGTGTGGCCCGAGGACGTGTGCCACCGCTGCAAGGCCCAGGGCCAGATGTACTTCGGCTCCGGCAAGGCCCAGTGCGCCGAGTGCGAGGCGAGGACCGTGGTCCAGGTGGCGCCGCCGGTCGGCCTGCACGAGCGCCGCGCCGTGATCGAGCTCAACGCCTGAGCGACCCGTCGGCGCCGGCCTCACCCGTCGGGGGCCCGACGGGGGAGGACGACCGTGAACCGGCTGCCCTCGCCGAGGGTGCTGGAGACCAGAAGCTTGGCCTGCTGGGCCTCCAGCAGGGCCCTGCTCACGTAGAGCCCGAGACCGGTCCCGGGGATGTCCTCGGCTCCCGCGCCGCGGTGGAACTTCTGGAACAGCGTGGCGAGGTCGGCCGGGGTCATGCCCTGACCGCGGTCGGCGACCTCCAGTTCCACGGTGGTCGGGGTGGCGCGGGCGCGGATCGTGATCGGGGACCCGGGCGACGAGAACTTGAGGGCGTTGGAGACCAGGTTGGCCATCACCTGGTCGAGGCGGTCGGGGTCGACGTAGGCGGGCGGCAGGTCGTTGGGCATGTCGAAGACCACCGGCCGGCGTCCGGCGATGTCGTCCTCCAGGCGGGTGAGGGCGAAGCGGAGGTCGGTCACGGCCGGTCGCACCACCACGGGGCGACCGGCGCCGAGGCGCGAGTAGTCGAGGAACTGCTGGACCAGCCGGCGCAGCTGCAGGCCCCGCCGCCCCATGCGCTCGTAGAGCTGCCCCCGCTCGCGGGGGCTCAGGTCGTCGCCGGCCTCGAGGGCCCGGATGGTCCCGAGCAGCACGGCCAGCGGCGTCTGCATGTCGTGGGAGACGGCGGCCAGGAGCTCCTCGCGGAAGTGCGACGCCTCCTCGTCGGCCTCGAACCGGGTCACCGCCTCTCGCAGGTCGCTGTTGGCCAGCGCCATCGCCACGCGTGCGGCCGCCTGCTCCACGAGGGCGCGCTGGCGGATCCCGCCCGGTTCGGGGCTGTGCACCAGCAGGGCCCCGAGGGTCGTGTTGCGAGCCTCCAGCGGGACGACGGCGGCCGAGCCCATCTCCCCGGGCACGCCGGCGTGGTCGAGGAGGGGGACGTCTCCCTCGAGGGTGGGGGCGTGGACGGTCCGGCCGCCCTGGACGGCGGTGTAGAGGGCGGAACCCGCCTCGACGGGCTGGTGGGCCAGGCGAGCCAGCCGGGCCGCCACCTCGGTGTCGGGGGGCCAGGCGATCACCCGCTCCACGGTGAGATCGGCGACGAGGATCACCGCCACACCGGCGCCGGTGCTCCTGCTGAGC
>DATLFQ010000156.1:0-3714 GCA_035540915.1 Acidimicrobiales bacterium
CCAGCTGGTGCTGCGACCGGTCCCCGACCGGATCGAGGTGGTCACCCACCGCTACCAGCGCCGCGAGCGCGAGCTGGCGCTCGACACCGACGAGCCGCTGCTGCCGGCGACGTTCCACCACGCCATCGCCGAGCTGGCCGCCGCCCTGGTGTGCCGTCGACGCGGCGACGCCCGGGAGGCCTCTTTCGCGGCCAGCTACGGCGCCTGGCGCTCCCGGATGATCGCCGAGGCAGCCCGCCAGCGCCCCAAGGCCCGCGTCCGCACTCGCGGCCGCTGGTGACCCGGAGGACCCCGTGGACCTGACCACCTTCCGCACTGAGCTGCGCACCCGCCTCGGCGTGCCGACCGGCGACGCCTTCTTCACCGACGCCGTGTGCACCCAGCTGGTGAACGCCGGCCTGCACCTGGTGGAGACCGAGGCCGACTGGCCCTGGCTGGAGGCCACCGAGGCGATCAACACCGCCGCCGGGATCGAGAACTACCAGACGGCGGCCAACGCTCTGCGCACGGTCACGGTGCGAGGGCCGAACTCCATCGTGCTGGAGCGGGCGCCGATCCTGGAGATCGAGAGGATGAACGGCACCGGGTCGCCCCGGTACTACGCCCCCTTCGGCGCCCAGCTGATCGTGCGGCCGGTGCCCGTGGCGATCGAGGCCCTGGTGCACCGCTACATCCGCACCGAGCCCGACCTGGCGGGCGGCGCTGACGTGCCCCTGCTGCCGGCCTCGTACCACTCGGCGGTGGTGGAGGCGGCCGCCATGTTCGCCTTCCGCCGCGAGGGCCGTGCCAACGACGCCCAGGCGGCCCGGGTCACCTTCGACGACTGGATCGCCCAGATGCGCCGGCGCGCCAGCCGCCGCAGCGACGATCCCGGCGGCGGCGAGACCGCCGGAAGCTGAGCATGGCCAGCCAGGTCATCCGCTACGACGACTGGGGCGCCGGCGAGTACGGGGCGCTGGGCGGCCGCCGGGCGCCGGTGGGCAGCTGGGCCGGCAACAACGTGATGCTCTACCGCAACGGCTCGGTCGGGCCCCGGGCCGGCCTGCGCAACACCACGCCGGCGGGCCTGCCCGCCGGCACCATCTGGGGCTTCGCCAGCCGTCCGGTGCCCGGCGGCGACGGCGTCATCGTGGTGGGCAGCGGCGTCTACACCTTCGACCTGGGTACACCGGGCGCGGCGGTGACCTCGCTGGGCAACCTCAGCCAGGCCCCCACCGCTCCGGTGGCCATCCTGCCGGTGCCCGGCGCGGTGTACCTGTCCAGCGTCGGCGACCGCACCTACAAGGTGACCGGCGGCGTGGCCGCCCTGCCCGGCACCGCCTACGGCGGGCGCCATCTGGCCATCCACGGCACCCGCCTGGTCATCGGCCACCTGACCGAGTCGGGCGGCGCGCCCTTCCTGCGTCGGATCCGGTGGTCCGATGCCGCGGCCGAGACCTTCTCGGCCGCCAACTTCGCCGAGGCCGGCGATCCCTGGCACATCAGCGGGCTGCACACCCAGCGCGACGCGCTGACGATCACCAAGCAGAACCAGTTCATGGTGCTGACCGGCTCGCTTGCCGACCTGGGCGGCACGGTCGGCCTGGACGCCACCATCCGCCGGGTGGCCCGCCACGACGGCCCGCTGCGGAGCGAGGCCGCGGTCGGGGCCGACGAGCTGCTGTGGTTCCAAGGCCTGTTCGACCGCTGCCCGGGCTTCTACACCGGCTCCAAGGCCGACCGCCTGGCGCATCTGGAGTACACGACCTCGACGCCCAACGACGGCTCCGACGCGGCGCCCAGCCACGCCGTGGTGGCGCTCGACAAGGCCGGCTCGGCCGAGGCCGGCGTGGCCTTCGTGGCCCAGCCCGACGCCCGGGCCGCGCTGCTGCACAACGGCGCCTGGAGCTTCCACACCCTGGCCGCCGGCGCCGCCGGTAGGGGTGCGGCCAGCGACGGCCGGCTGCACCTAGCCAGCGGTGGCCAGGTCTGGACGTGGGACTACGCGTTCGACCGGCCCGGCGACGGGTCCGGCGCCACCTCGCAGGGCGACGGCACCGCCGTGCCCGTACCGGCGTCGCTCACCTTGCCCGAGTGGTGGGCGCCGTCCGGCGAGGTCGTCCAGGTCCGGACGGTGGTGCTCGAGCTGGACAGCTACAGCACCGGTGCGGTCGCCACCAACCACGTCGACGTGGTGGTCGACTGCCTGGGCCCCTACCAGGGCGAGGGAACCCTCGCCGCCACCGCCCAGAGCTTCGACCGGGTCCAGGGCGGCGGGAGCGCCGGCAGCCCACACCGGGCCACCTTCGGCATCGACGGCCAGCGCGGCGGCGGGTTCCGGATCCGGCTGGAGAACATCCGCGGCTGCGCCATCCGGGCCGTGACCGTGGTGGCCGACGTCGAGGGGGCGTGGACCCGTGCCTAGGCGCTTTCGCTACCCCTTCGACTGGCGGGCCGTCGCCCGCTCGGGCCGGGCGGGCGAGCCGCTGCGCGACGACGAGGTCCTCGACCAGCTGATCGAGCGCGACCGGGCCCTGGAGGACCACCTCTCGACGCTCGACGGCGTGGCGGTGGACGACATCGTGCAGAGCCAGCAGTCCTACGGGCTCAGCTCAGCGCCCGGTGGCTCCGCGCTGGCCTCGCGGGCCGACCACCTCCACGGCACGCCGGCGCTGGGCAACACCGTGGTCGCCGGGACCACCTACGGCTTGGCGGCCACCGCCGGCACCGGCCTGCTGCCCTCCCGGATCGACCACGCCCACGGCACGCCGCCGCCGCCGCCGGCACTGGGCAACACCGTCACCACCGCGTTCAACTTCGGCCAGTTCCAGACGGCCGGCTTCTCCACGTTCGCGTCCCGCGCCGACCACAGCCACGGCTCGCCCTTCCACGGCGCCGCCAACCACGTTCACCCGTCGGTGAGCGTGTACCGGATCGGCAACATCTTCTGCTCCAACGGGGTGGAGACCTCGGTGGTGTGGAACGCCCAGCGGCACAACACCGGGGGCATGTGGGACGGGGGCGGCACCCTGATCGCGCCGATCGCCGGGGTGTACCTGATCTGGTGCGTGAACTTCTGGCAGGTCTATCCGACCGGTCAGCGCACCCACCACATCAAGGTGAACGGCCTCACCATCATCGACGACCACCAGGTGCTCGAGAGCGTGAAGGCGCCGTCCGGCTCGCCAGGTGCTCCCGCGGGAGGCTGGGGGATCATCGGGATGAGCAGCGCCCGGGCGTGGCGCTGCAACGCCGGCGACGGGATCACCGTCACCGCCCTTCAGCAGAACGTCGACTTCTTCGGGCTCGAGCTGGACGGTTCCACCGGCGCCGCCTTCGGGATCGAGGCCGGCATGACCTTCCTCTCGGCTGCGTGAGACCAGGAGCAACCGTGAACGTCACCCCCTACGCCGAGCTGACCGAGCAGGACCGCATCGACTCCATTCGCCAGCGCCTCCGGGCAGCCGAGCAGCACCACCTCAACCTCACCGTCCAGGGCCAGGTCGACGAGGCGGTGATGGCCGAGCTGGGAGTGCCGGAGGAGCAGCGGAGCCAGGCACGCGCCGGCATCGCACGAGCGCTCGACATGGCCGCCAGCAGCGTCGCCGCACTGCGAGCGCTCCTCTGATGGCCGGACAGAACCCCGAGTTCGCCCGCCGCCTGGCGGACCTGCTCGGCGTGGCTTCGCACCAGCGAGCCCATCTGGATGCGCGGCGGCTTGGGCCCGGGCCCGTC
>DATLFQ010000157.1:0-7104 GCA_035540915.1 Acidimicrobiales bacterium
GCACCTAACAACAGACTGTTGACATGTCCAAGGGAAGGATCGCCCGCCGCCTCCTGGTCGCCGCCGCCGTCGCGGCGCCGCTGCTGGCCGCCTGCGGCGGTGGTGGCGACGACGCGCTGGTGGTGTACTCAGGCCGGAACGAGAACCTGATCCGGCCGCTGCTGGACCGGTTCGAGACCGAGACGGGCATCGACATCGACGTGAAGTACGGCGACACCGCCGAGCTGCTGCCGACGATCCTCGAGGAGGGCGGCAACAGCCCGGCCGACGTGTTCTTCAGCCAGGACGCCGGCGCCCTCGGCGAGCTGGCCGGGAAGGGGTTGCTGCAGCCGCTGCCGGGCGACGTCACCGGGCTGGTCGACGAGCGCTTCCGCGACGAGCGGGGCCGCTGGGTCGGCGTGACCGGCCGGGCCCGGGTCATCGCCTACAACACCGAGCGGGTCGCGGCCGACCAGGTGCCCCAGACCGTCCTGGCCGTCACCGACCCCCGGTGGCAGGGCAGAGTGGGCTACCCGCCCACCAACGCCTCGTTCATCGCCTTCGTCACGTCGCTGCGCGAGACGGTGGGCGACGAGCGCACCCGCGCCTTCCTGCAGGGACTGAAGGTCAACGGGGCCAAGCGCTACGACAACAACATCCAGACGCTCGACGCGGTGGCCTCCGGCGAGGTCGACCTGGGCCTGGTCAACCACTACTACCTGTTCAACGAGTTCAAGGAGCGGCCGGGGGCGCCGGTCGCCAACTTCTACCCCGGGCAGGCGCCCGACGGCGAGGGGACGCTCATCAACGTGGCCGGCGCCGGCATCCTGGCCACGTCCGAGCGCCCGGCCGACGCGCAGCGGTTCGTCCGCTTCCTGCTGGAGGAGGGCGCACAGCAGTACTTCCGGGACGAGACGACCGAGTACCCCCTGCGCCGGGGCGTGAGCGCCATCCCCGAGCTGCCGCCGCTGGACTCGCTGCGCACCATCCCCATTCCGTTGAGCCAGCTGGGGCGGGACCTGGTGGGCACCGTCACCATGCTCAAGGAGGTCGGGCTGACCTAGCCGGCCGGCCTCGGCCGACCTGCGCCGGCAGCCCGGAGCCCGATGCGGCGGACGCCGCCCGCCCTCGCCGCGGCCGGCGCCCTGGTGGCGGCGGTCATGGTCCTGCCGCTCGGCTACCTGTTCCTGCGGGCGGCCGACGCCGACGACCCGCTCGGCCTGGTCGGCTCCGACCGGGCCCGCCGCCTGATCACCAACACGTTGTCGCTCGGGCTGGCCACCACCGCCCTGGCCGTGGTGGTGGGTGTGGGCCTGGCCTGGCTGGTGGAGCGGACCGACCTGCCGGCCCGCCGGGCGCTGGGCCTGGCCGCCACCCTGCCGCTGGTGGTGCCCACCTACGTCGGGGCTCTGGCCCTGAAGGCCGCCTTCGGCCCGGCCGGCCTGGTGGGCGAGGTACCGGGCCTGCTCGGTTTCCCCGGCGCCGTCGCCGCCCTCGGCCTGTCGACCTACCCCTACGTGCTGCTCCTGGCCAGGGCCGCGCTGGCCGACGCCGACCCGGCCCTGGAGGAGGCGGCCCGCAGCCTGGGCGACCGCGGCCCAGCCGTGGCCCGCCGGGTGGTGCTGCCGGTGGTGCGTCCGGCCATGGCGGCCGGCGGCCTGCTGGTGTTCCTGTACGTCCTGTCGGACTTCGGCGCAGTCTCGATCCTGCAGGTCGACACCGTCACCCGCGGCATCTTCCTGGAATACCGGTCGCTGACCGCCGACCGGTCCCCGGCGGCGGTCCTCGGGGTCGTGCTCGTCGCCCTGACCCTCGCCGCCATCGGGGCCGAGCGGGTGCTCCGGGGCCGGGCCGCTCCCGCCCGCGCCGTGGCCGGGTTCGCCCCCCACCGCCAGCGGCCCAGGCGGACCGGGCGGTGGCCGGCGGCTGCGGCCGTGGTGGCCGTGGTGGTCGCCGGCATCGGTGTACCGGTCGCCGTGGTCGTCTACTGGGCCGCCGTCGGGTCCAGCCGGGGCGCGGCGGGCGACGTGCTGGCCTCGGCCGCCACCACGTCGCTGGGCCTCTCGGCCGCCGCCGCCGTGGTGGCCGTGGTGGCGGCGGTCCCCGTGGCCGTCCTGGCCGTGCGCCACCGGTCCCGGCTCAGCCGGGCCGTGGAGACTCTGTCGGTCTCCGGTTTCGCCCTGCCCGGGCTGGTCATCGGGCTGTCGCTGGTCTTCTTCGCCGCCCGCTACCTCACGCCCCTGTACCAGACTGTCACCCTGATCGTGGTGGCCTACGTGATCCGCTTCCTGCCCGAGGCGCTGGGGTCGGTCCGCTCGTCGCTGGTGCAGGTCGACCCGGCCATGGAGGAGGCGGCCCGGTCGCTCGGCCGCCGGCCGCTGGCGGTGGCCGCCACCGTCACGCTGCCCCTGGTGCGCCGGGGCCTGCTGGCGGGGGCCGCCCTGGTCTTCCTGACCGCGATGAAGGAGCTGCCGGCCACGCTCCTCCTGCGCCCGCCGGGGGTGGACACCCTTGCCGTCCGGGTCTGGACCGGTGCCGCCGAGGGGCTGTACGCCCAGGCTGCGCCGCCGGCCCTGCTGATCCTGGCGGTGTCGGCGCTGGTGCTCTGGCCGCTGCGCTCCGCCGGCCGGTGACCGCCGCGCCGTCACCGGCCCCGCCGGCCGTCGAGCTCGTGGGCGTCACCAGGTCGTTCGGCTCCGTGCGGGCGGTCGACGACGTCACGCTGTCCCTGCCCGCCGGGGGCGTCATGGCCCTGCTGGGCCCCAGCGGCTGCGGCAAGACCACCACACTGCGACTGGTGGCCGGCTTCGAGGTGCCCGACGCCGGCGAGGTGCACCTGGCCGGCGAAGTGGTGGCCGGCGGCGGCCGGTGGGTCCCGCCCGAGCGCCGCCGGGTCGGCATGGTCTTCCAGCAGCTCGCCCTGTTCCCCCACCTCGACGTCGCCGGCAACGTGGGCTACGGGCTGCGGGGCCGGTCCCGGCCCGAACGGCGGGCCAGGGTGGGCGAGCTGCTCGACCTGGTCGGCCTGGCCGGATACGAGCGGCGCCGGCCCGACCAGCTGTCGGGGGGCCAGGCGCAGCGGGTGGCCCTCGCCCGGGCGCTCGCCCCGGCCCCGGCGGTGGTCCTGCTGGACGAGCCCTTCTCCAGCCTGGACGTCAGCCTGCGCGAGGAGGTGCGGGCCGAGGTGCGGGCCATCCTCCGGGCGGCCGGCGCCACCGCCCTGCTGGTGACCCACGACCAGGACGAGGCCCTCGCCCTGGGCGACCAGGTGGCCGTCATGCTGGGCGGCCGGCTGGCCCAGGTCGCCCCGCCCGAGGAGGTGTACCGCCGCCCGGCCTCGGCCGGCGTGGCCGCCTTCCTGGGCGACACCAACCTCTTCGCCGGCGACCTGGCCGCCGGGCTGCTCGACACGCCGATCGGCCGGCTGGCCCTCGACGGCCCAGCCGGCCCCGCCACCGGGCTGGTCCGCCCCGAGGACCTCGACGTGGAGGAGGACCCGGCCGGGGACGGGCGGGTGGTCGAGGTCGTCTACTACGGCCACGACCAGGTCGTCACCGTGGCGCTGCCAGGCGGCACCACGGTCCGGGCCCGGCTCCATGCCCGCCGCCGGCTCGACCCGGGCACCACCGTGCGGGTCGCCGCCCGGGCCGCCTACCGGCTCCCGTAGCCCCTCGACCGTCCTTGCCGGGGTGGCGCCGCCGGCGCGAACCTGAGGCGCGGGAAAGGGGGACGAGGGCGTGGGCCAGGTAGCGGGCAGTGGTGTCATCGACGCCCCGGCGGTGGACGAACTGCGCGCGTCGTTCTCGGGCCCGCTGATCGGCCCGGGGGACCCGGCCTACGACGAGCACCGCAAGGTCTGGAACGGCTCCATCGACCGCCGGCCCGGTCTCATCGCGCGGTGCCGGGGCGTGGCCGACGTGCGCGCCGCCGTGCGCTTCGCCCGGGACCGCGAGCTTCTCGTGGCGGTGCGCGGCGGTGGGCACAGCTTCCCGGGGCTCTCGGTCTGCGACGGCGGCATCCTGATCGACCTCGGGCTCATGAAGGGGATCCGCGTCGATCCCGACGGGCGGACCGCCCGGGCACAGGCCGGCGTCCTGCTGGGTGAGCTGGACCGCGAGACCCAGGCGTTCGGGCTGGCTGTGCCGTCGGGGATCGTCACCCACACCGGCCTGGCCGGGCTCACCCTCGGGGGCGGGATCGGCTGGATCATGCGCAAGTACGGGCTCACCGTCGACCAGCTCCTCTCGGTCGACGTCGTCACGGCCGACGGCGAGTTCCTCACCGCCAGCGCCGACCAGAACGCCGAGCTCTTCTGGGGCATCCGGGGCGGCGGCGGCAACTTCGGGATCGTGGTGGACTTCGAGTTCCGCCTGAACCCGCTCGGCCCGCAGGTCCTGGCCGGACCGGTGTTCTGGCCGATCGAGCAGGCGGCGGACGTGCTCCGGTTCTACCGCGAATGGATCGCCGACTGCCCCGACGAGCTCATGACCATCGTCCTGCAGCGGCGCGCCCCGGCCCTTCCCGTAATGCCGCCGGAGCTGGTGGGGAAGCTGGTCGTGGGGGTGGTGGTGTGCTGGTCGGGTTCCATCGAGGAGGGCGAGAAGGTGGTCCGGCCCCTCAAGGCGTTCGGCTCCCCGGTGCTCGACCTGTGCCGGCCCAAGCCGTTCCTGGCCCACCAGCAGATGCTGGACCCGTCGTTCCAGCACGGCTGGTGGTACTACGTCCGCTCCTGCGACGTCGGCGCCCTCACCGACGACGTGATCGACGTGATGGTCGAGCACGGCCGGCGGATCACCTCGCCCATCTCCAGCATCGCCCTGTGGCAGATGGGCGGAGCGGTCGCGCGCGTCGGCGAGCAGGAGACCGCCTTCAACGGTCGCAACGCCGCGTTCACCTTCAACATCAACGGCAACAGCAAGACGGCGGACGGGTTCGAGGCCGAGCGCCAGTGGGTCCGCGACTACTGGACCGCGCTGGCGCCCCATCACACCAGCGTCTACGTGAACTTCCTGATGGAGGAGGGCGAGGCGCGCGTCCGCCAGGCCTACGGCGCCGAGAAGTACGACCGGCTCAAGGCGCTCAAGCGCACCTACGACCCGACGAACCTGTTCCGGCGCAACCAGAACATCGACCCGACCTGAGTCGCTACTGGGGCTGGATGGGCGGGGCGAAGGGGGTGAGCAGGATGGCCCTGGTCAGCTCGTCGATGACGCCGGTCACCGGCAGCCGGGCCGCCTGCTGGTAGGCCGCCACCGCGCCGGCGGTGGAGCCGCCCCACACGCCGTCGATCGGGGCGGGGAACCCCAGGCTGGACAGCAGCGTCTGGTAGGCCTGGACCTGGCCCCGGGCGAAGGTGGCGCCGTCGCCCACGGGCAGGCGGAACTCGGCGGCGTCGCGGATGGCGTCCCACGCCTCGTCGTCGGCGTGCTGCCACGACCACCACGACACCGCCGGTGCGCCGTGGCGGTCGCCGGCCTGCATGAACCGGATCAGCTCGGCCCGGGGCGGCACGCCCGGACGGCCGCCCTCGGGGCCGCCGTCGTAGGCCTGGCCGATGGGCAGGATCGGCTTGCCGAACGGGCTGAGATCCCGCAGGGCGCCGTCGATGTCACTGATCGGGTCGCGGTTCAGCCAGTAGACCATCGGCGCGATGGCGTCGAAGGCGTGGACCACCTCGGCGAACGGATAGGTGACCAGGCCGGGGGACGGCCGAGGCACGCAGGCGATCAGGGGGTAGTTGGGCCCCACCGCCCGGCGCAGCCCCTCGCCGAAGGCCATGGCCGTGGCCGGCGTGACGTTGACCCCCATGCTCCGGAGCTCGATGTCGGCCACGTACCCGTCCACACGGTGACCGTCGGGTGTGGTGTGGGTGATGGCGGCCACCGCCCGGGCCACGTCGCGCGCCGGGTCGTCCAGGTACGGGAAGTCCCAGGCGTAGACCCGGATGCTGGCCGCGTGGGCGACCGGCAGCAGGGCGTCGAGGAAGCCGGCCGCGTAGAACCCGTCCTTGAGCGACGCCGTGCGGACGTAGAGGTGGGTGAGGCCCACCTTCTGCGCCCGGGCGACGATGGCGGCGGGGTCGCCCCCTTCGGCCTGGTCGGCCAGCCAGATCCACATCCCCTTGCCGACCGGGAGGGCGCCCCGCTGGGCGGGGACGACGGGCGCCACCGGCCCGGGTGCCGGCGACTCGGCAGCCGGCGCGGCGGCCGGTCCGGCTTCGGCGCCGGGGCGGACCACCGGCGGCTGGGTCGGGGCCGGCAGGGCGGCGAGCGCCTCGGCCCCCAACGTGGCGACCGGGATGGCGCTCGAGCCGGCGGCCCAGCCGTCGACGGCGACCGCGGGACCAGGGGTCTGCAGGCTGCCGGCGGCCAAGGTGCCGAACATGGCCAGCGTCAACGCCGACCGGCGCAGCCCCCGGGTGGTCGCCGCCCGGTACGCCGCGTCGCCGTCCAGGCGGGCCCGCCACAGCTGGTAACCGACCTCGGCCTCGAAGAAGACCCGCAGCGGTCTCGGCGACGTGGCCGCCATCCGCTCCGCCCATGTGCCCGAGCCCGGGTGGCCGGCGGCGTGCGCCCGCCCCCCGGCACCGGCGTGCCGCCCGATCTTCATGTACCCGCCCCCGGAGGGAGCGCCCGCCGTCGGGCCCTCCCGGTTACGGACGGGACAACGTCCCGCCCCCACCTGTACTGGGCCAGAGGCTAGAGAGCGCGGCGCACGAAGTCAGTTCACCACAAGGGATTTCTTCGGGAGCCAAGGCCGCGAGAGGGGACGAGGTCGGCGAAGAGTTCAGCGCAGAACTACTCGGCGCTCGGTGACGAGCGTCTCGGAGGTGATGGCATTCGAAAGTCGAAGTAGTTCTGCGCCAGACCCTTATCCCCGGTCGTGGAGGACGGCCCGCTTGACCTCCTGGATCGCGGCAGTGACCTTGATGCCGCGCGGGCACGCCTCCGAGCAGCTGAAGGCGGTGCGGCAACTCCACACGCCCGAGCGCTGGTCCAGCAGGTCCAGGCGCTGCCCGCCGGCGTCGTCCCGGCTGTCGAAGATGAAGCGGTGGGCGTTGACGATGGCGGCCGGCCCCACGTAGCCCGAGTTGCCCCAGAAGATCGGGCAGGCGGTGGTGCAGGC
>DATLFQ010000158.1:0-21249 GCA_035540915.1 Acidimicrobiales bacterium
GTCCGCCCCCGGTGGTCGCGTCACCCGGACCCGCCCGGCCGGGTCGGTGACCTCGAAGGCGGCGTCGGGCGACAGTTTCGCCTTCCACCCCGGCAGGTGGAGCCGGTGGTGGTGGCGGGAGCACAGCAGCACCAGGTTGGCGATGGCGGTGGCCCCCCCTTCGGAGAACCAGCGCACGTGATGGCCTTCGGTCCAGTGCGCCGGGCGGTCGCAGCCGGGGAAGCGGCAGTGCTCGTCGCGCAGCACCAGGGCGTTCCACAGCGACGGCGGGATGGTGCGGGTGGAGCGGCCGTAGTCCAGCACCTCCGAGCGCCCGGAGCGCACCAGGCGGTGGAGCTGGCAGTCGCACAGCAGCCGCGACGCGGTGGCGGAGTCCAGCTCGGGCCCGTCCACCACGGTGGCGCCGTTGGCGTCGTGGAGATGCTCGGCTTCGATGACGACGTTGACGTGCGGGCGGTTCCTGGCACCGGAAGCGCCGTGGCGGTGGTCGAGGAAGAACCGGCAGATGTCGACCAGCGCGTCGGCCCGACGGGTCGCCGGGATGCGCGGCTCCTCTCCGTCGGCGTCGGTGGTGGCGGCCTCCCGCAGCGCCGCCTCGACTACCGCCCCGCCTTCGGCGTCAAGGGTCCCGTCCAGCACCCGGCGACCGTCGAGAGTCGCCGACAGGTGCACCGCCCGGACCGGTTCTGCCGGTTCGGCGTGGTCCTCGACCGCCCGGGTCTTCCAGGCGGCCATGGCCCGGCCCACCTGGCGAAGCTCCAGCGGGACCAGCGCGGGCACCAGCTCAGCTTCGTGGTCGGCGAACACCGGCGCGGTGGTGTCGTCCAGATGGGCCAGCACCACGTCCAGCTGCCCGCCCGACAGCGACCCGCCGGCGCCAGCAGCCGCGGTGACCGGCAGGACCCGCAGCCGCCGACCCCGGGACGCCAGCCGCCCGGCCGCGTTGGCCGTCATCGAGGCTCGGTCCCGCAGCCAGGCGGTCATGGAGGTGGCCGCGTCCAGGTCCCACAGCGAGTGGTGGTCGAAATCGCCGGCCACCGCCGCGATCTTGGCGCCCAGGCGGTCCCAAAGAGCGATGGCCGCAATCAGTGTGGGCCCGTCGACGGGAAGCTGCAGCTCCTCCACCGCCCCGGCCAGCGCCGCCAGCACCATGGCCAAACGGTACACACGTTCGATGCCCGATGCAAGCGATTTCGCTAGTCTCACAACAGTTTCTCGCCACCAGCCAGGCTGAGGGGGTGCCGCGACCGAGGCTGGCGATCGCCCTGCCCGCCGGTCGGGCGATGCTCCGCGGCGGTACCCTTCTGCCATCAGGCGCATTCGGCTCCTCGCGGTGCTGCTGGCCGGGATGCTGTTCCTGCCCGTGGTGGGCGGCCACCTGCCGGCGGCCCAGGCGTGCTCGTGCATCGCCCTCGCTCCCGAGGAACTGCTGAAGATGGCCGAGGTCGCCTTCGAGGGGACGGCGGTGCGCGCCGCCGAGCCGGGCCCCGGTTCCGGTCGCAGCGACGAGCCGGTCACCTGGACCTTCGACGTCGACCGCACCGTCAAGGGCTCCGTTCCGGACCCCGTCACGGTGGCCACCGCCCGCTCCAGCGCCTCGTGCGGGTTCTCGTTCACCCCCGGCCTGCGGTACCGGGTCCTCGCCTACCGGCGGGCCGACGGGCGGCTGGAGACCGGCCTGTGCTCGGGGACCGTCGAGGCGCCCCTCCCGTCCTCCAGCGGCGACGGCTACCGGCTGGCGGCGGCCGACGGCGGGGTGTTCGCCTTCGGCGCAGCCGGTTTCCACGGTTCGGCGGCCACCCTCCGGCTGGCGGCGCCGGTGGTGGGGATGGCGGCGACGCCGACGGGCCGGGGCTACTGGCTGGTCGCCGCCGACGGAGGGGTGTTCGCCTTCGGTGACGCGCCCTTCCTGGGGTCCACCGGGGCCATCCGCCTGGCCGCCCCGGTCGTGGGCATGGCGGCGACGCCGACGGGCCGGGGCTACTGGCTGGTCGCCGCCGACGGCGGCGTGTTCGCCTTCGGCGACGCCCGCTTCCTCGGCTCCGCGGCACCGAGGCGCCTCCCCGTGCCGGTCGTGGCCATCGCCTCCACGGGGACGGGTTCCGGCTACTGGCTGCTGGCTGCCGACGGCCGCATCCTCGCCTTCGGCACCGCCCCCGACGACGTCGCGGGCTTCGCGCCCGGCGGCCGGGCGGTCGCCCTGGCTGCGGTGCCCGGCGGCGGGCTCCTCGTCCTGGGGGGCGACGGGAACGTGGTCGGGCTGGGCGGCGCGCCGGCCTTCGGTGGCCTCGACCGGCGTGCCGCCATCGCCATGGCCGCGACGCCAGCCGGTCGCGGCTACTGGGTCGCCACGGCGGATGGCGCCGTCGTTCCCTTCGGCGACGCTCGTTCGCACGGCACGCTGGCCGGCGTCCGCCTGCGGGCGCCGGTCGTCGGTCTGGCGGGGTAGTCCGGACACGCCCACGTCGCCGCCACCGCCGATCGCCCCCATGCTGGCCGGCGGGACCGGCGTGCCCCGGGACCCGGCCGGGTGGGTTTTCGAGCCGAAGTTCGACGGGCAGCGCATCGTGGCGACCGTGCACGCGGGGCGCGTGTCATTGGCCAACCGGCGGGGCACCGACGCCACGCCGACGTTCCCCGAGCTGGCCGGCCTGGCCGGCGCGATCGGGGACCGTTCGGCGGTCCTCGACGGCGAGGTGGTGGCACCCGACGAGCGCGGCCGCCCCAGCTTCCAGCGCATGCAGCGGCGGATGCACGTGGCCGCCCCGTCGGCCCAGCTGCTCGCCGACGTGCCGGTGACCTACGCCGTGTTCGACGTGCTGTGGCTCGACGGCGAGCCGCTGGTCGACCGACCCCAGTCGGCCCGGCGCCGGGTGCTGGACTCGCTGGCCCTGCGCGGCCCGGCCTGGCAGACGGCGCCGGTGCTGGACGCGCCCCCGGACCAGCTGCTGCAGGCGTGCCGCGACGCCGGCCTTGAGGGCTTCATGGCCAAGCGCGCCGACGCGCCGTACCTGCCCGGCCGGAGGTCGCCGGCCTGGTCG
Organism: Acidimicrobiales bacterium; assembly: GCA_035540915.1. Lineage (GTDB taxonomy): Bacteria > Actinomycetota > Acidimicrobiia > Acidimicrobiales > DATLFQ01. Next base: position 3,042 of record DATLFQ010000158.1, read on the forward strand.
AAGGTCAAGTGCACCAGGCGCCGGGAATTCGTCGTCGGGGGCTGGTCGACGGGCCTGGGCTCGCGCCGCACCAGCATCGGGTCGCTGGCCCTCGGGTACTACGACGACGACGACGGCGGCGGCGCTGGTCGGCTCGTCTACGTCGGCCAGGCCGGCTCGGGCCTCACCGAGGGCCTGATCGGGCAACTGCGCGCGGTCTTCGAGGCGACCGCCCGTCCCACCTCGCCGTTCGCCGGGCCGGTCCCGCGCGGGCTGCACTTCGTCGAGCCCCTGCTGGTGGTGGAGGTGGCCTACACCGAGGTCACCGAGGCGGGCACCCTGCGCCAACCGTCGATCAAGGGCGTACGTCCCGACCTGCTGGCCACCGAGGTTGTCGCCGACGACGAGCTGCGGCGGTGAGTCGCTCGACGGGAAGTCGGGTCGATGGGGAACAATGGCGCCATGCCCCGATCCATCTGGGGAGGGTCCATCAGCTTCGGGCTGGTGAACGTCCCCGTGAAGCTGTTCACCGCGGTCCGCAAGAAGGACGTGCGCTTCCACCAGCTGCACGCCACCGACGGCGCCCGCATCAACCAGAAGCGGGTCTGCTCGGCCGACGGCGAGGAGGTGCCCTACGAGGAGCTGGTCAAGGGCTACGAGATCGGCAAGGACCGCTACGTGGTCGTGGACCCCGACGAGCTGGACGCGCTCAGCCCCGAGAGCACCCACACCATCGACATCGAGGACTTCGTCGACCTGGCCGACATCGACCCGCTGTTCTTCGACTCCTCCTACTACGTGGTGCCCGACAAGGCCGGCACCAAGGCCTACCGACTGCTGCTCGAGGCCATGCGCGACGCCGGCAAGGTGGGCATCGCCAAGGTGGTCATGCGGACCAAGCAGTACCTGGTGGCGTTGCGGCCGGTGGGCGACGCCCTCGTCATGACCACCATGAACTTCAGCGACGAGGTCATACCGCAGGAGGACCTGGAGGGGCTGCCCGGCTCGTCGGACAAGGTGAGCGACCGGGAGCTGAAGATGGCGCAGCAGCTGATCGACTCGCTGGCCGCCGGCTTCGACCCGTCCAAGTACCGCGACACCCACCGCGACGAGGTTCTCGCCCTCATCGAGCGCAAGGCGGCCGGCGAGGAGATCGTGGCGCCGCCGACGGCGGAGCGCCCGACCCCGGTGGTCGATCTCATGGCTGCCCTGGAGGCGTCGCTGGCGGCCGCCCGGGGCGAGAGCAAGGCGTCGTGACCGGGGCGTGAGCCCGGCCGGCACCACGGTTCGCGTCGAGGGTCGCGACCTCAGCCTCTCCAACCTCGACAAGGTCCTCTATCCCGAGGCCGGGTTCACCAAGGGTCAGGTGATCGGCTACTACCAGGCCATCGCGCCGGCGCTGCTGCCGCACCTCGACCGCCGGCCGCTCACGCTGAAGCGCTACCCCGAGGGCGTGGAGGGCGGCCACTTCTTCGAGAAGCGCTGCCCGTCGCACCGCCCGCCGTGGGTGCAGGTGGCGCCGGTGTGGAGCGGGCGGAACAACGCCGAGATCCCGTTCTGCGTGGCGGCCGATCTGCCGACGCTGGTATGGGTGGCCAACCTGGCGTCGCTGGAGCTGCACCCGTCGCTGTCCCGGGCGCCCGACATCGCCCGCCCGACCACCATGGTGTTCGACCTCGACCCCGGCCCGCCCGCCACGGTCGTGGAGTGCTGCCGGATCGCCCTGCGCCTGCAGGAGCTGCTGTCCCAGCTCGGTCTGTCATGCGTGGCCAAGACCTCGGGCAACAAGGGCCTGCAGGTGTACGTCCCGCTCAACACGCCGACCACCTACGAGGGCGGCACCAAGGACTTCGCCCTGGCGGTGGCCCAGCTCTTCGAGAAGCGCTACCCCGGCGAGGTCGTGTCGGCCATGACCAAGGCGCTGCGCCCGGGCAAGGTCTTCATCGACTGGAGCCAGAACGACGAGCACAAGACCACCGTCAGCGTGTACTCGCTGAGGGCCCGGTCCCGCCCGACCGTCTCCACCCCGGTCACCTGGGACGAGGTGGCGGCCACCGCGGACTCGGCCGACCCCGACCTACTGGTCTTCGAGGCCGACGCCGTCGTCCGCCGGGTGGCCGACCACGGCGACCTCTTCGCCCCCGTCAACACACTTGCCCAGGGACTCCCGCCGCTCTCGAGTAAATAGCGGGCCGAAACGGCCCGTTATTTACTCGAGAGCGGGGCTGGGGCTGACCGGGGGCGTCCTGGTGGCGCTGTCACTGCCGCCGTTCGGGTGGTGGCCGCTGGCGTTCGCCGGGTTCGGCGCACTGGCAGTGGCGCTGGGCGACCAGCCGGTGCGGCGGCGGCTGCTGATCGGGGCGGCGTTCGGGCTGGGCCAGTTCACCATCGGGCTGTGGTGGATGGGCGAGTTCAACCTGGCCGGCTCGGCGGCGGTGGTCGCCCTCCAGGCGGTCTTTTTGGCACTGGCCGCCGCCCTCGCGCCGCCCGGCGCCGGGCGGGCGGTGGCGCTGCCCGCCGCGCTGGTGCTGGTCGAGGCGGCCCGGGGCGCCTGGCCCTTCGGCGGCCTGCCGATGGCCGGCGCCGCGCTCGGCCAGGTCGCCGGGCCGCTGGGAGCGACCGCCCGGGTCGGCGGGCAGCTCGGCCTGGTGGTGCTGGCCGCGACGACGGGCGTGGCCCTGGCCGCTGCGGTGGGCCGCCGGTGGACGGCCGCCGGCGTCGCCGCAGCGGTGGTGGTCGGTGGCGGGCTGCTCGGGCAGGTGGCGCCCGACGGCGGGAGCGCCGAAGCCACACTGGCGGTCGCCGCCGTGCAGGGCGGCGGGGCCCGGGGCTTCCGGGCTGCCGACGTCGACGAGGCGCAGGTGTTCGAAGCCCAGCTGGCCGCCAGCCGCCTGCTGCAGCCACCACTGGACCTGGTCCTGTGGCCCGAGGACGTGGTCGACGTCGAGGGCCCGGTCGGCCCGACGCCCGACGCGGCCGTCGTCGCCGCCGAGGCGCGCCGCCTCGGAGCGACGCTGGTGGCGGGCGTCATCGAGGGCGAGCCGCCCGCCGGGGGCGATCCCGACGGCGTCGGGCGCTTCCGGAACGCGGCGGTGGGCTGGGGGCCGGGCGGCGACATCGTGGCCCGCTACGAGAAGGTGCGTCGCGTGCCCTTCGGCGAATACATCCCGGGCCGGGCCTTCTTCGACCGCCTGGCCGACCTGTCACCCGTGCCCCGCGACGCCATCGCGGGAAGCGGCCCGGGGCTGCTGCGCACGCCGGCCGGCGAGCTGGGCGTGCTCATCTCCTACGAGGTGTTCTTCGCCGACCGGGCCCGCGCCGCGGTGCGGGCCGGGGGCCGGCTCCTCCTGGTGCCCACCAACGCCGCCTCGTTCGAGACCAGCCAGGTTCCCCTCCAGGAGCTGGCGGCCGCCCGGCTCCGGGCGGTCGAGTCGGGGAGGGACCTGGTGCAGGCCGCCCCCACCGGCGCCAGCGCCGTCGTCGACCACCACGGCCGGGTCCTCGCCCTCAGCACGCTGGGCGAGCGCCAGGTGGTCCGCGGCACGGTCGCGCTGCGGGGCGACCGGACGGTCTACACGGTGATCGGCGACTGGCCGCTGCTCGCCCTGGCAGCCGCCGCGCTGTGCGGCGCCTGGGGCCGGGCTGCCGCAGCGGTCAGGCGGGCGCCTCCTCGGCGGGCGGGGTCACGAAGAGGACGTTGAGCAGCAGGAACTTGGCGACCCAGATGACGCCGTAGGTGACGATGACGGCGGCGTTCACGACCAGCGCCTGCACCAGGCGGCTCGACGACAGTTCGACGGCCTGGGACTCGGCCACGCCGGCGATCACCGTCGACACCACCAGGCTGGCGAACGCCACGATCCAGAACGGCGCCACCTCGCGCCACAGGTGCGACCGACCGCGTTTGCCCCACGTCCAGCGCCGGTTCAGCCAATACGACGGCACGCCGCCGGCGGCACAGGCGGCCACGTTGGCCGAGCGGGCCGTCCAATGAAAGCCGGCGAACAGCGTGAACAGCGTGATCTGGCTGACCACCAGGGAGACCACCGAAACCATGGCGTAACGGAACGCCTTGCGCCCGCCCGGCGTCTGAGCCTTGGCCCGCAAGGCGGCGACGGCGGTGCTCACCCGTGCCAGCCTACGGGGAGGCGCCCGCCGCCCACCTATGCGCCCATGGCGTGGTAGCCGCCGTCGACGTGGACCATCTCGCCGGTGGTGGCCGGGAACCAGTCCGACAGGAGGGCGACGGTGGCCCGGGCCACCGGGTCGGCATCGGTCACGTCCCACCCGAGCGGCGCCCGTGCCGCCCACGCCTCCTCGAAGGAGTTGAACCCGGGGATGGACCGGGCCGCCACCGTCCGCAGCGGGCCGGCGGCGACCAGGTTGACGCGGATGCGGTGGGCGCCCAGGTCGCGGGCCAGGTACCGGGCGGTGGACTCCAGGGCCGCCTTTGCCACCCCCATCCAGTCGTACAGGGGCCACGCCTTGGTGGCGTCGAAGTCGAGGGCGACGATGGAGCCGCCCTGGTCGGCCATCAGCGGCGCCGCCATGGCTGCCAGCGCCTTCAACGAGTACGCGGAGACGTGGAGAGCAGTGGCGACGTCGTCCCACCCGGCCCGCAGGATGTCGCCGCCCAGGCAGGCCTCAGGGGCGTAGCCGATGGCGTGGACCACGCCGTCCAGCCCGCCCCACCGCTCGCCCAACTCGTCCCCCAGCCGGGCCAGGTGGGCCGGGTCGGTCACGTCCAACTCCAGCACCTCGGGCGGGTCGGGCAGGCGACGGGCGGCCCGCTGCGTCAGGCTCATGGGCCGCCCGAACGACGTGAGCACCACCGAGGCGCCCTGCTCCTGGGCCACCTTGGCCACCGAGAACGCGATGGACGCCTCGGTCAGCACCCCGGTCACCACGATGCGCTTGCCGGCCAGCAGCATGTCAGGCCTTTCTGGGCGCCCGGGGGCGAACCGGTGTGCAAAGTGCGTGCCCTGGCGCGCGATATGGCACCAAGTTCGCCCGGGAGCGGGTCACAGGGGGGTGTTGGCGTGGTGGCGGTCGGGGAGGTGCTCGCGCTTGGTGCGCAGGGTGTCCAGCGCGGCGGCCACGATGCGGCGGGTGTCGGCCGGGTCGATCACCCGGTCGACGAAGCCGCGCTCGGCGGCCTGGTCCGGCGTGCAGTAGCGGGCCGCGTACTCCTCCTCCAGCGCCTTGCGCTCCTCGGCAGTCAGCGACCGCTTGCGGTGCAGCACCGAGACGGCGCCGGCCGCGCCCATCACCGCCACCTCGGCGGTGGGCCAGGCCAGGCACACGTCGCTGCCCAGGCCCTGGGAGTCCATGACGATGTAGGCGCCGCCGTAGGCCTTGCGCAGGACGACCGAGACGCGCGGCACCGTCGACGCCGCGTAGGCGTGGACCAGCTCGGCGCCGTGGCGGATCATGCCCCGCCACTGGATGTCCTTGCCGGACTGGAACCCGGGCGTGTCGACGAACGTGAGCAGCGACACGTTGAACGCGTCGCACAGCTGAACGAACCGGGCCGCCTTCACCGAGCCGTCGATGTCCAGGGCGCCGGCGAAGGCGGCCGGCTGGTTGGCGATGACCCCGACCGGTGCGCCGGCCATCGTGGCCAGGCCGCACACCACGTTGGGCGCGTGCGCGGCCCAGGCCTCCAGGAACGACCCCTCGTCGACCACGTCGCCCACCACCACCCGCACGTCGTAGGACGCGTTCGCCTGCGCCGGCACGGCCTTCGCGGCGACGGCGCAGTCACGGTCGACAGGGTCGTGGGTGCCCAGGAACGGCGGCTCCTCGGCGTTGTTCGACGGGAGGAACGACAACACGTCCAGGGCCGCCTGCAGCGCCTCGCCCTCGTCGGCGGCCAGCGACCAGGCCACGCCGGTGGCCGTCTCGTGCACGGCGGCACCACCCAGCTCGGCGTGACCGACGTCGGCGCCGGTGAAGCGGCGCACGGCCTCCGGCCCGCTCACGTAGGCGAAGGAGGACCGGGCCATGACCACGACGTCGGCCAGCCCGAGCAGGAGGGCGGGACCGGACAGGCAGGCGCCCCCGACCACCAGCGCCGTGGGCACCACCCCCGACGCGTCGGCCAGCGCCCGGGCCACGCGGCCCCAGGCGTGGAGCGAGGCCACGCCGTGGCCGATGTCGGCGCCGGAGGTGGAGACGACGCCCACGACCGGCACGCCGAGATCGGTGGCCGTGCGCACCAGGCGCTCCACGATTTCGCCCTCGGCCGGGCCGATGGCGCCCCGGTGCTCGCCGCCCTCCAGGCGGAACAATCCCACCCGCCGCCCACCGAGGTGGGGGCTGTCGACGATCTCGGCCGAAGCCGCCGCCGGTCGCCCGGCCGAGATCCGCACACCTAGCTCGGCGCGGGGCCGAGGACGACGGTGGCGTTGTGGCCACCGAAGCCGAAGGAGTTCGAGACCACCGGGCCGGTGACGGCCCGGGGCTCGCCGGCGACGACGTCGATGTCCAGAGCCGGGTCGGTGCGGTCGTGGTTGGCGGTGGGCGGGACCAGGCCGGTCTGCATGGACAGCACGGCCGCCACGGCCTCGGCCGCGCCGGCCGCCCCGATGAGATGCCCGGTGACGCCCTTGATCGAGGTCACCGGAGGCCGGCTGCCGGCGAACACCTTGCCCATGGCCTCGGCCTCGGCGGCGTCGTTCAGCGGCGTCGACGTGCCGTGGGCGTTGACGTGGCCGATGTCAGAGGCCCCCAGGCCGGCGTCGTCCAGGGCCAGCTGCATGCAGGCGACGGCCCCGCTGCCGTCGGGCGAGGGCGCGGTGATGTGGTAGGCGTCGGAGTTGCGCCCGTAGCCCAGCACCTCCCCCAGGATCGTGGCGCCCCGAGCCCGGGCGTGGTCGAGGCGCTCCAGGACCAGGCAGGCCGCGCCCTCCCCCATCACGAACCCGTCTCGGTCGGGGTCGAAGGGCCGCGAGGCGCGGGCGGGGTCGTCGGACCGGGACGACAGCGCGCCCATGCGGGCGAACGAGGCCATGGAGATCGGCGTGATCGCCGCCTCCGATCCGATGGCCAGCACGACGTCGGCGTCGCCCTCGCGGATGAGCCGGGCCGCCTCGCCGACCGCGTGGGTGCCGGCTGCGCACGCCGTCGTGATGCAGAAGTTCGGCCCGGTCAGGCGGCGGCCCATGGCCACCAGGGCGGCGGTGGCGTTGGCCATCATCATGGGGACCAGGAACGGGCTGACCCGGGCCGGGCCCTTCTCCCACAGGACCTGTTCCTCCTGCTCCTGGGTCCACAGGCCACCCACGCCCGTCCCCGCCACGACCCCGCAGCGGCCCGGGTCGGCGGCCAGGTCGCCGGCGTGGTCAAGGGCGTCGCACGCCGCCCCGTACCCGAGCTGGCTGACACGGTCGGCCCGGCGGGCCTCCTTGTGGCCGAGGTAGGTGCCCGGGTCGAAGCCGGGCACCTCGCAGGCGAAGCCGACGGGGAGGGCGGACGCGTCGAAGCGGGTGATCGGCGCCGCCGTGGCCCGGGCTGCCAGCAGCGTGGCCCAGAAGGTGTCGAGGTCGGTGCCGGCCGGCGTCTTGACGCCCATCCCGGTGACGGCGACGCGCGGCCGCCCCCGCCGGTCCAGGGCGGTCGTGTCGCTCACGTCGAGCGGACGGCCAGCTTGGCGACCACCACGTCGACGGCCTCGCCGACGGTCTTGATGGCGCCCAGCTCGTCCTCGCCGATGGTGATGTCCAGCCGCTCCTCCAGCGCCATGACCAGCTCGACCAGGTCGAGGCTGTCGGCGTCGAGGTCGTCCTTGAAGTTGGCCTCCTCCACCACCGCGTCCGGCTCCACGCCGAGGACCTCGGTCGCCGCCTCGGCCAGCACCGCCCTGATCTCGCTCCGCTCCATGTCGTTCCCTTTCCTCGAAGTCCTCTTGAAAGTCCTAGTGCCCCATGCCCAGGCCGCCGTCGACCGGCACGACGGCACCGGTGACGTAGGAGGCCGCGTCCGAGCAGAGGAAGGCGATCACGCCCGCCACCTCCTCGGGGCGGCCCATCCGCCCCAGCGGCACGGCGCCCACCATCTCGGCCTGGCGCTCGGCGGACAGGGCCTCGGTCATGGAGGTGGCGATCGGGCCGGGTGCCACGACGTTGCAGGTTATGCCCCGCGACCCCATTTCCCTGGCGATCGAACGGGTGAGGCCGACGAGCCCGGCCTTGGCCGCCGCGTAGTTGACCTGGCCGGCCGAGCCCGACAGCCCCACCACCGAGCCGACGTTCACGATCCGCCCGAAGCGGCGCCGGGCCATTGCGGGCAGGGCCCGGCGGATCGTGTGGAACGCGCCGTCCAGGCTGGTGGCCAGCACGCGGCGCCACTGGTCGTCGCCCATCCGGAGAGCCAGCCCGTCGCCGGTGACGCCGGCGTTGTTGACCAGGATCTCCACCGGCCCGACGGCCTCCTCGACCGTGGTGAAGGCGGCGGCGACCGCCGCCGGGTCGGTGACGTCGATCTGCACGGCCACGCCGCCCACCTCGGCGGCCGACTTCTCCGCCGCGTCCCGGTTGCTGCCGTAGCCGACCGCCACCGCGTGGCCCGCCGCAGACAGCGCCGCCACCGTGGCCGCGCCGATGCCGCCCGACCCCCCCGTGACCAGGGCCACCCGGGGTCCGGTCATGGCCGCTCCCACCGCACGACGGCGCTGGCCCAGGTCATGCCGGCGCCGAAGCCGGCCAGCAGCACGTGGTCGCCCGTGTGGAGGCGGCCGGCAGCGGCGGCCTCGGCCAGGGCGATGGGGATGGAGGCCGCGGAGGTGTTGCCGTACCGGTCGAGGTTCACGGCGGTGCGCTCCATCGGCACGCCCAGCCGGCTGCAGCACGCCTCGATGATGCGCACGTTGGCCTGGTGGGGGACGAACAGCGCCACGTCGGCCGGCCCGATGCCCGCCTTGGCCATCGCGATGGCACACGACTCGATCACCAGCCGCACGGCGCGGCGGAAGACCTCGCGGCCCTCCATGCGGATGTACCGGTCGCCGGCCGGGATCTCCAGCAGCGGGGCGGCCGAGCCGTCGCAGCCGAGGTGCCACGACAGGAGCCCACCCCTGGTCGAGGGGACCAGGACGGCGGCGCCGGCGCCGTCCCCGAACAGGATGCGCGTGCCCCGGTCGTCGGGATCGGTGATGCGGCTGAGGGTCTCGGTCCCGATCAGCAGCACCGGCTGGTCGGCGGCCATCCCGTTCGCCGCCACCAGGCCGTACACGAAGCCCGAGCACACCGCGCCGACGTCCATGGCCCCGCACCGCAGGCCGAGCATGTCCTGCACCAGCGCGGCGGTGGCCGGCATGGCCTGGGCCGGCGTGCAGGTGGCGACCAGCACCAGGCCGATGTCGCCCGGGGTGAGCCCGGCGTCCTTGATGGCCGCCGCGCCGGCCTGGGCCCCGAGCGTGGCCGAGTCCTCGTGGGGCCCGGCGATCCGCCGCTCCCGCATGCCGGTGCGCTCGACGATCCATGCGTCGGTGGTGTCGAGCACCGCCTCGAGGTCGGCGTTGGTCAGGCGCTGGTCGGGCAGCGCGGTCCCGAGACCGGCGATGGCGAGGCCCATGCGCGGCGGAGCGACCGGCGCGATCCTGCTCAGCCGACGCGCAGCCAGGCGACCGGCTGGCCCTGGCGCACGCGCTCGCCCGGATGGGCCATCAGGCCCATCAGGAAGCCCGAGAAGGCGGTCCGGACGGGATGGGCCTGGCCACGCGACTCGATCACGCCCACCACCTGGCCGGCGGTGACCTCCAAGCCGTCCGGGTCGGCCTCCAGATCGGAGAGGTCCACACCGCCGGGAGCCGGCTGGAAGACCCCGACCGCCGGGGCCAGGATCACCCGCTCGGGCACGCGCAGCTCCTCGCCGGTGGTACCGGGAGCGGTCAGGGACATGCAACGACCTCCTGCAGAGGGGACCCGATCGAACGGACCGGGATGGCGGGGACGATGCGGCGGGCCAGCCCGGCGAGGATCTCGCCCGGGCCGACCTCGACCAGCTCGGTGGCCCCAAGGGCGGCCATGGCCTCGACGGAGTGCCGCCAACGGACCGGTCGCACCAGGTGGTCGACCAGCCGAGACCGCCAGCCCGGCCCGTCGCCATGGGCGGTGGCGTCGTGGTTGGCCACCACCGGCACCGAGGGGTCGCCCAGCGGCACCGTGGCCAGGTCGGCGGAGAAGGCGGCGGCGGCCTCGGCCATCAAGGGGGTATGGAAGGCGCCGCCCACGGCCAGGCGGGTGACCCTGCGGACGCCGATCTCCGCCGCCCGGCCGCTCGCCGCCTCGACGCCGTCGGGCGTGCCGGCCACCACCACCTGGCCGGGGGCGTTGTCGTTGGCCACCCAGCAGGCACCGGGGGCGGCGTCGCACGCCCGCTCCGCCTGGTCGGTCGAGGCTCCCAGCAGCGCCGCCATCACGCCGGGGTGGCGGTCGGCGGCGGCCTGGGTGTGACGGGCCCGGGCGGCGGCCAATCGGATGCCGTCGTCGAAGCGCAGCACCCCTGCGGCCAGCAGGGCGGTGACCTGCCCGAGCGAGTGACCGGCCATGGCGACGGGGGCCGGCACGGTGGGGCCCACGACCTCCCAGGCCATCAGCGAGACGAGGAGGACGGCCAGCTGCGCATCCTCGGTCCGGTCGAGACCGGCGTCGGCGTCAAGCAGCAGGGCGGCCAGCTCCCGCTCGGGCCGGTCGAGGGCGGCGGCCGCCCGCTCGACGACGGACCAGGCCGGCTGGTCCCGCCACGGCGCGCCCAGGCCGGCGCGCTGGGCGCCCTGGCCGGGGAACATCACTGCGACGGGCACGGGCCCTCCACCTCTGGTTTCCACCTCTCGCCGGCCTGCATGCGACCGCTCCGACCCCACCCGGTCAACCTGGGTTACCCGTTGCCGACGACTATTAGACGGATTCGTCTAAGGTTCGCCCATCGAGTACCGCGTCGCCGAGTTGGCCGCAGCGGCCGGCATCAGCGTCGAGGCCCTGCGGTCCTACCAGTCCAAGCGCCTGCTTCCCCCACCCCGGCGCCAGGGCCGTGTGGCGTTGTACGGCCCCGCCCACCTCGACCGGCTGCGCACCATCTCGGATCTGAAGCGGCGCGGCCACTCGCTGCGGGCCATCCGCACCATGGTGGCCGAGGCCGGAGAGGCCGCCGCCCCGGGCGCCGCCGCCCGGCCGCACCGGGCGGCGGCGCCTGCGCCCGACACCAGCGAGCTGAGCCTGGCCGAGCTGGCCGAGCGGGCCCGCGTGCCGCCCGCGCTGGTCCGGTCGCTGGAGGCGTCGGGCGTCCTGCAGCCCCTGCGGGGCGACCGCGAGCGCCGGTACACCGCGGCCGACGTGCAGGCGGTGCGCATGCTCCAGAGCCTGGTCGGCGGAGGCGTACCGCTCGAGGAGTTCATGGAGGTGGCCCAGACCCAGATCGAGGCGGCCACCGCGGTGGCCGAGCGGGCCCTGTCGCTGTTCCTGATCTACGTCCGCCGGCCCCTGCTCGACCGCCGCCTGCCGCCGGCCGAGGAGGCGGACCGGCTGATGCACGCGTTCCGGATCATGCTCCAGGCGGCCACCGGCCTGATCGTCTACAACATCCAGCGCACCATGTTGAACCGGGTGGAGGAGGAGATCGAGCGGCTGGGCACCGATGCGGAGCGCGAGGCGCTGCGCCGCGAGGTGGCGCGCCGCCGCTTCGAGACCGTGCCACCGTCGTGAGCGCCGCCGCCGACGGCAACCTCGCCGACCTGCTGCCCCAGCAGCCGCCCTTCCGCTTCGTCGACACGGTGGACGAGTGCGAGCCGGGCCGCTCGGTCCTGGCCCGCTACCGACTGACCGGCCGGGAGGCGTTCCTCACCGGGCACTTCCCCGGCAATCCGGTCATGCCGGGGGTTTTGCAGCTGGAGGCGCTGGCCCAGACGGGCGCGGTGGCGGCGCTCGCCGACGAGCGCTTCGCCCACCTGCTGGCGCTGTTCGGCGGGGTGGACAAGGTCCGCTTCCGCCGGCTGGTCGTCCCGGGCGACGAACTGGTCCTTCGCATCACCATCGACCGCCTCTCGCCCCGGGGAGGGTGGGCCGACGGCACCGCCACCGTCGACGGCGCCCTGTCGTGCGAGGCGCGCCTCCTGCTGGCGTTCGCGCCGGTCCCGGCGCCGGGGGGCTAGCGCCCGAACCGGCGCCGGGCGGCGTCCCAACCCCGGGCGTACGAACGCTCGAGCTGCGGGGACAGGTTCGTCCCCGAAGTGGGAACGGTCGGGCGAGGCGCCGGCGCCGGCATCGAAGGGGCCGGCATCGACCGGCCCGGCATCGACGACGACGGCCGACCAGCTGCCCGGGTGCTCTTGCGGTAGGCCATCGAGATCCTCCTTTGCGGGTACGAGGGCATTTCATATCCGGGACGCCGGATCTGGTCAAGGGTCGCGCCCTCGTCCCGGGTTGACTCCTACCCCATGGGGGTATAGGGTAGTCTCTCAGCCTTCCACCCGAGGAGAAGCTCATGGCCATCACCGCCACCTACAGCGTCGTCGGCATGACCTGCGGGCACTGCGTCAACTCGGTCCGGACGGAGCTGGCCAAGCTCGAGGGCGTCACCGACGTGGCCGTCGACCTGGCCAGCGGCCGGGTCACCGTCGTCTCCGAGCAGCCCCTGCCGGACGCAGCCGTCGAGGCCGCCGTCGACGAGGCCGGCTACGAGGTCGGTCCATGAGGGCGGCGTCCAGGGTCGCCTCCTTCGGGTTGGCGCTGGCCGCCGTGCTCGGCGCCGGCGCCACCGTGGGCCGAGCGGTCGGCCCCATCGACGTCGGCAACGATGCCGGCAACGGCGGCGGCGCGGACCACGGCGGCGGCCACGGCGCAGCGCGGGCCACCGGCACCCGGCCGCTCCCGGCCGGCGGGCTGCTGGTCTCGCAGGACGGGTACACGCTCCGCACCGGCGACAGAGTCCTGGCCGCCGACCGGCCGGCCCCCTTCGCGTTCCGCATCGAGGGCCCCGACGGCCGCCCCCTCCGGCAGTACCAGGAGCAGCACGACCGGGAGCTGCACCTGATCGTCGTCTCCCGCGACCTGGCCGAGTTCGCCCACGTCCACCCGGAGCGGGACGCCGGCGGGACGTGGTCGGTCGAGCTGCCCCCCGTGCCGCCGGGCGCCTACCGGGCCTACGCCGACTTCCAGCCGGCCGGGCACGCGCCGCTCACCCTCGGCATCGACCTCGCCGTGCCGGGACCGGTCGCCGCGCCGGCACCGCTGGTCCAGCGCCGGCACGCCGAGGTGGACGGCTACGACGTGACCCTCGACGGCGACGTCCACCCCGCCGGCTCGTCCGAGGTGACGGTCACCGTCCGCCGCGGCGGCCAGGTGGTCACCACCCAGCCCTACCTCGGCGCCGCCGGCCACCTGGTGGCCGTCCGGGACGGCGACCTGGCCTACCTCCACGTCCACCCGCTCGACGAGGAGCCGGCCGGCCCCGTCCGCTTCGCCGTGGAGGCGCCGTCGCGCGGCACGTACGGCCTGTACTTCGACTTCCTGCATGATGGGACCGTGCGCACCGCGGCGTTCACCGTCGCCACCAGCGGGACGCCTAGCGCCGCCCCGGGCGGCCACGGTCACTAGGAGGACTCCGATGGCCACCGTCGAATCCGCACCACCGACGCCGGCGCCCGAGGGCCACGTCCGCCTCGGCATCGGCGGCATGACCTGCGCCTCCTGCGCGGCCCGGATCGAGAAGCGCCTCAACCGCCTGGACGGCGTCACCGCCACCGTCAACTTCGCCACCGAACAGGCCACCGTCAGCTTCGACCCGGGCGCGGTGACGCCCGACCAACTGGTGGCCCAGGTGGAGGCCGCCGGCTACACGGCCGCGCTGCCGCAACCGCCCGCCGCGCCGAGCGCGGGCGACGGGGCGGTGGACGAGGTCGACGAGACCCGGCCGCTGCGTACCCGGTTGGCCACCTCTGTCGTCCTGACGGTGCCCGTCATCGCCATGGCCATGGTGCCGGCGCTGCAGTTCGACGCCTGGCAGTGGCTGTCGCTGACCCTGGCCGCACCGGTGGTGACGTGGGGGGCCCTGCCGTTCCACCGAGCCGCCTGGGCCAACCTGCGCCACGGCGCCGCCACCATGGACACGCTCATCTCCATCGGCACGCTGGCCGCCTTCGGCTGGTCGTTGTACGCCCTCTTCTGGGGCACCGCCGGCGAGATCGGCATGACCCACGGCTTCTCCCTGACCGCCGACCGGACCGACGGTGCCGGGCAGATCTACCTGGAGGTGGCGGCCGGCGTCACCACCTTCCTCCTGGCCGGCCGCTTCTTCGAGGCCCGGGCCAAGCGGCGCTCGGGCGCGGCCCTGCGGGCGCTGCTCGAGCTGGGCGCCAAGGAGGTCGCCGTCGTGCGAGACGGCGGCGAGGTCCTCGTGCCGGTCGACCAGCTGGCGGTGGGCGACCTGTTCGTCGTCCGGCCCGGCGAGAAGGTGGCCACCGACGGCGTGGTCACCGAGGGCACCGCCGCCATCGACGCCTCTCTCCTGACCGGTGAGCCGGTGCCGGTCGAGGTCGGCCCCGGCGACGCCGTGACGGGCGCCACGGTGAACGCCGGCGGGCGCCTGGTGGTACGGGCCACCAGGGTCGGCAACGACACCGCGCTGGCCCAGATCGCCCGCCTGGTCGAGGACGCCCAGACGGGAAAGGCCCCGGTCCAGCGGCTGGCCGACCGCATCTCGGCCGTGTTCGTACCGGTCGTCATCGCCCTGTCGGTGGCCACCTTGGGGTTCTGGCTGGCAGCGGCGGCCGGCGGCGACGCGTCGGTCGCCTTCACCGCCGCGGTCGCGGTGCTGATCATCGCCTGCCCGTGCGCCCTCGGCCTGGCCACGCCCACCGCGCTGATGGTCGGGACCGGCCGCGGCGCGCAGCTCGGCATCCTCATCAAGGGCCCCGAGATCCTGGAGTCGACGCGCCGGGTCGACACGGTGGTGCTCGACAAGACCGGCACGGTGACCAGTGGCGAGATGGCCCTGGTCGGCGTGGTCGTCACCGCCGGCACCACCGCCGACGATGCGCTGCGGCTGGCCGGGTCGCTGGAGGACGCAAGCGAGCACCCGATCGCCCGGGCCATCGCGGCCGGTGCCCGCCAGCGCGGCGCCGTCCTGGCGCCCGTCGAGGGGTTCGCCAGCACCCAGGGGCTCGGCGTCCAGGGCGTGGTCGACGGCCACACCGTGGTGGCCGGCCGGGAGCGGTTCCTGGCCGACTGCGCCCTGCACCTGCCCGACGACCTGCGGGCCGCCAAGGAGGCGGCCGAGGCCGAGGGCCGCACGCCGGTCCTCGCCGGCTGGGACGGCGCCGCCCGGGCCGTGCTGGTCGTGAGCGACACCGTGAAGGCCACGTCGGCCGCCGCAGTGTCCCAGCTGCGGGCCCTCGGCCTCCGCCCGGTCCTGCTCACGGGGGACAACGAGCGGGCGGCGCGGGCGGTCGCCGCCCAGGTCGGCATCGACGAGGTGGTGGCCGAGGTCCTGCCGGCCGAAAAGGTGGCCGTCGTCCAGCGCCTCCAGGGCGAGGGCCGGGTGGTGGCCATGGTGGGCGACGGCGTCAACGACGCCGCTGCGCTCGCGCAGGCCGACCTCGGCCTGGCCATGGGGACCGGGACCGACGTGGCCATCGAGGCGAGCGACATCACGCTGGTGCGGGGCGACCTGCGGTCGGCGGCCGACGCCATCCGGCTGTCGCGCCGCACCCTGCGCACCATCAAGGGCAACCTGTTCTGGGCGTTCGCCTACAACGTGGCCGCCCTGCCGCTGGCCGCCGCCGGGTTGCTCAACCCGATGCTGGCCGGCGCGGCGATGGCCTTCTCCAGCGTCTTCGTGGTGTCCAACAGCCTGCGCCTGCGCCGCTTCCGGGCGGCCTAGGGTCCGGCGCGACCTCACGCCGGAGGCTGCTGCGACGTTGGCATGGTGATGGCGCGACCGTTCGAGGCCCTGGTCGACGAGCACGGGGCCGTGGTCCTGCGCGTGGTGCGGGCGCTCCTCGGGCCGGCCGACGCCGAGGACGCATGGGCCGAGACGTTCCTCGCCGCGCTGGAGGCCTACCCCCGGCTGCGCCCGGGCGGCAACGTCCGGGGCTGGCTGGTCACCATCGCCCACCACATCGCGGTCGACCACCTGCGGGCGGCCGCCCGGCGGGCCGAGCCGTCGGGGGACGTGCCCGAGCGGGCGGCGACGGGCCCCGGCTCCGGAGCGGACGCGGTGGCCGACCGGGACCCGCAGCTGTGGGCCGCCCTGGCCGTGCTGCCGTTCAAGCAGCGGGCGGCGGTGGCCTACCACCACGTAGCCGGCCTGCCGTACGCGGAGGTGGGCCCGTTGATCGGCAGCAGCGAGGTGGCGGCCCGGCGGGCGGCCGCCGACGGCATCGCCCGGCTGCGCAGCACCTACCGGGAGGGAGCGGCGTCATGACGACCGAGATCGAACCGGCCGGTGCGCTCGGCGCCGACCTGACGGCGCGGGTGCCCGAGGACCTGCGGGCCCGGCTGGCGACGGCGGCCGAGGCGGCCGGTGTGCTGGACGTGGCCTACCGGTGGGTGGACAGCCCTCTCGGCCCCCTTCTCGTGGCCGCCACCACCGAGGGCGTGGTGCGCGTGGCCTTCGACCGCGAGGGGCACGAAGCCGTGCTGGCCGAGTTGGCGGCCCGGGTCAGCCCGCGGGTCCTGCGGGCGCCCCGGCGCCTCGACCCGGTGACCCGCCAGCTCGACGAGTACTTCGCCGGCGATCGCCGGTCCTTCGAGGTCCCCGTCGACCTGCGCCTGGCCCGGGGCTTCCGCCGCACGGTGCTGGAGCACCTGCGGACCATCCCCTACGGCTCGGTGGAGAGCTACGCCGCCGTGGCATCGGCGTCGGGCAGCCCGGCCGCGGTGCGGGCCGCCGGCACGGCCTGCGCCACCAACCCGGTCCCGGTGCTGGTGCCGTGCCACCGGGTGGTCCGCAGCGACGGGAGCCTGGGCCGGTACCTCGGCGGCGTGGAGGTGAAGGCGGCGCTGCTGGCCCTGGAGGGTCGTCGGGAATCGGGCTAGACGGGTGGCACCGGCTCAGGCTTCCGCCTCGCGCGCCGGCCCCCCGGTTTGGGGAAGGCGAACGTCGGGAATCCGCCCTGGTCGTCGGGCTGCCCGGCGATCAGGTAGTAGCCCAGCACGCCGTCGGTCCTGGGCAGCAGGGCGACGACCGGGCCGTCCCGGGTGATCTCCTTCTTGTCGCTGGCGGTCGGCACCGGACCAGGTGCCCCGTTGAACGCAAAGACCGAGCCGTCCCGCTTCCAGCCCCAGAACGGGAAGCGGCCCAGCGCGTCCGGCAGGCCGCCGGGGACGGGGGTGGTGCCGGCAAGGTTGAGCGGCAAGGTGTCCTCCTGGAAGTCGTCGGTGAGCAGTTCGGCTACGGCGGCGCGGAAGTCGGCCATCGAGAGGTTCGGATCGACCGGCTTTCGTTTCGTCCACTCCTTGTGGCCGATCACCCGTGCGGCTGGCCAGCCGTGATGGGCGCACAGGGCGGCCACCGTCCGGTGGTAGGCGACGAGCTGGGCCTCGGGCCACGGGTCGGCGTCGGTACCGAGGTTCTCGGCCTCGATCCCGTACACGAAGGTGTTGGCGCCGAAACCCTTCTTGTCTTCCAAACCGCGCTCGGTCGCCGTGCCCGATGGCGCCACGTCCCGGCGGAGGTCCTCCAACACGACCGGGGGGCCGGGGCCGGTGTGATTCGCCCGGCCGGCGGCCACGATGTGAACGATGCCCGACTTGGGGATGTAGAGGTTTGCCAGCGGCGGCGGGAGGAAGCCCCCGCCCGGGAGCGGCCGGCCGTTGAGAATGTCGCTCAGGCTGTCGCGGCCGGCGGTGTGGTGGACCATCACCCCCTCGGGCCTGAAGTCGTGGCCTCCGGCCTCGCGCCAACCGGCGATCTCCACCGTGGGGATGCCCCGGGCCTGCAGGATGGCGAGCAGGTCTTCAGCCATGCGCGCGGGGTCTAGCCGATCGGGCACCGGACGTCGAGCGCGGTCATACGAGCGCCATCACCTCGACGGCGCCGCCCGGCGGGATGCCGTCGCCGTCGGCCACCAACGCCAGCCCGTTCGCCAACGCCATGGCGTGGAGCAGATGGGAG
The DNA here is from genome assembly GCA_035540915.1 of Acidimicrobiales bacterium. Lineage (GTDB taxonomy): Bacteria > Actinomycetota > Acidimicrobiia > Acidimicrobiales > DATLFQ01. The sequence goes on from DATLFQ010000158.1 coordinate 21,132, forward strand.
CCGGGGCCGCCCACCGCCTCGGCGCGGCGCCGTCCGTCGTGACCCTCGGTCAGGCGGACGCGCACCAGGTGGAGCTTGCCGTCGGGCCGGCGGGGCAGGCCGACCTCGGTGGTGGCCC
>DATLFQ010000159.1:0-25483 GCA_035540915.1 Acidimicrobiales bacterium
CGGCGAGATCGTCCCGGGTGGCGAGGTCGATCTCGATGCCTTCGGCGCGGTAGGCGGCGCGGCCGACGAGGTGCGCGGCACTCGGGGCGGTGACGAAGATGAAGGCGACGGCGAGAAGCGTCTTGGCTCGACCGCCGTCGAGCGTGATGGCGGTCGCCAGTCCGACGAGCGCGATGCCGAGCGTGCTGGCCTTGGTGGCGGCGTGCATGCGGGCGTACACGTCCGGGAAGCGGACGGCTCCGATGCCGGCGAGGAGGACGAAGGTGGCGCCCGTGATGGTGAAAATCGCGACAACAGCGTCCACCGGGTCAGCCTCCCCGCCGTTCGACGAAGCGCGCTCCCGCGGTCGTACCCACGAAGCCGACGAAGGCTGCCACCACCGCGACGTCGAGGAACCAGGTGGTGCCCGTCCCGATCGAGTTGACGAGCGTGGCGGCGACGATCGTCACGACCAGCCCGTCGATGGCGATGACTCGATCGGCCAGTGACGGGCCGGCCAGGGCCCGGACCAGGAAGCACGCGCCTCCCGCGACGAGCAGAATCGTCGCAGCGGTGATCATCTCCCCCTCCAGGACCTCATGTCATCCACCTCGAGCTCGGCGACGGCGGATGCCGGACCGAAGGCCTTGATGGCCAGTACCTCGAGGCGGCGGACGTCCCCCTGCACCTGCTCGACGTTGCGGACGTCGAGGGCATGGATGAACAGTGTGAGCGGGTCCCGCCGCACCTCCAGGGTGAGGGTGCCGGGCGTGAGACTGATCGTGTCGGCGACGAGCGTGGCCACAGCGTCGGAACAGCCCCGGAGCGGGACGGCGACGATGCCGGTGTTCACGCGGTGCCGCGGGATGACGACGGTCCGGGCCACGACCAGGCTCGCCTGGACCAGCTTGTACAGGAAGTGAAGTGTGAATTTGGCGACGTGCACGGGACGGATGACGACCGCGCCGGCGTGCCAGGTGTCGAACGCCAGCACGATCGTTCCGGCGAGGAGCAACCCGCTGAGCACGTTGGCCACCGACACGTCCGACCAGAGGCCGACCCAGATGATGACCAGGACCGCAGCTCGCACGGCGCGCATCATCGCCGGAGCACCTCGTCCGTGTAGGCGCTCGTGTCGATGAGGTCGTGCGCCGCACGGTCGGAGAACCTGTAGACCGGCCCCGAACCGACGGCGATCGCGAGGCTCAGGACGACGAGGCCGGCCGTCGAACCGACCATGAGCGCTCGCCTCGGCGCGGTGAGGATGGGTTTCCCGCCGGGGTCATGGCTCGGGCCCCAGAACGTGTTCGCCCAGATCTTGGTCATGGAGAACAGGGTGAGCAGGCTCACGGCGAGGCTGACCGCGACGATCGCGTAGGCGCCGGCGGAGAGGCCGGCGTCGACCAGCGCCAGCTTGGCGACGAAGCCGGAGAACGGCGGGATTCCGGCGAGGCTGAGCGCGGGGAGGATGAACAGCACGGCGAGGGCCGGTTCGAGCCGCCGCAGCCCGCTGAGCTCGGCGAGCTGCGCGGTACCGGTCCGCTGCTCGATCAGACCGGCGACGAGGAAGAGCGTCGTCTTCACCACGATGTGGTGGACGATGTAGATGACGGCACCGGCGAGGCCGGCGACGGTGAACAGGCCGAGTCCCATGATCATGTAGCCGATCTGGCTCACGATGTGGAACGACAGGATCCTCTTGATGTCGTTCTGGGTGATTGCTCCGAAGACGCCGACGACCATCGTGAGGCCGGCCACGACGAGCAGCAGCGTCCCGGGCCGGGTGTCGGCGGGGAAGAGCAACGTCTGGGTCCGCAACAGTGCGTACACGCCGACCTTGGTGAGGAGGCCGGCGAACACCGCGGTGACCGGCGTCGGCGCCGTGGGGTAGCTGTCCGGCAGCCAGAAGAACAGCGGGAAGATCGCCGACTTGATACCGAAGACGACGACGAGGAGCAGCGCGAGGCCGCTGCGAACCCCGCTCGGCAGGTCCGCCAGCTTCGCACTGAGATCGGCGAGGTTCACCGTCCCGGTGGATGCGTACACGAACGCGATCGCCAGCAGGAACAACGTCGATGCCAGCAGGCTGATGACGACGTAGGTCATGCCGCTGCGCACCTGCTCGGCCCGGCCACCGAGCGTGATGAGGACGTAGCTCGCCATCAGCATGACCTCGAAGGCGACGAAGAGGTTGAACAGGTCGCCGGTCAGAAAGGCGGCGGCGACGCCGGCGGTGAGTATCAGATAGACGGGATGGAAGCCGACGTGGTCTTCCTCGGCGCCGGGCTGGCCGATGGCGTAGATCAGCACGGCGAGCAGCATCAGCACCGCGACCACGAGCATGACCGCGGCGAGGCGGTCGGCGACGAGACTGATGCCGATCGGCGCGTCCCAGCCGCCCGCCTGCACCGACACGACTCCGTCGGCGTCGACGCGGACGAGAAGCATCACACTGGAGACGGCGACGACGACGAGGGTCGTCACGCCGATCAGCCGCTGGGCGTTCCGGGATCGTCCGACGCCGATGGACAGCGCGGCCCCCAGCAGTGGCAGCAGGACCGGGCCGGCGAGCAGGGCGGTCACGGGTCGACCCCGTCGTCACCGAGGTGCGTCGCCTCGCGGGCGATCCGTCGGTCCTCGACGTCGTCCTCGACCTCGTCGTCGGCCGTCACCCGCCAGCTGCGGAAGGCCAGCGAGAGCAGGAACGCGATGACGCCGAAGGTGATGACGATGGCGGTGAGGACGAGCGCCTGCGGCAGCGGGTCGGCGAACGTCCCGGGGTCGCCGCCCACGAAAGCGGGGGCGCCGCCGTCGCCACCCGAGAGGATGACCAGGACGTTGACGCCGTGGCCGACGAGGCCGATGCCGATGACGATGCGGCTGAGCTGGCGGCCGAGCACGAGGTAGGTCCCGGCCGCGCACAGCACCCCTGCGGTCACCGCCAGCAGGACGGTCATGGGCCGCCCTCGCCGGAGATGTGACGGGGTTCGTCCCAGTCCTCGCCGAGCCCCTCGAAGATCATGAGCGTGAGGCCGATGACGATGAGGTACACACCGGCGTCGAAGAACGTGGCGGTGGGAAGCTTCACGTGACCGAGCAGGGCGAGGTCCCATTCGAACGCCCGTTGGTCCAGCGGGCCGTCCCCGACGACCATCGGCGCGAGCGCGGTTCCCGCGGCGAGGGCGAGTCCCGCCGAGAGGAAGGCCCATGGCGGCGCCGGCACGATCGAGCGGACGTCGCCGAGGCCGCCGGCGATGTAGCGCAGGGCGATCGCCGCCCCCGCGACGAGCCCGCCGACGAAGCCGCCCCCGGGCTGGTTGTGGCCGGCGAAGAGCAGGTAGACCGACAGCACGACCGCGCCGTCGAACACCAGGCGGACGGTCGTGTCGAGGATCGGTGACCGGCGGGGGTTCACGATCGCCCCGCTCGCCGGGAGCGCCGCACCGCCCGGGCCGGCGGGCGGGGCCGGGGCCGCTCGCCGGAGCGTGCCAGTGCGACGATGCCGATCCCGGCGGCGACCAGCACGGTGATCTCGCCCAGTGTGTCGAGGCCGCGGATGTCGACGAGGATCACGTTGACGACGTTCTTGCCGTCGCCCTCGGGCAGGGCCAGTTCCGACATCTCGCGCGACACCGGCGGCTCCGTGCGGGCGCCGGAGGCCGCGACGGCCATCATCACGACGAACACCCCCACCGCACCGGAGACGGCGAGGCGGACGAGCCGGCCCACGGCCGGCTTCCGTCGCTCGAATCGGTCCGGCAACCGGCGCAGCACGAGCAGGAAGACGACGACGGACAGGGTCTCGACGGCGAACTGGGTCAACGCGAGATCAGGCGCGCCCTGCACCACGAAGAGGATGGCCATGCCGTAGCCGACGACGCCGAGGAGGAGCGCCGCGGCAAAGCGCCGGGTGGCCAGTGTGGCTGCGATGCCCGCGACGATTAGCAGCGCGGCGATCGGGACGTGGACGGGCCGGCCGACCAGATCGGGCCATCCCGGCCACCAGCTCCCCGACAGCATCGCCGTCCCCGGCACGACTGCCGCGGTTGCGAGTATGACGGCCGCGTAGATCGGCAGCGACCCGGACTGGACGATGCTGGTGGTCCGTGCTGCGAGGAGCAGCACGGACCGAACCGCGCCGTCGTAGACCTGGGCCCCGGTGATCGCCGGGGCGAGCCGTGCCTGGACCGGCGCCACTCGCCGCCGGCCCCGGAACAGCAGTGCACCGGCACCGAGGGTGGCGAGCGACAGGGCAAGCGGCTCGTTGAGGCCGTGCCAGAGGGCGAGATGTGCGCCCGACCGCGCGTCGAGGGCCCGGGCGGCCTGGTCGATCAGCTCGGACCACACCCCTGGCACGACCCCGAGAACCACTGACCCCACGGCCAGGACAACGGCCGGAGCCACGAAGCCGGCGGCCGGGCCGTGGGACAGGCCGGGCCGCTCGGTACCGCCGTGGCCGACCAGGTCGGGACGAACCAGCGCGGCGGCGAACCGGAGGCTGTAGGCGACGGTCAGCACCGAGCCGATCACGATCCCGGCCAGCACCACGCGGTCGGCCAGGCTGCCGTGCACGAGGGCGCCGTAGGCCTCCTCCTTGGCGATGAAGCCGGCGAGCGGTGGGACGGCCGCCATGGACGCCGCACTGACGAGCGCCACCGCTCGCGTCACGGTCCATCCCTTGCCGAGGAGCGGCAGGTCGCGGATGTCGCGTGTACCGGCTTCGTGGTCGACCACTCCCACCACCATGAACAACGCCGCCTTGAAGACGCCGTGCGCCAGGATCAGCGCGCACCCGGCCGCTGTCGCCTCGGGCTGACCGATGCCGACGAGGACCATCATGAACCCGAGTTGGCTGGTCGTGCCGAAGGCCAGGAGCTGCTTCAGGTCGAACGGCCGCAACGCCCGCAGCCCTCCGGCGAGCATCGTCACCAGCCCGACCGTGACCACCAGCGGCCGCCACACGCCGACGCCTGCGAACGCCGGGGCCAGGCGGGCGACGAGGTACACGCCCGCTTTGACCATGGCCGCCGAGTGGAGGTAGGCGCTGATCGGTGTCGGCGCCACCATCGCGGCCGGAAGCCAGCTGTGGAACGGGTACTGAGCCGACTTCGTGAACGCCCCGATCAACACGAGCACGACGGCCACCGCCACCGTCGTGCCCGTCGGCGGCGCGGCCACGATCTCGGTGATCCGGTACGTGCCGGCCTGCTGGCCGATCAACACGAATCCTCCCAGCATGGCCAGGCCACCGAGCCCGGTCACCAGCAGGGCGTGCAGCGCGGCGGATCGAGCCTCCGGCTCGGCGTCGTCGATCCCGATCAGGAGGTACGACGTGATCGAGGTGAGTTCCCAGCACACGTAGAGCAGGAGCAGGTTGTCCGCCAGGACGACACCCAGCATGGAGCCGGCGAACAACGTGAGCAGCCCCGCCGCTCGGCCGGTCTTGTCCGACGAGCCGAAGTAGTGCCATCCGTAGACGAACACCAGCGTGCCGATGCCGGCCACGAGGACGACCATCAAGAGGGCGAACGAATCGAGCCGCACGTCGAGACCGAGCCCGAGTTCGGGGACCCACTCGGCTCGCCCGGTGATCGCCTCGCCGTCGAGCACCCCGGCCGCGTTCGCCGCGGCCCAGCCGATCGTGAGCGCGGGCGCCGTACCGCCGACGAGCAGACCCCAACGGCCGAGGCTCCGTCCTGCGCTGACCACGCCGATGCCGGCGATCGCGTGGAAGGCGAGAAGGCCGAGCAGCACCCGCTACCAGCGTCCCGGAAGGGTGCCGGGCTCGTCGATGACGACGAGCACCAACGTCCGCTGGGACCGCGCCACGAACCGGCGAGTCGAGGCTATGGCGCGCCCTCTCGACCGATGACCTCGTCACCGGGGATCCCCGGGATCGGGATCTCCCGGCGCGCCTCCTCGAAGAGGCGTCGGCCCTCCTGCAGCTTTCGGAGGTGCTCGACGGCGTCGCCGTCGAGCAGCGCGGCGTCGGCGTCGGCGAACGCCCGAGTGGCTCGTTCCAGCAGCTGCGCCGCCTCCTCGCCGACGCCCCTGTCAGGCGTCCCTTCTCCCAGGCCCTCCTCGAGTGTGGCGGGGGCGTCACCGAAGACCGCCGCGAGCGCGCCCTGGAGGGTGTCGCTGATGGCGATCTGGTTGCCGAACGCGACGATGACCTTCTTCAGCTCGGGGACGGCGTTCGCCCCTGTCGCCTGTACGTACAGCGGCCGGATGTAGAGGAGGGACTGCTCGATCGGGAGGACGAGCAGATTGCCCTGGAGCACCTCGGACTCCGCTCGACTGAGGAGCGTGATGAGCTGGCTGACCTCGGGCTCCTGGTTCATTCGCGCACTCACGATGGCCGGGCCGTCGACCTGCCGGTCCCGTGGCATCACGAACACGCGGAGACGTCCGTAGTCCTCGGGATCGGACTTGGCGATTATGAAGCTGGCCAGTTCCCGCCGGCTGTCGTCGTCGGAGAACGGGACGAATGGCTGCAGGATCAGAAACTCCGTGGACCGCTCCCCGGGCAGCCGCATCTGGAGGTAGTAGGGGTCCATCCGCCGCCGAGTCGCCTCCTCGGCGCTGCCGGCCACCGCCGGATTCTGGGCCTCGACCGCGAGGTCGGGATCCTGGGCGATGTTCCACCGGTCCGACTGGGAGTAGAACTCGTCGGGATCCCCGATGTGGTACCGGCCCCACATGCTCGTCTGCACCCGGAAGAGGTCCTCGGGGTAGCGGAAGTGGTTTCGGAGGTCCGCCGGGACCTCGCCGGCCCCGGTGAACAGGCGGGGAAACGCCTTCGCGTAGGCGGCCGCGATGGGATCGGCGTCATCGACGATGTAGAAGGTCACATCGCCGTCGTAGGCATCGACCGCGACCTTGACGGAGTTGCGGATGTAGTTGAAGTCGTGCTGCAACCCGCTGGCGGTGGACAACCGTGACCTGTCCGCCTGCTGGGCGTACGGGTAGAACGAACTCGTCGTGTACGCGTCCATCAACCAGGTGATCCGGCCGTCGACCACGACGGGGTAGGGGTCGGCGTCGTAGTGGAGGAAGGGTGCGATGGTCTCGACCCGGTCGCGGATGTCGCGCATGTAGAGAACGCGCGACTCCGACGTCATGAACCCGGATACGAGCGGGTTGACGTCGCCGAAGCGAAGGGCGAAGGCGAGTCGCCGCAGGACCGAGCCGATGCCCACACCGCCCTCGCCGTCGTAGCGGTTCGTGACGGCGGTGCCGTCTTCTCGGAGGTAGTCGATCTCGTCCCGACCGCTGTTGACGATGGCATAGCCCCCGACCGACTCGCCGTGGTAGAGCCGGGGTTGGGTGATCGCCGGCACCCCCTGCGGGGGGATGTTCTTGACCAGGAAGTCAGGTTGGCCGTCGGAGGTCACTGCGTTCGCCGGCGACAGGACCGCGCCATAGCCGTGCGTGAACGCCAGGCGCCGGTTCTCCCACGTGTCCGACGGCAGACTGTCAGGGTTCAGCTCCCGTGCCGACAACACGATCTGCGTCTGCTTACCGTCGACCATGTAGCGGTCGATGTCGACGTCGGTGAAGCGGTAGAAGGTGCGCACCTCCTGGAGCCGCTGATAGGTCCGCCGGAGGACCAGTGGGTCCCACAGCCGGACGTTGCGGATCGTCTCCTCGTTGTCCCGCAGACCTTCGGCGGCGAGTTCCTCGTCGTACGCGAACGGGCTGACCTCGATGTCGTCGAGTCCCATGGCCACCCGCGTCGCGCCGATGTTGCGCTCGATGTACTTCGCTTCGCGGGTGGACTCCGCCGGCTCGACGCGGAACCGCTGCAGAAGTGCCGGGTACGCGGTCCCGACGACGAGCGCCACGAAGAACCAGAGCCCGACCGCGATCGCCGGGACCACCCACCCTCGACGGCGGATGTTGAACACGAGCAGACCGGCGGCCGCAACCGAGATCAGGATGAGAAGGTTGAGTGCGGGAAGCTGGGCGGTGACGTCGGTGTAGGAAGCGCCCTGGACCACTCCGCGCGTCGAACGTGTCAGGTCGTAGCGGTCGAGGAAGTAGTTGCCCGTCTTCACCAGTGCGAGCCCTGCGGCGAGCAACGACAGATGCGCCTTCGCCACGCCCGTCATCGTGATCCTCGGCAGCTCAGTGGTCGTCACCACCCGGATGCCGCCCCAGAAGTAGTGCGCCGCCATGGACGCGAGGATGATGACGATGACCGCCCCGAACAGCCAGTCGACGAGGAACGACAGGAGCGGGAGCTGGAAGACGTAGAACCCGACGTCGTGATCGAACAGCGGCTCCTCGACGCCGAAGGCGACGTGATTGCGGAACAGGATCCACTCGTTCCACCGGCCGAGAGCCGCCGCGCCGAACGGCAGCGCGACCACCGACGCGACCGCCAGGTGCGACAGAAGCGGGCGTCGGTCGACGATCCGGCGCAGGATCTCTACCGGGTCGTCGGGCCGGCTGACGACCCGGGTCCCGCGGCGGGCGAGCAGGAGGTTCGGGACGAGGAGCGCGGCGAACACCGCTCCCATGACCACGGCGAGCCCGATCTTGGTGCCGAGCACCTGCGTCCAGACCGGGCGCAGGTCCAACGAGCCGAACCACAGCCAGTCGGTGTAGAGGCGGGCGATCGCCCGAGCGGACACCAGCAGCCCCAACAACGCCGCGGCGACGATGGCGGCCGCCGTCCGGCGTCGGCGGTGGCGCGGCCTCGGCGCCGGCGCACCCGGCGTGGCCTCAGCCACGGGCGGAGACGCCATCTCGGCAACGTGATGTCAGTCGGTCAGACACGGCGAGCCCTGCCTGTCCTGGTTCGGCGCATCGTGGGGGGAGCCTCCGCGGGGTCGGCTGTACGATCGCCGACCAGGCTTCCCGGCACACCAGTCGGGGAGTATAAGGCACCTCGGTCGGCGCTCTGCGCGTGCGGCAGCTTTCCGGGAGGGCCCGGTGGGTAGATCCACCGGCATCCGTCCGCCGGGAAGTCGCTCGCCCGCGCCCAGCCGATGAACGCCGCACGACTCGTCATTCTCGGCGCCTCCGGCGACCTCACCGGCCGCTACCTGCTACGCGCCGTCGCCGAACTGCACAGCGCCGGCCTGCTGCCGGGTGGCCTCGACATCGTCGGGGTCGGCCGCGACGACTGGGACGACGAGAGGTTCCGGCATTTCGCGGCGGGACGCCTCTCCCGCCACGCACCAGACCTCCCGGACACGGTCCGCGACGACGTCGTGGCGCGCCTGCGGTATCGCCACGGTGACGCCACCGACGCGGACGCGTTGCGAGCCGCCGTCGCCGACGTCAGCGGTCCGGTGCTCGTCTACCTGGCGCTTCCGCCGTTCGTCTTCGCGCCGGCCATCTCGGCGCTCGCCGTCAGCCACCTTCCGGCCGGCAGCCGCATCGTCGTGGAGAAGCCGTTCGGCACCGACCTCGGCTCGGCTCGCCAGCTCAACGCGCTCCTGCACCGGCACTTCGCCGAGGAGGCCGTCTTCCGCATCGACCACTTCCTCGGCAAGCAGACGGTGCAGAACGTGCTGGGGCTGCGTTTCGCCAACCGGGTCTTCGAGCCGCTGTGGTGCTCGGAGCACATCGATTCCGTCGACATCGTGTGGGACGAGTCGGTCGCCCTCGAAGGACGCGCCGGCTACTACGACCACACCGGTGCGCTTCGGGACATGATCCAGAACCATCTCCTGCAGCTGCTCACATTCGTGGCCATGGAGCGACCGAGCGGTCTCGGGGAACGACCGCTGCGCGATGCCAAGGTCGCCGTTCTCCGCGCGGTCGAAACCGTCGACGACGATGCCGTTCGGCGGCACACCGTCCGCGCCCGCTACAGCGCAGGCACCGTCGACGGCCGTGCTGTGCCGAACTACACCGACGAGCCCGGCGTGGACCCTGCCCGCGACACCGAGACGTACGCGTCGGTCACCCTCGGCATCGACAACGAACGATGGCGTGGCGTCCCTTTCCGGCTGCGCACCGGCAAGGCCCTGGCCCGCAACCGACGTGAGATCCGCGTCCGGTTCCGAGCGGTCGAGCGGCTGCCCTTCGGGCAAGCCACCGAACCCGGCCCGAACGTGCTCACGTTGGCGATGGATCCGGACCAGCTCGCCATCGACATCGCACTCAACGGTGCCGGGGACCCCTTCTGCCTCGACCCGGCGCGAATCAGCCTTGCCCTCGCTCCCCAGGAGCTGTCCGCCTACGCCCGGCTTCTGGTCGACGCCATCGAAGGAGACCCCGTCCTGTCGACCCGCGGCGACGAAGCCGAGGAGTCGTGGCGGATCGTGGAGCCGATTCTTGGTGCTTGGGACGGCGCCGTCCCGCTCCTGACCTACCCGGCCGGCTCCGACGGTCCGGCACAGCCGAGACCGGGCGGCGATGACCCCTGAGCTCGCGCCGGGGACCGTCGACCGTCAGGCCATCGTCTCCAGGAACGCCCGCATGGCGGCCACCGGGTCGGTGCCCCGGACGAGCGGCAGCACCACCTGGGCGGTGTCCTCCTTGTAGACGGCCTTGGGGAACAGGCGGCGCAGGCGGATGAGCTGGCTGGTGCGCAGGGGCAGCGGCGAGATGCGGGCCACATCGCGGGCGACGGTGACCTCCTTGATGCCGGTCTGCAGCGCGGTGGCCCGCAGCCGGGCCACGTCCAGCAGCGCCACGGCGGGCGGCGGGGGCGGCCCGTAGCGGTCGCGCCACTCCCGCTCGATGTCGGCCACCTCCTCGTCGGTGGTGACCGACGCCAGCCGGCGGTAGGCCTCCAGGCGCAGGTCCTCCCGCTCGACGTAGCCCGGCGGGAGGGAGGCGTTGACCGCCAGGTCCAGCTTGACCTCGGCCGGCTCGCGCGGCTGCTCGCCCTTCAGCTCGGCCACGGCCTCGCTCACCATCTGGACGTAGAGGTCGTAGCCGACGGCCGCGATGTGCCCGGACTGGTTGGCGCCCAGCAGGTTGCCGGCGCCGCGGATCTCCAGGTCGCGCATGGCGATCTTGAACCCCGAGCCCAGCTCGGTGTGCTCGCCGATGGTCTTCAGCCGCTCGTAGGCCTGCTCGGACAGCGACCGCTCGGGGGGGAAGAACAGGTACGCGTAGGCCCGCTGCCCGGCCCGGCCGACCCGGCCCCGCAGCTGGTGGAGCTGGCCGAGGCCGAGCAGGTCGGCGCGGTCCACCACCAAGGTGTTCACCGTCGGCATGTCGATCCCCGACTCGATGATCGTGGTGCAGACCAGGACGTCGTAGGCGCCCTCCCAGAAGTCGAGCACCACCTTCTCCAGGGTGCCCTCGTCCATCTGGCCGTGCGCCACCGCCACGCGGGCCTCGGGCACCAGCTGGCGCAGGCCGGCGGCCACGTGCTCGATGTCGGCCACCCGGTTGTGCACGAAGAAGACCTGGCCCTCCCGCAGTAGCTCCCGGCGGATGGACTCCGCCACGGCCCGCTCGTCGTACTCGCCGACGTAGGTGAGGATGGGCTGGCGGTCGGCCGGCGGGGTGTTGAGGAGGCTCAGGTCGCGGATGCCGGTGAGGCTCATCTCCAGGGTCCGCGGGATCGGGGTGGCGGTGAGGGTCAGGACGTCGACCTCGGCCCGCAGCCGCTTGATGGCTTCCTTGGAGGTGACGCCGAAGCGCTGCTCCTCGTCGACCACCAGCAGGCCCAGGTTCTTGAAGGCGACGTCGGCCGAGAGCAGGCGGTGGGTGCCGATGACCACGTCGACGCTCCCGTCGCGCAGCCCGTCGACCACCTTCTTGGCCTGCGGCCCGGTGAGGAAGCGCGACAGCACCTCGACGCGCACCGGGTAACCGGCCAGGCGGTCGGAGAAGGTGGCGTTGTGCTGCTGCGCCAGCAGCGTCGTGGGAACCAGCACCGCTGCCTGGGTCCCGTCCTGGACCGCCTTGAACACCGCCCGGATGGCCACCTCGGTCTTGCCGAAGCCAACGTCGCCGCACACCAGCCGGTCCATCGGGACGGGCTCCTCCATGTCGGCCTTCACCTCGGTGATGGCCTTGGCCTGGTCGGGCGTCTCGGTGTAGGGGAACGCCTCCTCCATCTCGAGCTGCCAGGGGGTGTCGCCGCCGAAGGCCCGACCCGGCGTGGTGCGCCGGGTCCGGTAGAGCATCACCAGCTCCTGGGCGATCTCCCGCACGGCCGAGCGGACCCGGGCCTTGGTCCGGTGCCAGTCGCTGCCCCCCAGGCGGTGCAGGCTGGGCGCCTCGCCACCGGAATAGGGGCGGATCAGGTCGATCTGGTCCGACGGCACGTACAGCTTGTCGCCGCCCCGGTACTCCAGCAGCAGGTAGTCCCGTTCGCTGCCGGCGATGGCCCGCTTGACCATGCCGGCGTAGCGGCCCACGCCGTGGCTGTGGTGCACGACGTAGTCGCCCGGGGCCAGGTCGTCGAAGAAGCCCTCGGCCGACCGCTGCCGTGGACGGGGCCGGCGGTGGGCCCGGCGGCGACCGGTGACGTCGCTCTCGGAGAGCACCGCCAGCTTGACTGACGGCAGGACGAAGCCCCGCTCCAGCGGCTGCACCACGATGTCGAGCCCGACCACGCCCTCGTCCCGAAGTGCCGCCTCCAGGCGGGCCCGGCTGCCCTCGCCGTCGGCCGCCACCACCACCGTGAAGCGGTCGGCCACCAGGTCGCCGAGCTGCTTGGCCAGTCGCGCGCCGTCGCCGACCACCGGGTCCCACCCGGTGGCGACCACCGCCGGGGCGTCGGGGCCCTCGGGCACGGAGGTCACCGACCACACCGGGGCGGAGGTGTGAGCCAGCAGGCGGTCGAAGGGCAGGTGCAGGGGCGGGAAGCCGGTGCCACCGCCGGCGCCCGGGCTGGCCGCGCCCCAGGTGGTGGCCAGGCTGGCGGCCAGCGCCGCCTCCTCGTCGAGCAGCTCGGCGGCCCGGTCGCGCATCCGCCGCGGCTCCAGCAGCAGCACCTGTGCGTCGGCGCCCACCAGGTCGGGCAGCAGGTGCTCGCCCTCGGTCAGCCAGGGCAGCCACGACTCCATGCCGTCGAACACCAGGCCCTCGGCCAGGCGCTCCCAGTGGTCGCGCCCCCAGGGTTCGGCCGCCACCAGGCGAGCCGCCCGCCGGCGCACCTCGGCGGTCGGCCGCAGCTCCCGGCAGCCGAAGATCTCGGCGCAGTCCACGTCGACCGTCGAGCGCTGGTCGGCCACCGAGAACTCGCTGAGGCGGTCGACCTCGTCGCCCCACAGGTCGACCCGCACGGGGGCGTCCGCCGTCGAGGGGTAGACGTCGACGATGTTGCCCCGCACGGCGACCTCGCCCCGGTGCTCGACCTGGTACTCCCGGCGGTAGCCGGACTCGACCAGCCGGGCCACCAGGTCCTCGGCGTCCAGCACCTCGCCGGTCCGCACGACGACGGGCTCGGCCTCCTCGACGTGCGGCCCCAGGCGCTGGACGAGGGCCTTCACCGGCGCGACCAGCACCTTGGGCATCCGCTCGGGGGAGCGCAGGCGCCACATGGTGCGCAGGCGGCGGCCCATCGTCTCGACGCTGGGGCTCATCCGCTCGAACGGCAGGGTCTCCCAGGCCGGGAAGGTGTCGACCTGGTCCTCGCCCAGGAAGGCCCGCAGGTCGCCGGCCAGGCGCTCGGCGTCGGTGGCCGTGGGCAGCGCCACCACCAGCGGGTGACGGTCGCTGGCTTCAGCCAGGCCGGCCAGCACGATGGCCCGGGCCGGCTCGGGCACGGCCAGGGTGGCGTCCCGCCGCCCGGCCACCGCCACCAGCGCCGGCTCCCCGCGCAGCAGGCGCGGCAGGTCCCGGAGACTCACCCCTCGATCTTTGTGCAGTCGTCGCGCCTTGGCGGCCAACGAGTGGACAGTGGGCGCGCCGGGCGGCGGTACACGAGGCCGGTCAGCGCTGGTTGTAGCGGGTCATGGCGGCGGCGGGGCCCTCGGCCAGGATCAGCTCCACGGCGTCGGCCGCCTCGGCGACGGCGACGGCCAGCTCGGCCCGCTCCGCCTTGCCGGGGGCCTTGAGGACGTGGTCGACGCCCTGCTGGCGGCCGGGCGGCTTGCCGATGCCGATGCGGACCCGGCAGAAGGCGTCGCTGTGGAGATGGGCCTTCACCGACTTGAGCCCGTTGTGGCCGGCCAGCCCGCCGCCGACCTTCACCCGGACGCGCCCCACTGGCAGGTCCAGCTCGTCGTGGACGACCACCAGCCGGTCGAGCCCGTCGACCGGGATGCCGAAGCGCCGGACCAGCGGGGCCACGGCCAGGCCGGAGTCGTTCATGTAGGTCTGGGGGATGGCCAGCGCCAGGCGCTTGCCACCGGCCCGGACCTCGGCCACCGCCGCCCGCTCACGGGCCCGCCGCAAGCGGCCACCGTGGCGCTCGGCCAGGACGGCGACCACGTCGGCGCCGACGTTGTGACGGGTGCCCTCGTACTCGGCGCCCGGGTTGCCGAGGCCGACGGCCAGCAGGTCGGCGGCCGTGCCCGTGCGGACTCGCAGCAGGCGCTAGCCCTCGCCGCCCTCGGCGCCCGGCTCGGCGGCAGTCGCCTCGTCACCGGTGTCCGCCGCCTGCGGCAGCGCGGCCAGCACCACGGCGGCCTCGGGGTCGACATCGGTCGTCACGCCGTCGGGCAGGGTCAGGTCGCCGACGCGGATGGTGCCGCCCAGCTCCAGACCGCTCACGTCCACCTCCACGGCGTTGGGGATGCGCCCGGGCGTGGCGTGGACCGTCAGCGAGAACAGCTGCTGCTCGACCAAGCCGTCGGCCCGCTCCACCTCGACCGCTTCACCCGTCAGGGCGATGGGCACCTCGGCGGAGATCACCTCGTCGCGGCTCACCACGAGGAAGTCCACGTGGACCACCGTGTTGCGCACCGGGTGGCGCTGGATCTCCCGAGCCAGCGTGAGATGCGAGGTGCCGTCCACCCGCAGGTTGAGCAGCGCGTTGAGCCCGGCCTCGGTGGTGAGCACCGACCGCAGCTCCCGGGCGTCGACCGCCACCGGCAGGGGGTCCTGGCCATGGCCGTAGACGACGCCGGGGATCTTGCCGGAGGACCGCAGGCGGCGGGCGTCGGAGGACCCGGGCCGGCGGCCGGTCTCCGCGGTGAGAGTGATGTCGGGCACCGGGAAAGTCTAGGTGACCGCCGCCGGCGTCGAACCTGGAGCGCCGGTCAGGCCTGGTTCTCGCCGCCGAAGATCTCCGAGACCGACGTGTCCTCGAAGACGGCGTCCAGGGCGTCGGCGATGATGCGGGCCACCGACAGCACCTCCAGGTTCTCCAGCTGCTTCTCGGGCGGGACCGGGACGGTGTTGGTGACCACGATCCGCGAGATGGCCGAGTTCTTCAGCCGGTCGGTGGCCGGGTCCGACAGGACGGCGTGGGTGGCCATCGCCCAGACGGCGCTGGCGCCGTGCTCGACGAGGATCTCGGCCGCCGCGCACATGGTGCCGGCGGTGTCGATCATGTCGTCGATCAGGACGCAGTTGCGCCCCGCCACGTCACCGGTGAGGCCGAGGGTCTCCACCCGGCCACCGGCCCGGCGCTTGTGCACGAAGGCCCGGTCGGCGTCGAGGTGCAGGGCGACCCGGGTGGCGACCTTGGCCCGGCCCTCGTCGGGCGTCACCACGACGGGGTCGGGCGGGCCGGACTCGGCCAGGTAGCCCACCAGCACCGGCATGGCGGTGAGGTGGTCCACCGGCCCGTTGAAGAAGCCCTGGATCTGGCCCGAGTGGAGGTCCACGCTCACCATGCGGTCGGCGCCGGCGACGGCGAGCATGTCGGCCACCAGGCGGGCGGTGATCGGCTCCCGGCCGGCCGCCTTGCGGTCCTGGCGGGAGTAGCCGTAGTAGGGGCAGACGGCGGTGATGCGCTTGGCCGAGGCCCGCCGGGCGGCGTCGATCATGATGCACTGCTCCATGATCGAGCGGTTCACCTGGTCGGCGTGGGTCTGGATGATGAAGACGTCGGCGCCGCGGACCGACTCGTCGTAGCGGCAGTAGACCTCGCCGTTCGGATAGCTCTTGAGGTTCGGGTTGCCCAGCGACACACCCAGGTGGCGGGCGATCTCCTCGGCCAGGTCCGGGTGGCACCGGCCGGAGTACATCTCGAACCGCTTGCGGGGCACGAGCTCCATCAGTGGTCCGGCTCCCCGCTGAAGAAGGGCCCCGTCACCGCGTGCGGTGCCACCCGGGCACCGGCGGCCAGTGCCGCGAACGGCCCCACCCGGGCACCGGCCCCGATCTCGGCCCGGCGGCCCACCGTCTGCTCCACGACTGCGCCGTCGCCCACCACGCAGTCCACCAACCGGGTGTCCGGCCCGATCTCGGCTCCGGCGCCCACGGCGGTGGATCCCTGCAGGATGGTGCCGGGGAACAGCGTCACGTCGGCGGCGAGGATGACGCTGGCGTCGATGTAGGTGCGTTCGGGGTCCAGCATGGTGACGCCCCGGCGCATCCACCGCTCGTTGGTGCGGTCGCGCAGCTCGGCCTCGGCCACCGCCAGCTGGGCCCGGTCGTTCACGCCGGCGACCTCCATGGGGTCGTCCGCCTGCGTGGACACCACGGTGTAGCCGGCGTCGTGGAGCACCTCCACCACGTCGGTCAGGTAGTACTCGCCCTGGGCGTTCTCGGGTCGCAGCCGGCGCAGGGCCGGGGCCAGCACGCTGCGCCTGAAGCAGTACACCGAGGTGTTGATCTCGTCGATGGCCAGCTCGTCGGCGTCGGCGTCGGCCTGCTCGACGACGCGGGCCACCCTCCCGTGCTTGTCCCGCACCACCCGGCCGTAGCCGGTCGGGTCGGCCACCCGGGCGGTCAGAACCCCCGCGGCGGCGTTGGCGGCGCGGTGCTCCCGGACCAGGGCGGCCAGGGTGGGCGGGCGCAGCAGCGGCGTGTCGCCGGGCAGCACGACGATGTCCCCGTCCTCGTCGCTCTCCTCCTCGGGAAAGGCGGTCAGCGCCACCGAGACGGCGTCGCCGGTCCCCCGCTGGACCCGCTGCTCCACGAAGTCGACGATGACGCCCGGGCCGCTGTCCACCAGCGTCTTGGTGACCCGCTCGGCCCCGTGCCCGACGACCACCACCACCCGGTCGACGTCCAGCTCGGCCAGGGCGTCGATCACGTGCAGCACCATGGGGCGGCCGCACAGCAGGTGCAGCGGCTTGGGCCGGGCCGACCTCATCCGCGTCCCCTCCCCGGCGGCCAGCACCACGGCGGACAGCGGACGAACCACCAGCCCTTTCTACCGCGGGCAGCCGCGGGTCACCGGCTCAATGCTCGGGGGGGAGGGCTCGAACCCCCATTCCCGGAGCCAAAATCCGGTGTCCTACCGTTGGACGACCCCCGACTGCCCGTCCGAGGGTACCGCCGGAGCCCGCTCGCCGACCCCGAAGGCGATGCCTTCGCACCGGACTCAGGGCACGGTGAGCAGGCTCGTCATCCCGTTGATCTCGGCCCGCTGCGTCTCGATGATCCGCGACGCCAGCCGCTTGGCTTGCGCCGACCGCCACTCGGCCAGCTGGCCCTCGGTGAGCATCCCCGGATGCCGCTTTCGCCGCCGTGCCCGCCGCCGGCCGCCTCGACGCCCCAGGCCTCCAGGAGGTCCCCCTACCCCCCGATGCCCCGAACGCCACGTCGCCGCCTCGCGTCACCACGCCAGGAGCGAGAAGCCGCTGGCCCGGTCGCCCAGCTCGACGGGGAGGCCGGCCGGGAGGCCGGTCGGGAGGTCGGCCCGGTAGGCCCGGATACCGGGAGGACCGTCCGAGAACCCCAGGGCGAACAACCAGGCCCCCGACGCCGACCACGACAGCTGGCCGTAGTCTCCGCCACGGGCGGCGAGCCGGACCGTGCCGGTGGCGACGTCGAGGAGGGCGAGCGCCGGGCGGGGCTCGTCGCCCGACCGCTCGATGACGAATGTGGCCAGCGTGCGCCCGTCGGGGCTGAAAACCGCACCCTCGGGGGCGCCCCCGAAATGGCCGACGTAGACGGCCCGGTCCCGGCCCGTGCGCAGGTCGGTCAGGTGGATCGGGCAGAACGGCCCCTCGCAGTAGAAGCGCCAGGCGACAGTGGATCCGCCGGCCGCCACGATCCCCGCCCCCGGCTCGGACAGGAACCTGGCCCGCCCGCTGGCCGGGTCCCAGACCTGGAAGCGGTCGCCCCGGCTGAGCACCAGCCCGCCGTCCACCGCGAAGTGCGGCGTCCAGTCGGGCGGCACGGCCGCGCCGGGGCTCGTGGCGGCACCCGAGGTGTCGAACTCCCGAGCGAGGGGGGTGCCGTCACCCTGGCGCGAGATCAGCCACACGCGGTCCTCGACCGCCGACGGCAGGAAGAGCGCCGACTCGGCCAGGCGCCGGGGCGGGCGGGAGAAGTCGAGCGGCACCGCGAACGTCGCGTCCGAGCCCTGGAACACGAGGTGGTCCCCCCGCCGGGCCAGGCCGGCGGTCGGGAAGAACTCCTGGCGGTTCTGCGCCGGGAGGTCGGCAACCTCGTGACGCGAGACGGTGTTGGCGTCCAAGTCGACGACGTCCACCGCGCCGCCGCGGGCCAGGACCAGCCGCACGCCGCCGGTGCGCTCGGTGAGGAACACCGGAGGGATGGCCGTCGTGGTCGTGGAAGGTCGTGACGTGGCGGCGCCGCGCGACCTCGCGGTGGTGGACGTGGGCCCGGCGGCCGTTCCCCCTTCGCCCTCCCGCCACGGGCCGACGACCGCAACGACCGCCGCCACGACCGCGAGGGCGACGCCCCCGGCGACGGTCCGGCGGTCGACCCGTCGGCGGCGGCGATGGCGCGGGCCGCTCGGCGCGGAGCCGCCCGGATGGCCCACCGGCGGCGCGTCCCGAGCGTTCGGCGGCTCGATGACCAGGACCTCGCCGGCGAGCGCGGCGCCGCACCGGGAGCACCAGGCTGCGTCGTCGGCGGCCGCCTCCCGGCACCGGGGGCACCGGACGCGATCCCCCGGCACCGGCTCACGGTACCCGAGGCGGTCCGCGCCGTCTCGCCAGGTCGGCCCGCTCGCAGCTACCCTGGCGCCCCTCATGGGTTCGCTGATCAAGAAGCGCCGCAAGCGCATGCGCAAGA
This sequence comes from Acidimicrobiales bacterium, assembly GCA_035540915.1. Taxonomy (GTDB): domain Bacteria; phylum Actinomycetota; class Acidimicrobiia; order Acidimicrobiales; genus DATLFQ01. The sequence continues at coordinate 19,006 of DATLFQ010000159.1, forward strand.
AGAAGCACAAGAAGATGCTGAAGGCGACGCGCTGGCAGCGCCGCGCCGGGAAGTGACGCCGGCGCCCCAGTAGCAACGCACCTATTGCGGTGGTGCACCCCGGTCCCTAGTTTGTCGCCGGCAGTTGGCGACCGACGGGGGGCGACATGAGGCAGGTCATTCGACGCAGGCTCGGGTTCCTGGCGCTGCTGGCCATCGCCCAAGCCGGCCTGGCGGCCGGCGCACCCTACGGGTCACCGGCCCTCGGCCAGGCGTCGGTGCCGCCGCCCGCGGCGACGAACCCGCAGGCGGCCGGCGGGGTGACCTCCGTCGCGCTCAGCCTCGTCGGGAGCACCAACCTGGCCTCGCCCGGCCTGGACGGGCAGGTCCGCCCCCGTGGCCAGAACGGCGACGTGGCCACCCTCAAGAACGTCGCCTACGTCGGCGGCGGTGCCCTGTTCCACGGCGCCCAGAGCACCTCGGGTCGCGTCTGCACCGACTACGGCGGGGTCAAGGTGGTCGACCTGTCCAACCCGGCCCGGCCGGCCATCCGCTCGATCATCGACATCGAGGACACCAAGGGCGCCGTGACCGGCCCGGTCGGCAACGCCCGCCGCGGGCTCCGGCTCAAGAACGTCTCGGTCAGCGCCGGAGCCGTCGACGCCCTGTCGTTCGCGACCTCGGCCTTCACCGGCGACGTGCTGGCCATCGCCACCCAGCGCTGCGAGCCCAGTTTCTTCAACGGCGCCCGCATCGAGTTCTGGGACGTCTCGAACCCCGCCGCCCCCACGCGGCTCGGCGCCTACGACCCCGAACTCGTGCCCAACCCGAACTGCAACCCGACCTGCCCGGGCCAGCAGGCCGCCACCGGTGCCTGGGGCATCTTCGAGGACGTCCGCATGTTCACCCGGGGCAACCGGGTCTTCGCCGTCGCCACCACCCCGTTCAGCATCGGCAACTCGGGCGGCGTGTCGTTCTTCGGCGACTTCCGCCTGCTCGACGTCACCGACCCGCGCAACCCGGTGCAACTGGACACGTTCCCGCCGGTGGCGATCGGCCAGGACACCCTGAGCGGCTGCCGGAAGTTCCTGGCGGGCCGGGCGGCGGCCCCGACGCCGGACGGCAACAGCGCAATCCTCTCGTTCTACGACGGCTCCAGCGTCTTCGAGGGCAACACCACCTCGGCGGTGTTCAAGCTGGACCTCGACAACCTGCCGAAGTTCGTGCCGGGCAGCGAGCCGCCGCGGTTCAACCCGACTCCCGCCAAGTTCGACTACCCGATCGACCGGGACGTGGAGGTCAACGCGGCCGACGTGGCGCCGTTCACCTCGACCGACGGGCGGCTGCTGGTGGCCCTGTCCGAGGACGACATCGACCCGGCCAAATCGTCGGTCACCGTCCGGGTACCAGGCGAGCCGAATGCGGTCTTCGACATGTGCCAGCAGCCCATGGCGCGAAAGCTGTACGAGCTGCCCGGCCAGCAGCTGGCCAGCGACGTGGTGTACGTGGGCCGGGGCTGCCCCGCCTCGCCGCTCGGCGTGTCGACCAACCAGGTGGCCGACGAGTACCTGGCCGACCCGCGCGGCCGCATCGCGCTGATGGACAGCGGCAGCAGCCCCTTCGACGGCTGCAGCTCCATCGAGCGGGCCGAGCGGGCCATCGCCGCCGGGGCCACCGCCGTGCTCCAGAACGGCGGGACCAACACGCTCCAGTCGGCCAACAACGGCCCGGCGGGTGGGAACGCGGCGCAGCCGACCGCAGTGATCCCGACCGACGCCATGACCCGCATGCAGCTGGTGCCCACCGCCCTGCCGGCCGCCAGCCTGGCGTTCCCCACCACCTGGGAGCGCACCACGTCGACCAACGTCGGCACCGCACCGCTGGCGTCCTCGGTCGCCGGGGCCACCAACGCCTCGCCCATCGCCGTCACCGGCAGCGCCCACGGGCTGGCCACCGGCGACCGTGTGGCGGTCGCCGGGGTCCTCGGCAACACCGCCGCCAACGGCACGTTCACGGTCACGGTCACCTCGCCGACCGCCTTCACGCTCGACGGCAGCGCCGGCAACGGCGCCTACGGCGGCGGCGGCTGGGTGGTCCGCTGCCCGGCCGGGGCGGCCTCGTGCACCGCCCCACCGACGCGGACCGACTTCGTCCGGTTCCGCAGCGTGGCCAACGCCGCCGACCCGGTGGCTCGCGGCCAGGTCAACACGGCCAACCGGTTCACGGTGACCTCCGGTCAACCCTACGAGGTGGGCGCCACGGTCCAGGTCGAGTCCCACACGGCCGGGACGTTCCGCACCGCCGTCGGCTGGTTCGACGCCGCCGGCCAGCCGCTGCCCGAGAGCGAGATCGCCTCGCTGTCCGCAGTCACCCCCCGCGCCCGCCAGACCAGGACGGTCACCGCGCCGGCCGGCGCAGTTCGGGGTGCCGTCAAGTTCGAGTGGACCGGAGCCGGTGCGGCCGGCACTGCGTTCGTCGATTCGTTCACGGTCGTCCCCGGCGGCCTGTCGGCCCTCCTCAGAGACGACAAGGGCGAGTGGGGCGCGCAGCGCCTGCTCGACTTCTCGGCCAACCCGCCCCGGGAGGCCGGCCTGTACCGCAGCCCGAACTCGACGGTGTGGCCACCACCGAACGACGGCCTCTACGGGCCTCGCCTCAGCGAGCCGTTCGCCAGCGACGTCCTGTTCACGACCTGGCTCTCCGACGGCCTGCGGGTGCTCGACGTGAGCGACCCGGCCAAGCCGCGGGAGGTGGCCGCCTTCGTCCCGCCCGACGTGGCCGACCCCTCGCCCGGTGCGGGAGCGGGGCCGACCGACCGGGCCGGCGCAACCGGCAGCCTGCAGCGCGGACGGTCGTGGCCCGACCGGGCCCTGGTCACCGGGGTCGACGTCATCCCCGACGGCCCCTCCTCGGGCCACGTCGTGGTCAGCGACATCAACGCCGGGCTGTACGTCCTGCGCTTCGAGGTGACCCGCGGCGCGGCAGGCGGCTCCTACTGGAGCGTTGCCTCCGACGGCGGCGTGTTCGCCTTCGGCGACGCCAAGTTCCTGGGCTCGACGGGCGGGCTGCGCCTGGCCCGCCCGGTCGTGGGCATGGCGCCGACGCCGTCGGGCAACGGCTACTGGCTGGTCGCCTCCGACGGCGGGGTGTTCGCCTTCGGCGACGCGCGATTCCTCGGCTCCACCGGCGACATGCGCCTCAACCAACCGATCGTCGGCATGGCACCCACGCCGACCGGCAACGGGTACTGGCTGGTGGCTTCCGACGGCGGCGTGTTCGCCTTCGGCGATGCCCGCTTCCTCGGGTCGACCGGGGCCACCCGGCTGGCCCGGCCCATCGTCGGCATCGCCGCCTCGCCCAGCGGCAACGGCTACCGGCTGGTGGCCTCCGACGGCGGCGTCTTCGCCTTCGGCGACGCGCGGTTCCTCGGCTCCACCGGCGCCATCCGCCTGGCCCGCCCGGTCGTCGGCATGGCATCCACGCCGTCGGGCAACGGGTACTGGCTGGTGGCTTCCGACGGCGGCATCTTCGCCTTCGGCGACGCCCGGTTCCTGGGCTCCACCGGTGCCACCCGCCTGGCCCAGCCGGTCGTCGGCATGTCGCGCTCGCCGAGCGGCAACGGCTACTGGCTGGTCGCCTCGGACGGCGGCGTCTTCGCCTTCGGCGACGCCCGCTTCCAGGGCTCCACCGGCGCCATCCGCCTGGCCCGCCCCATGGTCGGCATCGCCTCGGTCCGGTGACGCCCCGAACCTGACCGCGGGCCGCCCGGCCGCCCTTAAGAGCCTGGGGCCAATCGCGCACGCCCTGGCGTTCCATCCGCGTACGAGAACCACGAGACAGAGGAGTCGGCGACATGACGGCACGGTTCGGCAGGGGATGGGCGAGGACGCTGGCGACGGTGCTGGCGGCCCTTGCACCGGGGGCCGCGCTGATCGCAGGGAGCGCGGTCCCGGCCGCCGCGCAGACCGCGCCGGTCGTGGCCGCACCGAACCCGGCGCAGGCCCTGCGCCAGATGGGCTTCAGCGACCTCGGGGGCGGCGGCCTGAACGGCGACGTGGCCGTCGTCGGCACGACCGGCGTCGTCGCCGCCGGCCAGCTGGCCAGTGCCGCCTTCGTGGCCGGCATCGCCAACCCGATCCCGTGCCCGGACGTCGCCGTGAAGGTGGTCGACCTGTCCGACCCAACCCGGCCCCGGGTGGCGTCCACCATCGCGCTCGCGCCCGGCGTGGTGAGCCCCGACGTCGACGCGCTGCGGGTGCGCACGCCCTCCTTCACGGGCGACCTGGCCGCGGTGGCCCTCGTCAACTGCAACGCGGCCGGCGGCACGGCCGAGCGCGGCGTCGCCTACTACGACGTGACGAACCCGGCGGCGCCGGCCTTCCTGGGCCGCTACCAGGCCAACGCCGACAACGTCGCCCCCGATGCGCCGCCCTGCTCCCCGACCTCGGGCGCCCGGTGCGCATCCAACCAGTGGTCGGTCTCTCTGGCCCAGCGGCCCGACGGGCGGGTCCTGTCGCTGTCGGTCTTCCGGGGCGGCCCCACCCTGCCCTCCGGCGAGCTGCGGGTGGTCGACGCCACCGACCCGCGGGCGCCCACGCAGGTGGGTTCGTACCTGTCGCTCGACGAGCGCCCGACCGGGTTCTCGTCCAACAACGGCTGCCGGCCGTTCTTCGCCGGGAGCAGCGCCACCGCCTACGCCGACGGCACCCGGGCGCTCCTCGCCTACCTCGACCAGGGCCTCTTCAACGTCGACCTGTCCAACCCTGCGGCGCCGTCCACGCTGGCTCGCATCGCCTATCCGGACGACCGCGCCGTGGAGGCCCAGGCGTCCCACGCGTCCGCCGCCGAGGTGGGCGGTCGCCGGCTCGCCCTCCTGTCGGAGGCCGACTGGGTCCCGACCACCACCAGCGTGCGCCTCGACGGCCCGGCCGCCATCGCCGGTTCCAAATTCGCCTGCCAGGCGGTGTTCTCCGCACTCGACCCCGACGGCACCGCCCAGCTCTGGCGCCGCCCCTCGCAGCGGCTGTCGGCACCGATCACCTACGTGGGGCGCGGCTGCCCGGTCGCCGGCAGCATCACCACTGCCGACCCCTACCTCGGTGACCCCCGGGGCCGCATCGCCCTGATCGACCGCAACCCAGTCACCGCCCTGCAGCCCGGCCTGTCCGCCGGCATCTGCTCGTTCTCCGACCGCGTCGGGCGGGCGCAGGAAGCCGGTGCGCTCGGCGTCATCTTCGCCGATACCGCAGCACCGCCCTCGTTCTCCCCCGACGGCGACCCTCGCGGGCTGGACATCCCCGCCGTCATCATCGAGCGGCCCGACGCCGACGCGCTGCGCTCGACGCTGTGCCCCTCGGTGACCGGCGGCGCCTGCTCGGGCGGGCAGCCGGTCACCGGTGCCATGGTGGACCAGCCCGGTGAGTGGGGCGGGCTGCGAGTCCTGGACATCACCGACGCCCGCGCGCCGACATCCCGCGGCGTCTTCCAGACCGCCCGCTCACGCGCCTTCCCGCCACCCGACGCCGGGATCTACGCCGTGGAGCGGACCGTCACCCGGGGGTCGCGGGCCTACGCCGCCTGGAACTCCGACGGGCTGCGGGTGCTCGACCTGTCGACGCCCACTCCCACCGAGATCGGCTCGTTCCTCCCGCCGGATACCGCCGACCCGACGGGGTCGGGCACGCTGCCGGCCAAGGCCCTGGTGCGGGGCGTCGCGCTGACCGACAGCCATGTCGTCGTCACCGACGTGAACTCGGGGCTGTACGTCCTCGAGCTCGGCCAGGGTTACTGGAGCGTGGCGTCCGACGGCGGCGTCTTCGCCTTCGGCGGCGCGCCGTTCGTCGGGTCGACCGGCGCCCAGCGGCTCAACTCGCCCATCGTCGGCATGGCGCCAACGCCCTCCCGGCGCGGCTACTGGCTGGTCGCCGGAGACGGCGGTGTGTTCGCCTTCGGCGACGCCCGTTTCCTGGGGTCGACCGGCGCCCTGCGCCTGGCCCGCCCGGTGGGCGCCATGGCGACCACCCCGAGCGGCAACGGGTACTGGCTGGTGGCGTCGGACGGTGGCGTGTTCGCCTTCGGCGACGCGGCGTTCCACGGGTCGACGGGCAGCCTCCGCCTGAACTCGCCGATCGTCGCCATGGCGGCGACGCCCTCCGGCCGGGGCTACTGGCTGGTGGCGGCCGACGGCGGGATCTTCGCCTTCGGCGACGCCCGCTTCCTCGGCTCGACCGGCGCCACCCGCCTGGCCCGCCCGGTTGTCGGCATGGCGGCCAGCCCCAGTGGGGACGGCTACTGGCTGGTGGCGTCGGACGGCGGCATCTTCGCCTTCGGCGACGCCCGGTTCCTGGGCTCCACCGGTGCCACCCGCCTGGCCCAGCCCGTCGTCGGCATGTCGCGCTCGCCGAGCGGCAACGGCTACTGGCTGGTCGCCTCGGACGGCGGCGTCTTCGCCTTCGGCGACGCCCGCTTCCAGGGCTCCACCGGCGCCATCCGCCTGGCC
>DATLFQ010000160.1:0-13747 GCA_035540915.1 Acidimicrobiales bacterium
GAGGTACTGCCCGGTGACGTCGCCGGTGCGCTCGTCGAGGTGGCGCGGGCGGTTCCGACGCTGCATCTCGGCGGCTTGGAGCGTCCGGCGGTCGAATCGTTGATGGCACAGATCGTCGGCACCGACATCGCGCCGCAGTTCGTCGCCGAGATCCATGGCAGGTCCGGTGGGAATCCGCTCTTCGTCCGTGAACTCGCCCGCCTGGTCGCCGCCGATCCCAGCCGACTCGACCACCACCGGTCGCTGCCGGCCACCATTCGAGCTCTGCTCGAACGACGGCTGGCGCACATCCCGCCCGGCGCCGTCGAGGTCCTGCGAGCCGCTGCGGTGGTCGGCGAGGAGTTCGCCGTGCGCCTCGTCGAGTCCGCAGCCCGCACGACACGGACCGGTGTCCTCGCCGCCCTCGATGCCGCCACCCGAGCGCATCTCGTCGTCGACCGCGGCGGCATCGCGTTCGCGTTCACGCATTCCCTCATCCGTGACGTCCTCTACGACCAGCTGACCTTGCCGGACCGGGCGCAAGCGCACCGGGCTGTCGCCGAAGCGCTGGAAGCCGCTGACGGTCCGGAGCCGGCGCTCGCCGAGCTCGCCCACCACTTTCTCGCCGGGTCATCGGCGGTCGAGGACGGCAAGGCGGCGCTGTACGCCGAACGAGCAGGGCACCGCGCCGCCGAGCAGTTCGCCTACGAGGACGCGGCCGGGCACTTCCGGAACGCGCTCTCGGCGCTCGAACTCCCCGGGGCGGACATGTCGCGCCGCATCCACGTGCTTCTCGGGCTCGGCGACGCGTCGCTTCGCAGCGGCGACATGGCCGGCGCGCGCGAGGCGTTCGTGTCAGGAGCGGACCACGCGCGCAAGGCACATGACCCCGAGAGCCTCGCCTGCGCCGCGCTCGGGCTCGGCTCGGGCCTCGACGGGTTCGAAGTTCGCCTCTTCGACCACGCGCAGGTCGCGCTTCTCGAGGAAGCGATGGCCGCGTTGCCACCCGAGCCCTCGGCGCTGCGCGCCTTGGCGCTCGCTCGGCTGTCCGTCGCTCTCACCTTTGCCGAACCGGGCCCCAGACGGCTTCAGCTGGCCGAAGAGGCAACCGGCATGGCGCGGGCCGTCGACGACCCGCGCGCGCTGGCGTACGCCCTGGCTGCTCGATGTGACGCCACGGCGGGGCCTGAACACGTCGCCGGGCGGCGGGAGGCGGCCACCGAGATCAGCCGGCTCGCACAGCTCGTCGGGGATCGGGGCATCGAGCTTCTCGGGCGCCGCAACCGCGTCATCGCGCTCCTCGAGAGCGGGGACATCGCCGGTGTCGACGGCGAGATCGAGCGCTACCGATCGGTCGCCGACGGCATCGGCCAGCCTCTCTACCAGTGGTACGTCCCGCTGTGGCGAGGCATGCGGGCGTTGATGGACGGGCGGCTCGACGCGGTCTGGGCGCACCAGCGTGATGCCGCCGCCATCGGCCGTCGGGCCGGGAGCCACAACGCCGCGCTGAACGCCGACGTGCTGGCCTGGAACACGCTGCGGGCACAAGGGCGGGTCCAGCGAGCCGCTGACCGCCTCCGCCAGCAGCTCGCGCTGGCGGACGGCGTCTACGGCGAGGACTTCTGGGTCGCACTCGTCACGCCGCAGCTTCATCCGGTGCAGGCCGGGGCAGCGCTCGACCGGTTCGTCGCGAGCCGTTTCGCCGAGCTTCCCCGTGACGCAGTGTGGCTGGCGGCGATGACGTATGCCGCCGAGACGTGCGGTTTGCTCGGCCACACGGCTGCGGCCGAGTGCCTCGACGAACTGATCCGGCCCCATGGCGCGCGCTTCGCGGTGGATGCCATCGGCGCCGCGTGTTACGGGTCCATGGCACGGCCCCTCGGCATCGTCGCCACCGTCCTGGGTCGGCGCGCCGATGCAACCGCCTGGTTCGATGAGGCTCTCGAGGTGCACCGGGCGTGCGGCGCGTCGGCGCTCGTCGCCCAGACACTCGAGGACCTCGGTTCCTCGCTCGTGTCGCTCGGCGACGACCGGGCCGGGCGCGCGGCGCGAGAGGAGGCGGCCACGCTCTACCAGTCGTTGGGGATGAACCGGCGTGCGTCGTTCTCCGAACCGTCGACCCGGCGGCCCGAGTCGGGGAACGTGTTCCGGCTCGACGGCGACTACTGGACCCTCGTCTATGGCGGGAGGACCGTTCGGGTCGCCGACAGCAAGGGGCTCCGTGACATCGCCACGCTTCTGGCGCATTCAGGCCAGGAGCTGCACGTCGCGGATCTCATCGCCGGGACCGATCCGCCGACGGCACCTGCAGACGTGAACACTCGAACGGCGGTGCTCCGGCGAGGCTCGACCGACCTCCTGCTGGACGATCGAGGTCGGGCTGCCTACCGAGCGCGGTTGGTCGATCTCCGAGATGAGCTGGAGGAGGCGGAAGCCGACGCCGACATGGCGCGGGCCGGGGCCGCACGGGCCGAGATGGACGCCATCGCCAGCGAGTTGGCCACCGCACTCGGCCTCGGGGGCCGAGCCCGCGCCGGGACCGAACCGGCGGAACGGGCGCGCAAAGCTGTCACTCAGCGGATCCGCAACTCGCTCAAGCGGCTGGCGGTCCTGCATCCCGAGCTGGCTGCCCACCTCGATCGCTCCATCCGCACGGGCCGCTTCTGCGCCTACCGGCCCGAGCGCCCCATCGAGTGGTCGCTCTGATCCTCGATCGCGGTGAGGGTGCGCACCAGCGCCGCCGCCCGCTCGACTAGGCCCTGCACTGCGCCGTCGTCGGCGACCCGACGGTCATGGCGCCCCGGCGTCCTCGGTGCAGACCCGGGCGCACACGTGGTCGGGGAGTTCCCCAGGATGCGCCACCGGACCCGGCCTGCCCGTGTGCGGGGGCGCCGGGCCGCTGCGCCGGGCCGTCAGGCGGCCAGGCGATCGGGGAGTATGCGCTGCACCATGCCGGATGCGACCTGCTTCGGCCGCTGCTGCTCGCCCATGAGCGCGTCCATCACGATGAGGGTGCCGGTGAGCGCGGGGATCGCCCACTGCAGGCCGTTCAGCTTCCGCTGCACCGCCGCCACGTCGGGCGGGGTCTGGTCCGACGGGGTGGTGCCGCCCTCGACGGCGACGTCGCCCGCCTGCATCATCTTCTGGCCGAGCGCCCGGGCCCAGCCGGTGGCGGCGAGCGCCCCGGCGGTGACCGCCGTCTTCACCGCAGCCGTCGTCATGACGTTCCGCTGCCCGGCCAGGCGGCCCTTGTTGGCCGTGGTGAGCAGCACGGACCCTGCCAGGTGGGCGCCGATCGCGGCGAAGTTGACCGGTGTCCACCGGCTCCAACCGGCGTTGGCAACCCTGGCTCGCTGGTCCGGCCGGTCGACCTCGGCGGCCGCGCCGTTGACGCCGATCGCGCCCATGAGGGAGCCGCCGAACCACGCGGCGAGACCGATTTCCGAGAGTGTGCGGGCAAAGGTCGCGGGCTGTCCCATGGTGGCTCCTTGTCGTCGCTTGCCTGCGTGTACCCCGGGCCGCTCGGGCCGCAATCTGACGCCGGCCGGCTCAGGCGCCGGCTGGCCCGGTCGGGTCGACGGACGTCGGCTCGCCGCTGCTGGCGTCCCCGACGAACCCGCCCGGCTCGCTCTCCGACGGCTCGCCCGGGATGACCATGGTGTCGGGCGCCGGGTACGGCCCGATGGCCTCGGGAGGCTCACCCGGGTACGGCCCGATGGCGATGGGCTCCTCCACCGCGGCGACGTCGCCGGGCAGGCCCGCGTCGAGCAGCGCGTCGAGGCCGGCGGTGGCCGACAGAGGATCGGCGCTCAGGCTGGACAGCGCTTCGCGCGCCGGAAGGAGCTGCGCGTCCTGCGCTTCCATCTCGGCGTTGCCGATCCCGTCCGGACGGTCGGGCATGCGGACCTCCTCGTTGAATGCTCGGGCCCCTGGTTCGTTCCGCGCCTCGGGGGCCGCCAAACCCGTCGACCCCGGCGCATCCCCCTCTACCATGGCCGGCCGTGATGGGCATGGAGTACGTCGGCGCCCGGGAGCTGGCCCTACTGCTCGGCCTCGGCGACGAGGAGGTCGGCGAGCTGGCCGCCGCGGGCGACTTTCCCGAGCCACTGATGGAGCTGGCCTCGGGGCCCGTGTGGGAGCTGGCCGACATCGAGGACTGGGCCCGGCGCACCGGCCGTCCCCTGGCGCCGGAGGGTGGGCCGGCCTAGACGAAGCGGGCCTCGCTCATCCGGTCGAGGCTCTCCTGCTTGTGGACCCGCTCGTCGTGCCCGATCTGGCGGAACAGGTCCGCCTGCGACGCGAAACGCCCGTACTCGGCGGCGAACTGGCCCTCGTAGGGGACGTCCTCCAGCTCGGGGTGCTCCTGGACGAACAGGGCGTACTCGTGCTCTGCGTGGTCCTCGAAGTCCGCGTTCATGCCGTAGCTCCACGACGGCTTCACCGCGTAGAGGACCCACGACAGGTGGTAGTAGGTGAAGGCCAGGATCTGGGGGACGAGCCGGAACCGCAGGAAGCCCTCCCGGTGCTGGGACTCCTCCACCAGCTCCTCGAGGATCAGCAGGTGCCACTGTTCGTTGTCCTGCTGGTGGCGGCTCTCGTCGACCCGCTCGAAGATGCGCCGGGCGAAGGCCGGCCGCGAGTAGCGGTGGGTGACGGCGACGTAGGCCACGTGCTCCCACGCCTGGTAGGGGACCCGGGCGACGACCTCGAGCACCTTGAACTTCGACAGCGTGCGGGCCCGACCGTAGAGCAGGTCCAGCAGGGCGAACAGGAAGCGGGCTGCCGGGCCGTAGCGCCGGCGGGGCGAGGCCAGCGTGCGGGCGTGCTCCTCCCGCAACCGTTCGGACGAGAGCTTGGGCATGCGGTCAGGGGGGGCCGGTGGGACTGCTGCCGCCGCGGCGTCGGCGCTGGTCTCCTCGGGGTCCTGGATGCTGCGGTCCATGCCCCCAGCTTCCCAGACCCTGGCGGCCCCCCCGTCGCTCAGGCCGGAATGTGCCGCGGCACCCAGCCGCCGGGCGCCGGGGGCCGGGGGGCCGCAGCCGCCGGCCGGGGCGGGGTGGCCGACCGCACCCGTACCACGGCCAGGGCCAGCAGGCCGACCCACACCGAGGCCACGATCCCCACGCCGGCGTAGGCCGCCAGGGCCGGCCAGGCCGGGCCGTCGGTCTGCTCGCGCAACAGGATGTCGGTGTTGCGGGAGAACGCCACCGTGCGCTCGGCCAGGGCCGGGACCTCGGAAGCGCCGATCTCGGGGTCGGCCGGCAGGTACACCGGCGCCGCCATCACCTCTGAGCCCCGCTGCAGCCCCACCATCGTCTTCCAGGTCCCCGTCACGGGCACGGCCTTGGTGGTGCGGTAGCGACCGGGGCCGATCTCGTCGAACTCGGCGCTGACCCGGCCGCCCCCCTGCCAGGAGACCACGCCGAAGAGCGTGGCCCGATCGGCCGCGGTCGGCGGGTCGAGCTGGACGGTGACCACCGCCTCGTCGCCGGCGCGGTCCAGGCTGATGACGGCGTCGACCTCGCCGACGTCGCGCGGCAGGGGCAGTGCCATGGCGACCACGAGCACCAGCCCGGCCGCGCCCAGGGCGGCGGCCGGCACGCCGCGGCGATCGTCGTCGGCGTCGTCGGACCCCTGGGCCAGCCCGGCCCCGATCACTGCGGCGGCTGCCGCCGTCACCAGCGCCAGGGCCAGCGCCACGGGAAGGCCGTTGCGGGACACCGGCCCCCAGCCCGACAGGTCGATGTAGGCCAGCTCGGCGGCCAGGCCGACGGTGGCCACCGCGGCGCCCGAGGCCAGGGCGAAGCGCATCCGGCGGTCGGTGCCGAGGGCCCAGGCCACCGCCTCGACGCCGAGTGCGGCGGCCAGGTAGAGGGGGAACCGGGGCACGGTGTGGTTGAGCGGCCCGCCGAGCAGCAGGGCGACGATGCCCCGCAGGATGAGGAACGTCATGGAGGCCAGCAGTGCGCCGCCGGCGCCGAGGGCGATGCGGGCGGCGACCAGGGCGATGCCCGCGGCGGTCACGATCAGCAACGGGTGGTACAGCGCCTGGAACTGCGGCATCCCGAAGTCGAACTCGCCCTGGAAGGTCGACAGCCCGGTGAGGATGGCGCCGAAGCACAGGACCTCGATGGCCTTGCCCAAGATGGTGGGCGAGTCGCCCGCTCCGGCGTCGCGCCGGCCCTCGCGAATCATCAGCCACATGGCCATGGGGCCGAGCGAGCCGCCGGCCACCAGCTGCAGGTGGGTCGGGCTCCACAGCGTGACGTCGACGCCGTAGGCCCTATGCCACAGGTCGTCCAGGGGGAAGGCCACCACGGCGCCGATGCCGAGCGCCCCCATCACCACCGCGGACCAGGGGATCTGCAGCCCGCCGAAGCGGAACCCGGCGTTGGACCGCTCGAGCGTGGCGAAGATGATGGCGATGGCGGCGGCGAAGACGAGCCCGTTGAGCCCGATCAGGATCATCGTGTGCGACGGCGTGAAGAGTTCCTTGTCGCGCCCGTTGTCGATGTGCCAGGCGACGTCCCAGTACAGGCCGAGCAGGGCGATGCCGGCCGCGGTGAGCCCGGTCAGCGCTCCCGCCATCGACCATCCGGGGACGCCGGTGAACCGCGCCAGGCTCGAGGAGATCGAGCCGAAGAACGCCTTGACGAGGTTCCGCTCCCCCTTGGCGTCGCCCATGGCGGCCAGGCCCAGGACCACGATGCCGTAGAGGAAGAGCGGGGATGCGACGTAGACCCAGTGGTCGGTGGAGTACTGGCGCATGGGAAGCGGCTCCTCTCGTGTCGGGCACGACCCGAACACCCTTGACTGTGCCATCGAACACTGGCACAGTCAAGGGCGGTATGGTTCGGATCGTGACGGAGGAGGGGTTCTCGGTCGACGAGCTGGCCCGGCGGGCCGGCACCTCGGTCCGCAACGTCCGCCTCTACCAGGAGCGGGGCCTCCTGCCCCCGCCGCGGCGCGAGGGCCGGCGCGGCCTCTACACCGACGACCACCTGCAGCGGCTGCGGCTGGTGCTGTCGATGCTGAAGCGGGGCTACCCGCTCACCGCCATCCGTGAGCTGGTCGAGGCGTGGGCCGCCCGCCGCAGCCTGGGCGACGTGCTCGGCTTCGAGGAGGCGTTGTCGGCGCCGTTCGCCGACGAGGCCCCGGCCCGGCTGTCCCTCGAACAGCTGGCGGCCGCCTTCCCCGACGGCAGTTCCGAGGCGCTGGCCCGGGCTGTCGGGCTGGGGATCGTGGTGCCCGACGGGGACGGCTTCGTCGCCCCGAGTCCGGCCCTGTTCGCCACCGGCGTCCAGCTGGTGGCCGACGGCGTGCCCATCGACGCCGTGCTGGACAACGCGGCCGCCATCGCCCGGGCCACCGACGAGCTGGCCGCCGGCTTCGTCGACCTGTTCGTCGAGCACGTGTGGCAGCCCTTCGTCGACGCCGGCATGCCCGCCGGCGACCTGCGCCGCATCACCGAGACCCTGGAGCGCATGCGGCCGCTGGCCAGCCGGGCCGTGACCGCGGCCCTGGCCCACGCCATGCAGCGCCACAGCGACGCGGCGGCGGTCGCCCAGGCCGGTCAGATGTGGCCGGCGGCCGCCCCGGCCGCTCCTGTCGAGAAGCCCGCCTCCTAGCCCGGGGTGAGCCGATCCGCGCCGGCGTAGACGTTCATGGTGTCGCCGCGCAGGAAGCCGACCAGCGTGAGCCCGGTGGCGGCGGCCAGCTCGACCGCCGCGCTGGACGGGGCCGACACGGCGGCCAGGACGGGCACGCCGGCCGTCACCGCCTTGTGCACCAGCTCCAGGCTGGCCCGCCCGGACGCCAGCAGGACGTGACCCCGCAGCGGCAGGCGGCCGTCCAGCAGGGCCCACCCGAGCACCTTGTCGAAGGCGTTGTGGCGCCCGACGTCCTCGCGGGCGCACACCAGCCGCCCACCGGCGTCGAACAGGCCCGCCGCATGGCTGCCGCCGGTGCGCTCGAACCCCGCTTGGGCGGCCCGCAGCGAGCCCGGCAGGGTCGCCAGGACCTCCGGCGCGACGTGCAGCCCGTCACCGTCGAGGTTGGGGTGGCCGCCGAGCAGCTCGGCCAGACTGGTGGTGCCGCACAGCCCGCACGCCGACGTGGTGGCCACGCGGCGGGTGCCCCGGGCCGCGGCCCGGGCGGCGGCGGCGGGGGAGAGGGACACGTCGGTGACGTTGAAGCCGTCGGTGCCGGGCGCCACGGCGGGAGCGCGGCCGGCCCGCATGGCCACGATGTCGGCGAGGGCCGTGACGATCCCCTCGCTGAGCAACAGCCCGGCCACTAGTTCGGCGTCGTGCCCCGGCGTCCGCATGGTGACCTGGTATGGCTGGCCACCGAGCTGGACCTCCAGCGGCTCCTCGACGGCCAGCGCGTCCCAGGCCCGCCTGCGGTCCGGGCCGGAGATGCGCATGACTTCATGCTTCACCGCGCCACGGTAGGTTCGCTGCCGTGGGTCTCTCCTCCTGGCCGCTGTTGCGCCAGTTCCGGGGGGACCCGAGGGGCCTGGGGTGGGCGGCCCGGTCGCCGCGCTCGGCCGGACTGAAGGCCCGGACCACTCAGGCCGACGAGGTGGTCGGCTCGGTGTGCCCGTACTGCGCCGTGGGCTGCGGCCAGCTGGTCTACGTGCGCGACGGCGCGGTCACCCAGATCGAGGGCGACCCGGACAGCCCCATCTCCCGGGGGCGCCTGTGCCCCAAGGGATCTGCGTCCACCCAGCTGGTGACGGGGCCGCACCGGCTGCAGCGGGTGCGCTACCGCCGGCCGCACGGCACCGAGTGGGAGGACCTCCCGCTGGATCGGGCCATGGAGATGATTGCCGACCGACTGATCGCCACCCGGGCCCGGACGTGGCAGGAGCGGGACCCGTCGAGCGGCGCCCTGCTGCGCCGCACCCTCGGGTTCGCCAGCCTGGGCGGCGCCACGCTGGACAACGAGGAGAACTACCTCCTCAAGAAGCTCTACACCGCGCTCGGCGCCATCCAGATCGAGAACCAGGCCCGCATCTGACACTCGTCCACCGTCCCCGGTCTGGGGACCTCTCTCGGCCGGGGCGGCGCCACCACCTTCCAGCAGGACCTGGCCAACGCCGACTGCATCGTGATCATGGGGTCGAACATGGCCGAGTGCCACCCGGTCGGCTTCCAGTGGGTGATGGAGGCCCGGGAGCGGGGTGCGCCGGTGCTCCACATCGACCCGCGCTTCACCCGCACCAGCGCCATGGCCACCCGTCACGTGCCGATCCGGGCCGGCAGCGACATCGTCTTCCTCGGCGCGCTGGTCAACCACGTCCTCACCAACGGCCTGGACTTCCGCGACTACGTGGTCTCCTACACGAACGCCGCGGCCATCTTGTCGGAGGACTACGCCGGCCCCGAGGACCTCGACGGCCTGTTCTCGGGCTTCGACCCCGAGGCGGGCGCGTACGACCCGGCGTCGTGGCGGTACGAGTCGACGACGCCGCCGCCCTCGGCCGGGCCGGCCGGCCGGGCGCCCACCGGCGAGGCCGTCGACGAGGGGCGCCGGTTGAGCGGGCGCGACGCCCCGCCCGCCGACCCGACGCTCCAGCACCCCCGCTGCGTGTACCAGGTGCTGAAGCGCCACTACGCCCGCTACACCGCGGCGCTGGTCGAGGAGCTGTGCGGCGTCCCGGCCGAGGTCTTCACCGAGGTGGCCGGCACGATCTGCGCCAACTCGGGGCGCGAGCGGACGACCGCCTTCGTCTACTCGGTGGGCTGGACCCAGCACAGCGTGGGCGCCCAGTACATCCGCACGGCCGCCATCGTGCAGCTGCTGCTCGGCAACATCGGCCGCCCGGGCGGCGGCATCCTCGCCCTGCGGGGCCACGCCGGCATCCAGGGCTCCACCGACATCCCGACCCTCTACAACATCCTGCCGGGGTACCTGCCCATGGCGCATGCAGCCAGCACGCCGGACCTCGCCGCCTACCTGGGCGCCCACCGGGCGCAGGCCGGCGCCTGGGGTCGGATGGACGCCTACCTGGTCAGCCTCCTGCGGGCCTGGTGGGGTGGCGAGGCCAGTCCGGAGAACGACTTCTGCTTCGACTGGCTGCCCCGCATCACCGGGGACCACTCCACCTACCGGACCACCGTGGACATGGCCGACGGCCGTGTCGAGGGGTTCTTCGTCCTGGGCGAGAACCCGGCGGTGGGCTCGGCCGCAGGTCGCCTGCAGCGGCGGGCCCTGGCCGAGCTGCAGTGGCTGGTGGTCCGCGATCTGGCCGAGGTGGAGACGGCCACCTTCTGGCGGGACTCGCCCGAGATCGCCCGGGGTGAGCTGCGGACCGCCGACATCGCCACCGAGGTGTTCCTGCTGCCGGCGGCCGCCCACACCGAGAAGGACGGCAGCTTCACCAACACCCAGCGGCTCCTCCAGTGGCACCACCAGGCGGTCGAGCCGCCCGGCGACTGCCGGTCGGACCTGTGGTTCGCGTACCACCTGGGCCGCATCGTGCGGGAGAAGCTGGCCACGTCCGCCGAGGCGCGGGACCGCCCGGTGCTGGCGCTCACCTGGGACTACCCCGTCCACGGCCGCCACGCCGAGCCCGACGCCGAGGCGGTGCTGGCCGAGATCAACGGCCGGGCGGCGGACGGCCGGCCGCTGATCGGCCCCGACGAGCTGGCAGCCGACGGGTCGACCGCCTGCGGCTGCTGGATCTACAGCGGGTGCTTCGCCGGGGGCGTCAACCAGACGGCCCGGCGCCGGCCCGGCCAGGACCAGCACTGGGTGGCGCCGGACTGGGGCTGGGCCTGGCCGGGCAACCAGCGCATCCTCTACAACCGGGCGTCGGCCGATCCGCAGGGCCGGCCGTGGTCCGAGCGCAAGCGCTACGTCTGGTGGGACGAGGACGCCGGGCGCTGGACCGGGGTGGACGTGCCCGACTTCCCGCTGGCCAAGGAGCCCGGCTACCGGCCCGGCCCCGACGCGGTTGCGGAGGAGGCACTGCGGGGCGACGAACCCTTCGTGAACCAGCCCGACGGGCGCGGCTGGCTGTACGCGCCGGTCGGCCTGGTCGACGGGCCGCTGCCGGCCCACTACGAACCGCACGAGTCGCCGGTGACGAACCCGCTGTACGCGCAGCAGGCCAACCCGGTCCGCCAGGTCCACCGGCGGCGAGGCCTCACGGACAACGACGGGCGCCACCCCTTCGTCCTGACCACCTACCGGCTGACCGAGCACCACACCGCCGGCGCGATGAGCCGGACCCTGCCCTACCTGGCCGAGCTGCAGCCCGAGCTGTTCTGCGAGGTCAGCCCGCAGCTGGCCGCCGAGCGGGGCCTGGCCAACGGCGGCTGGGCGACCATCGCCACCGCCCGGGCCGAGGTCGAGGCCCGGGTCCTGGTCACCGACCGGCTGGCTCCGCTCCTGGTGCAGGGCCGCCCGCTCCACCAGGTCGGGCTGCCCTACCACTGGGGCTGGAGCGGCCTGTCCACCGGTGACGTGGCCAACGACCTGTTCGGGCTGGCCCTCGACCCCAATGTCCACATCCAGGAGGTGAAGGCGGCGACCTGCGACATCCGGCCCGGGCGCCGCTCCCGCCCGTGACGATCACCGGTCCGGCCGACATGGCCGGTCACCTCGACCGCCGGCCTCGGATGGGGTTCTTCACCGACACCTCGGTGTGCATCGGCTGCAAGGCCTGCGAGGTGGCCTGCAAGGAGTGGAACCAGCTCCCGGCCGACGGGCTCGACTTCCTGGCCACGTCGTACGACAACACCGGTGCACTGGGCTCGGACAGCTGGCGCCACGTCGCCTTCGTCGAGCAGCCCACCGACGGAGGCGGGCTGCGCTGGCTCATGAGTTCGGACGTCTGCAAGCACTGTACGGAGGCGGCCTGCCTGGACGTGTGCCCGACCGGCTCGCTGTTCCGCACCGAGTTCGGGACGGTGGTCGTGCAGCAGGACGTGTGCAACGGCTGCGGCTACTGCGTGCCGGCCTGCCCGTTCGGCGTCATCGACCAGCGTCGGGGCGACGGGCGGGCCTGGAAGTGCACCTTGTGCTACGACCGCCTGCGCGACGGCCAGGAGCCGGCCTGCGCCAAGGCCTGCCCGACGGCGTCCATCCAGTTCGGCCCGCTGGACGAGCTGCGGGCCCGGGCTGGTGCCCGGGTCGAGGCGGTGCGGGCGGCCGGCGAGCCCGGGGCACGCCTGTACGGCGCCGAGGAGAGCGACGGCGTCGGCGGGACCGGGGCCTTCTTCCTCCTCCTGGACGAGCCGGCCGTCTACGGCCTCCCCCCCTTCCCGGTGGCCACCACCCGCGATTTGCCGGCAATGTGGCGGGCGGCCGCCGCGGGCGCCGCCGCCCTCGTCGCCGGCATCGCCACGGCCTTCCTCGGGAGCCGCCGGTGACGCCGGTGGGCCTTGGCCAACCCGACCCCCCCGGGCAACTTGGTGCCATATCGCGCGCTGGGGCACGCGATACGACACCACCTTCGGAGGGTGCGGCGCCGCCGGGCGGGTACTACGGGCGGGCGGTGCTGAAGGAGCCGGTGTGGAAGTGGGAGGTGCCGGCGTATCTCTTCACCGGGGGGCTGGCGGGGGCGTCGGCGACGCTCGCCCTCGGTACCCGGTGGGCCGGGAACCGGCCGCTGCGCCGGGCGGCGCTGATGGCGGGCGCCCTCGGCGTGGTGGCCAGCCCGCCCCTGCTGATCGCCGACCTCGGCCGCCCGGACCGCTTCATCAACATGTGGCGGGTGGCCAAGGTGACCTCCCCCATGAGCGTCGGGACCTGGGTGCTGACGGCGTTCGCGCCCGCGCTCGGCGGGGCGGCCGCCTGCGAGTGGCTCGGCCGCCTGCCCCGCGTGGGCCGGATGCTGGAGATCGTGGCCGGCGGCCTGGGGCCCGTGATGGCGACCTACACCGCGGTCCTGGTCGGCGACACCGCCGTCCCGGCCTGGCACGGCGCCCACCGCCAGCTCCCGACGGTGTTCGCCGCCACGGCGGCGGCCACCGCCGGTGCCGCCTCGGTGGTCCTCACGCCGGTGGGCTCGGCCGGCCCCGCCCGGCGGTTGGCGGTGCTGGGCTCGCTCGGGACGCTGGGCGCCTCCCACTCGATGAAGCGCCGACTCGGTGAGGAGGCGCTCCATCACGAGGGTCGCCTGGCGTCGGCCGCCACCGCGCTGCTGGTTGCGGGCGCCACCGCCCTGGCGCTGGCCGGCCCCCGTCCGGCCCGGCGCCCCCTGGCCCTCGTCGGCGCCGCCGCCGTCCTGGCCGGTGGGGCGGCCGAGCGGTTCGCCGTCGTGGAGGCCGGCCGTCACTCGGCCCGTGCCTCGGTACCCGTACCTTCGAGTGGATAGCGGGCCGTTCCGGCCCGCTATCTACTCGATAGGCCAGGCGCGCGCCCGGGCCAGGTCGGCCGGGGTGTTGACGTTGAGGGCCGCGTCGCCCAGGTCGATCGTGACCGTGTCTGCGGGCAGGAGGCTGCGGGCGGCTACGCCCGCCGGGTCCGGCCCGAGGTGGGCCACCCGCTCGGCGAGCACCGGGGCCCGGTAGGCGGCGAGGAGCGGGACCGGGCGGCCGGCGCTGTCGCCCGCCGCAGCGGCCGGCGCGCCCCCTGCGTCGACGGCGACGACCAGGCGTGCCAGGTGGTCCGTCCGCAACAGGGGCAGGTCGGCGGCCAGGACCAGCACGACCGAGACCGGCCCCGCCCCCTCCACGGCGGCCAGGCCGGCGCGGACTGCGGGGACCGGGCCGCCGCCGGGCTCCGGCTCGGCGACCGTCACCACGCCGGCCACCGT
>DATLFQ010000161.1:0-25352 GCA_035540915.1 Acidimicrobiales bacterium
TCGTCACACCGTCGCCCATGTCGACACGCAGTTCGTAGGTGCCATCGCCACCCGTGAGCGCCTTGCTCGACAGGTTGAAGATGTACTGGCCGGAGGTGGCGTCGAACCGGAAGGTGTTGCCGGAGTCGGCCGCTGCGGTCGAGGCTGCCTCCATCTCGCTCCCGAGCACGCCGCTGGTCACCTTGCGGTAGCTCAGATGTGCGGCCAGGTTCGTGACGGGAGCGCTGGCACCGCCCAGCTTGAACTTCACGGGGACGGTGCTGCCCAGCTTGAATATCGAACTGCCGTCAGCGTTGATGGGCTGGAGGAAATTCGACCAGTTGTAGGTGACGGTGACGGTGAAGCTCTTCTGGCCGACGTTGCCGGCGGCGTCGGTGGCCTTGCAGGTCACGGTGGTGACGCCCGGACCGAAGCTGCTTCCGGAGACGATGTCACAGGCTGCAGGAACGGTGCCGCTGACTGTGTCGATGGCGGTGGCGCTGGCGTAGCTCACCACGGCGCCAGCCGCCGAGTTGGCGGTGGCTGCGATGTTGGCGGGCACGCTGACCACCGGGGCGGTCGTGTCCTTCACGGTGATGGTGAAGGAGTTGCTCCCGTTGTTGCCAGCCTTGTCCGTCGCCGAGCACGTGACCGTGGTCGCGCCGAGCGGATACCTGTCGCCGGACTTCTTGTCGCACGTCGCGGTGAGAGGCCCGTCGACCAGGTCGGAGGCGCTGACGCCCATGTAGCTGACCACCGCGCCGAGCGCCGAGGTGGCCTCGACGGTCTGGTCGGCCGGGACCACCACGTCCGGCTTCGTGCTGTCCTGCACCTTCACGATGAAGGTGTCGGTGCCGAGGTTCCCGGCACCGTCGGTGGCCGAGCAGGTGACGGTCGTGGAGCCGAGGGGGAACAGGCTCTCTGACTTTGGCGTGCAGGAGACGACCGGGTTCAGCGTCACGGCGTCCGTGGCCTTCTCGCCGGTGTACTTCACGTGGGCACCGTCAGCCGAGGTGGCCTCCTCCACGACGTTGGCCGGGGCCTGCACCACGGGAGGCGTGGTGTCCCGAACGGTCACCTCGAAGCTCGTGGTGCCCGTGTTGCCCGAGCCGTCGGTCGCCGAACAGGTCACCGTCGTCGTGCCCAGGGCGAAGACCGTCCCGGACGCCTTTGTGCAGGCCGGAGTGATCGCGCCGCTCACGGCGTCGGTGGCGTCGTCGATGCTGTACTCGACGGGTGCGCCCTTGTCGGAGGTCGCCTCGGCGGTGATGTCGGCGGGGACGGTGACGACCGGCGTCGTCGTGTCCTGCACGGTGACCGTGAACATCTTCGTTCCGGTGTTGCCGGCGCCGTCGGTCGCGGAGCAGGTCACCGTGGTGGTGCCCAGGGCGAAGCTGGCACCCGACTCCACCGTGGCGTTCGGGCCCGTCCCTCTCGTGCACTTGACCTTGGGCGAGCCGCTGACGGCGTCGCTGGCGCTCACGCTGAAGTTCACCGCGGCGCCGAGCGCCGACGTGGCCTCGGCGGTGATGTTGCCAGGGACGGTGACGACCGGTGCGGTGGTGTCCTTCACCGTGATGGTGAAGGAGTTGGTGCCGGTGTTGTTGGAGCTGTCCGTGGCCTTGCAGGTGACGGTGTGCTCGCCGAGGCCGTAGGTGGCGCCGGAGGCCTTGTCACAGGTGGGCGTCACGGCGCCGTCGACCGTGTCGTGCGCGCTGACACCCGAGTAGGTGACCACGGCGCCGGAAGCCGAGGTGGCCTCGATGATGATGTCCTTGGGAACGGTGACGTCGGGCTTGGTGGAGTCCTGCACTTTGATGTCGAAACTGTTGGTGCCCGTGTTCCCGGCGCCGTCGGTGGCCTTGCAGGTCACCGTGGTCGTGCCGAAGGCGAAGGTCGAGCCCGAGGCGGGCATGCACGACGGAGTGAGCGAGCCGCTGACAAGGTCAGTGGCGGCGACGGTGAAGGTCACCTTCGCGCCGGCCGAGGAGGTGGCCTCCTCGACGAGGTTGTCGGGGACGTCAACTGACGGGGCCGTGGTGTCCTTCACGTTGACGGCAAACGCCTTGCTCCCGAGGTTGCCGGCTTTGTCCCTGGCTTCGCAGGTGACGGTGGTGGCGCCGAGCTTGAAGGTCGAACCCGAGGCCGGCGTGCACGTCGGCACGATGGTCCCGTCGACGGCGTCAAGGGCGCTGGCGCCGGTGTAGGTCACGGCCGCCCCGGACGCCGAGGTCGCCTCCGCGGTGACATCCTTGGGAACGGTGACGGCGGGCGGGGTCGTGTCGACGATGCTGTAGGTGGCCGACGCGCTGGCGGAGAGCCCACCGGCGTCGGTGTAGTTGCAGGTGGCGGTCTGGCTGCCCAGGCCATCGGCGGCCCTGGCGCCGGTGATCAGGTCCAGGCTGGCGGCGAACTCCTTCGTTCCGTCCTCCTTGTCCTCCACCTTGCAGTTGGCGGCTGGCACGTTCCCGAACTCGTACGACGTCCCGTGCACGACCCCCGTCACCGAGACCTTGGGCGCGGTGTTCGTGATCGGGGCGGGGTTGACCGTGAGAGTGAAGTTGGCACTGTTGGTGTAGCCACCAGAGGAGTTCGAGTCGCTGAGCGTGTGGGTGATGCTGTAGCTCCCTGGGGTGTTGGAGGAGAACTCGACGTACTGGTAGACGCTGCACGAGGTGAACGTCAGCTTCGTCGTCCCCGGCGTGAACGACGCCGAGGCGGCGCTCGCACCCGTCGGGACGGCGACAGTCACGGACAGAGCGCTTCCGTCGGCCGCGTTGCAGCCTCTCTGGCCATCGGAGTTGCCGGGCGACTCGAGGACCTGGTATCCGACGGTGGTCTTCCCTCCAGCGGTGATTGTGGCGCTGCCCGCAACCGTGAGGTCGTTGGTGACGACGTCGGCCGAGGCGAGCTGAGCATTGGCGACTATGACCGCGAGGGCCAGCACCAAAGCGACCGAGGCGCGGGTTCCCCGTCGCAGGGCCCCGGAAACGGGCAGAAGGGAGGCGAGGGACCCTCGCCTCCCTTCTCCTCCACCTCTGGCCGGTGGTGTGGCGTTCGGCCCCCCGTTGCCCCACGTGGAGTGGCCTGAGGTCTTGGCACGCGTCATTGCGGTCTCCCCGTTGATCTGTTCGCCCGTACTCACGAGGACTAGTTATGGGGTCCAAGCTGAAGACCGTATGAAGAAGCGGCTGAAGGTTTGCTGAAGATCCGGTCGGGCAGCTCCAGGTAGTCGTCGAAACGGACGAACATCATCTCGAGGGAGCTGTGTCGGCGGCGCGGGTTGTACCTATGCGTGTGATCGTGAAGAGTTGCTGAAGGCGGGCCAGGAACCGCCATGAATGGGGCGCAACGCGCCTAAGTCATCCGACCGTTTCTCTCGCAGGCCACAATGTGCGGATGTCCAACCAGAAGGCGCGAGTTCTGGTGGTGGAGGACGACGACCCGATCCGCTCGGCCCTCGACGTGGCCCTGCGGAGCGAGGGCTACGAGGTGCGGGCCGAGCCCGACGGCGCACGTCTCCAGGACGTGGCCGACACCTTCCGGCCCGACCTGGCCGTGCTCGACGTGCGCCTGCCCGTCGGCCCCGACGGCTACGCCATGGCCCGCATGCTGCGGGCGTCGAGCGACCTGCCGCTGCTGTTCCTGACCGCGGCCGACGGACTTGACGACCGCCTGGCCGGTTTCGAGGCCGGCGCCGACGACTACCTGGTGAAGCCGTTCTCCATGGCCGAGCTGTTGGCCCGGGTGCAGGCCCTGCTGCGCCGGGCCGGCCGGCTGGCGTCGGCGGTGCGCCAGGTGGGCGACGTGGTTATCGACGAGGGCGCCCGGGTGGTGATGCGAGGCGGTCAGAAGCTCGACCTCACCCGAACGGAGTACGAGTTGCTGGCCATGCTGGCCCAGCACCCCGGGCAGGTGCTGTCGAAGATCCAGCTGCTCACCCAGGTGTGGGGCTTCGACGCCTACGACGCCAATCTCGTGGAGGTCCACATGAGCGCCTTGCGCCGCAAGCTCGAGGCCCACGGCCCCCGGGTCGTGCACACCGTGCGCGGCATGGGCTACGTGCTACGGGCGCCGTGAAGACCCCGTCGCTGCGGGTCCGGGTGGTGGCCGCGGGGGTGGCGGTGATTGCCGTCGTGCTACTGGCCGTCGACGCCTTCGTGTACCTCAACTTGAAATCGAGCCTCGATGCCACCCTCGACAGCGTGCTGGCCGAGCGGGCCGCCCTGGTGCGGGACGAGGCGGCGGGGCGCACGCCGCAGCAGCTGGCCGCCCGCCTCACCGAGCTGGGGGTGCGCGCCACCGTCCACGCCGGCAACGGCCGCACGTACCGGGCCCAGCCTCCCTCCCCGCGGCTGGGCGACAACCTGGCGCCCACCGGCGACGATCCCCGCCAGCCGCTCGTCACCCGGGGCATCACGCTGGCCGACGGCACCCGGGTCGTCGTCGAGGCCCGCCGCGGCGGGGTGGACAAGGCGCTTCGCCGGCTGGTGGCGCTCGAGGCAATCGGTACCGTGGCCGGGCTGGCCCTGGCCACCCTCCTGCTGTTCCGGGTGGCCCGGGTGGCCCTGCGACCGCTGGAGACCATGGCGGCGGCGGCACGGCGGGCGGCGGCCGGCGAGCGGGGCGAGCGGCTCCACCCGGACCGCCCGCACACCCGCATCGGGCAGATGGCGGCGGCCTACGACGAGATGCTCGACGCCTTGGAGGCGAGCATCCACGAGGCCCGGGAGGCGGCAGCCCGCAGCCGGCACATGGAGGAGCGCTCACGCAAGATCATCGACACGGCCACCGACGCCTTCGTGGCCGTCGACCTCGACGGACGCATCGTGGAGTGGAACGACGGCGCCGAGCGGGTGTTCGGCTTGACCAGGGACGAGGCGATGGGCCGGGACGCCTTCGAGGCACTCTTCCCGTCCGAGCTGCGTGACGAGCACCGAGGTCGCCTCCAGCAGGTGGCCATCACCGGGGAGCGTCGCCGGCGAGGCCGGCGTCTGGAGACGCTCGCCCTGCGGAGGGACGGCTCGATCTTCGTCGCCGAGCTGATCATGTGGGCCACCGGCGAGGGCGGCGACCGGACGATCAATGCCTTCGTCCACGACATGAGCGAGCGCCGGAAGGCCGAGGAGGCGCGCTACCGCCTGGCCGCCATCGTCGACTCCTCGGACGACGCCATCATCGGCAAGGACCTCGACGGCACCATCGTGAGCTGGAACCGGGGCGCCGAGCGAATGTACGGCTACACGCCCCCCGAGGTCGTGGGCCGGCACATCACCGTCCTGGTCCCGCCCGAACGCCACGCCGAGGTCGAGCAGGCCCTCGCCACGGTCCGCCGGGGCCAGGGTGTGCCCCACCACGAGACCATCCGGCTCCCCAAGCACGGTCCGCCCATCGAGATCTCCCTCACCGTCTCGCCGATACGCGACGACGCCGGGACCGTGATCGGCGCGTCGAGCATCGCCCGGAACATCACCGAGCAGCGCTGGCTGGCGTCCACGCTCGACTCCACTCTCGTGGCCCTGGAGACGGCCCTGGGGGAGGCCAGGGCGTCGGATGCCCGAAGCCGGCGCTTCCTGGCCGACGCCGCTCACCAGCTGCGCACGCCCATGGCGGGGATCCGGGCGTGCGCCGAGACCCTGTTGCGGGGCCCGGCGCCCTCCGAGCGGGACCGGCTGCTGGCCGACATGGTGCGGGAGACCTCCCGCGCCTCACGCCTCATGACCGGCCTGCTCAAGATGGCCCGCCTGGACCAGGGCGAGGAGCTCATGCCCACGGCGTGCGACCTGGTGGCGCTGTGCTGCGACGAGGCCGACCGGGCGAGGGTGCTGGCCCCCGACCTCGACATCGCCGTCGAGGCGGCCGATCTCCTCGAGCAACCGGCGCTCGACGCGGACGCCGTGCGGGAGATCGTGGCCAACCTGCTCGACAACGCGCGCCGCCACGCCCGCCGGCGGGTCACCGTGACGCTGGCGACCGGAGACGGCGCGGTGGAGGTGCGGGTGGCCGACGACGGCCGCGGCGTGATGCCGGGTATGGAGGAACAAGTCTTCGAGCGCTTCGTGAGCCTGGACAACCGGGGCGGGTCGGGCCTCGGGCTGCCCATCGCCCGGGGCCTGGCCCGGGCCCACGGCGGTGACCTTGCCTACGTGGCGGGGGCCTTCGTTCTACGGCTGCCGGTGGCGGGAGACGTCCGGGCCGAGCTGGGGGCGCCGTCGAGCTGAACGGCGGGAGCCGTGCGAGAGCCGTCTCCTTCGCCCCCCCCCTGTCGCCCGGCGGCCAGGCGCTGCAGCGACCGCCAGAGCCCACGGAGGTCGGAGTTCCCGACGAAGTCGTAGGCGCCCGCCTCGAGCGTCGCCGGACGCATGGTGTCGAACGACGACACGACAATGACGGCACAACCCGGCGAGGCGGCATGGAGGGCAGCCAGCGCTCCGAGGCCGAGGTCCCCGGTAAGAGCAAGGTCGAGCACCACGGCGTCGGGCTCCCCGATTCCG
Organism: Acidimicrobiales bacterium; assembly: GCA_035540915.1. Taxonomy (GTDB): domain Bacteria; phylum Actinomycetota; class Acidimicrobiia; order Acidimicrobiales; genus DATLFQ01. The sequence continues at coordinate 6,474 of DATLFQ010000161.1, forward strand.
GCGGCGACGATCGCCTCGGCGGCGGAGCCGACCTCGGCGATCACGCGGTACCCGCACCGGCGAAGGAGGACGTCGACGGCGCGGCGGGTGGCGGGGTCGTCCATGCACAACAGTCCACGCAGCGGCTCGACCGGCATCACCGGCGAGTCTGGGACCCGTAGCTGAAGACGGGCTGAATTCGCGACATTTTTTCCGCCCGAGCCGGGCGGGGGGCGTCCGTGCCACTCTTCGGCACGGTGACCGCGTGGTCCTGCGCTGCTGGGCGGGGCCTGGCAGCGTCGGGAGTCCGCATCGAGGCTGCCGCCCGCGGTTGCGGCCGCGGCGCGGGTGAGCCGCCATCCCGGCCAGGAGGGCTTGGGCAGACCACGACACGAGACGCCGTCCTTTCACGCCGTAGTGAACCGCCCTGGGATCCTGAGCATCCCCCGGTTAGCCGGATACCTGCGCTGAGGTGGTGACACCATCTCGGAGAGGAGTCCGCAGTGGCTGGTCCCCTATCCACCGGAGTTCCGCCACAGAACGGTCGAGCTGGCCAACCAGCGTGACGGCAACGGCCACCGCTTGATCGCTTCAGCCGCATGGTCCTGGGCTGGTCTATCGCCGATTCACATTCGAGCCGAGCTGGTGGTCGAAGCCCTGAAGATGGCCGCCTGGCGCCGTCGGCCGACTGCCGGCCAGACCACGCGCAGTGCGCCACGGGTCGCAGCTAAAGCTGTGGGCCCAACTGGCCACCGCCATCCTCGAGTGGATCGAGGTTTGGTACAGCCCACGCCGGCGCCACTCCTATTGGTCGATCCTCGCCCCGCCGACTACGAGGCCGCTCATCGCTCCAGTGGTACCGAGCGCGCCATCATGCTGGCGGACGTCGGGTCTCGCCGTACCGAAAGCCGCCCAACTTCATCGCCGAGGCGTTCGCCGCCTACCATCCCTCCGACTATCTCGGCATCGTCGAGGAGTACATCGCCAGGTCCCCAGGGGCGTCCCGCATCCCGGTGTTCCTGCCCGTTTGAGGGTCACGAACCGCACCGCCAAAGGTTGGCACCGAGCGGACTCGGCGGCCATCTGCCTGCAGATCGAGAGCCGGGTCGCCGTCGTCCGCACCATGGATGGTAGGCCGCCCATCGGTGCGCCCGTCGGTCCGAGCGGCTTCGCCCGCCGGACCAGGTCGGCGTCAGATGCCGACGCCGACGCGTTCCTTCTTCGCGGCGATCCTCGCGGCGACGATGGCCACCAGGAGACCTACGGAGAGACCGATCACGGCCGATGCCGCCGTGTTGGCGAGCCACACCAGCACGCCGCTGAGCGAACCGGCACCGTCCACGATTTTCTCCAGGTCGTGGACGAGGTCGTAGGGACCGTGCCAGCCGAGCTCGTCGCTGCCGACCAGGAGGATGTGCCCGCCGACCCACAGCATGGCGGCCGTCCCGATCCGCGCCAGCCAACGGAGCAGGACCGGCATCGCCTTCACCAGCCTCCGACCGAGACCCTGGGCCTGGAGCGACGCCCGCTGCGTCAGGGCCAGGCCGGCGTCGTCCATTTTCACGATGCCGGCAACGAGGCCGTAGACCACCGCCGTCACAAGCAGCGCGACGACGACCAGGATGACGGCGCGAGCCAGCAGCGGCTCGTCGATCACCTCCTTGAGCGAGATGACCATGATCTCGGCGGACAGGATGAAGTCGGTACGGATCGCTCCTGAGACGGTGGCGCGTTCGGCCTCGGGGCCCTTGACGGCGGCTGGCACGTCGTGGTCGTGGTCATCGCCCTTGACGGCATGCAGGATCTTGTGGGCGCCCTCGTAGCAGAGGAACACGCCCCCGGCCATCAGGATGATCTCGACCAGCGTCGGCGCCACCTCGCTGAGCGCGATCGCCACCGGCAGGATGAACAGGAGCTTGTTGCGCAGCGAGCCCTTGGCGATCTGCATGATGATCGGCAGCTCACGGCGGGCGGCCAGGCCCTGCACGTAGGCCGGGGTCACCGCCGTGTCGTCGACGACGACGCCCGCCGCCCGGGCGAGCATGAAGGCGGCGGCACCGACATCGTCGATGGAAGCTGCGGCGAGCTTCGCCAGCGCAGCGACGTCGTCGAGCAACCCGACCAGTCCCCCTGCCATCCCGGCCCTCTCCGTTGCCGACGGTGTCCTGCCGAAGGTACTCGGCCACCCGCACCCACCGGGTCCCCAGCCGGCGAGGTGGCGACGTGTTGCTGCGTGCCATGAGGTCGCAGAGGGAACGATGCCGGCCGGCGTCGGCTCCCCTACCGTGGTGCCACCGACGAGAGGAGCCGAGAGATGACCGACGCCCTGGCCGTACGGGCCGAGACCCCCGACGGGAGCGGAACGGCACCCTGCGCCTGCTGCGCGCCGCCGGCTGACGCAGCCTCGGAAATCGAGGAACTGGAGCGCAAGCGGGCGGCCGTCGAGCGCCGCCTGGCCGAACTCGAATCGCAGGGGTGACGAGCGCCCGCAGGCGCCGGTCAACGGCGACGCGCTTCGCGCCCGGCTGGCCGCGGGCGAGACCGTCGCCCTGGCCGGGTGCTTCGACGCGCTGTCGGCGCGGCTGGCGGCGGCTGCGGGGTTCGGGGGCCTGTTCCTGTCCGGCTACTGCACCTCGGCCACCCTCCTCGGCCTTCCCAATTTCGGCTACCTGACCCAGACCGAGATGGCCGAGGTCGCCCGGCGGGTGTGCCGCACCGTCCCCGGCGCCCAGGTGGTGGTCGACGGCGACACCGGCTAATGGAACGCCCTCAACACGGTCCGCACGATCGAGCTGTACGAGGAGGCCGGCGGCGCCGGCATCTTCCTGGAGGACCAGGTCTGGCCGAAGAAGTGCGGGCACATGGCCGGCAAGCGGGTCGTGCCGCGCGACGACTGGCTGGCCAAGCTGCGGGCCGCACTGGACACACGCGAGCACCTCTTCGTCACCGCCCGTACCGACGCCCGGGCCGCCGTCGGCCTGGACGAGGCGTGCGAGCGGGCCCGCATGGCGGCCGACCTGGGCGTGGACGCCGTGTTCGTCGAGGCTCCCGAGTCGCCCGAGGAGATGAAGGCCATCCCGCGAGCCACACCGGGTTGCATACGGGTGGCCAACATGATCGAGGGCGGCCGCACGCCGCTGCGGACGCCGGCCAGCTGCACGAGCTGGGCTTCGACCTGGTCGTGTCCCCACTCCCGGCCTGCTGGCGGCCGCCCGCCAGATGCAGGCGGCCTACGCCGTGCTCGCCGAGCGGGGAACCCTAAGGGACGACCTCGAACTGGTCCTGTCCTTCGACGAATTCAGCCCGGTGGTCGAGCTCGACCGGCACTACGGGCTCGAGGCCCGTTACACGGGCAGCCCCGATCAGGCCGGTCTGGAGTAGTCCTTGGCCGCTTGGTCGAGGACGAACGAGACGCACGGTCGCCGCCGACGGCGTTGGTCTCGACATTGTCTCGACAGCGGTGTCACGGGGCGGGCGGGCCGTGACGGATCGCGACGCGCCGACGCATGCGCGCGGTGGCTGACCGGTGTCGGCGGTCGGAAAACGACGGCGCCCCTTGGGCCGGCGAAGCGCAGATCGACGGCGGCGCCGAGCCGCATCCAGGACGTGGCCAATGCCGCCGTCGGTCGGCGACGGCAGTTGGGTCGGCTGGGCCGCCTCGTCGGTCATGCCCCAGAGTGGCCGGAAACGGGGGCTCGGCGTGCGCGGCTGATTCTCGGAAATCCGACCGGGACCCTGGCCCGTGCCACTGCGGCGTGGCACCCTGGGCACCGCGTCAGGTGCGCTCCCGCGGCGGAGGACGAACACGGCGTTCCAGCGACCTGAGGGGGGAGACGGATGAGCACCATCACGGAACTACGCCAAGGCGTGCAGGGACCGGTGATCGAGCCCGGCGAGGAGGGCTACGAGGACCACCGCCGGGTGTACAACTTCATGCACGACCGCCATCCCGCGGTCATCGTGCGGGCGACGACCACCGCCGACGTCGTCGCCGCCGTCGGCTACGCCCGCGACAACGGCCTCGACCTGGCGGTGCGCGGCGGGGGCCACAGCGTGCCTGGTTTCGGCACGTGCGACGACGGCCTGGTGCTGGACCTGTCCCTCATGAACAGCGTCGTCGTGGACCCGGCGCGCCGGACCGCCCGGGCCGGCGGTGGCGCCACGTGGGGCGACTTCAACGAGGCCACCCATGCCCACGGGCTGGCGACCACGGGCGGCATCATCTCGACCACGGGCGTCACCGGCCTCACGCTCGGCGGCGGCATCGGGTATCTGACGCGCGGCTGCGGCCTGTCGTGCGACAACGTGGTCGGCGCCGAAGTGGTCACCGCCGACGGCCGGATCCTGACCGCCAGCGACTCCGCCAACGAGGACCTGTTCTGGGCCCTGCGGGGCGGAGGCGGGAACTTCGGCGTGGTCACCGCCCTCGAGTTCCGCCTCCATCCCGTGACCACCATCTACGGCGGGCCGCTGTTCTACGAGGTCGACGACGCGGCCGCCGTGATGGCGTCCTACGACGAGTTCATCGAGGACGCGCCCGGCCAGGTCGGCGCCTTCTTCGCCTGGCAGATCGCCCCACCGCTCCCGTTCATCCCCGAAGACCGCCACGGCGACCTGTTCTGCGCCATCGTGACGTGCTGGAGCGGGCCGGTCGACGAGGGCGAGCAGGCCCTCGCGCCCCTGCGGGCGGCCGCCGAGGTCAAGGCCGAGCACGTGGGAGCCATGCCCTATCCGGCGCTCAACTCCGCGTTCGACGGCCTGGTGCCCCGCGGTCTGCAGCACTACTGGAAAGCGGACTTCGTGCGCGAGCTCACGCCAGAGGCGATCACGGCTCACATCGAGCACGGCAGGAAAACACCGTATGTCAGCTCGACCATGCACCTGTACCCGATCAACGCGGCCGTGCATCGGGTCGGGCCGGAGGAGACGGCGTTCGCCCACCGCGACGCCAAGTACGCGGCGGTGATCGCCGGCATGTGGCCCGATCCGGCCGACAACGAGGACAACATCCGCTGGGTGCGGGACTACTACGACGCCATCCACCCCCACTCCGGCACGCAGGGCGGCTACATCAACTTCATGGCCGGCGACGACGCCGAGCGCGCGCCGGAGAACTACGGCCGCAACTACGAGCGCCTGTGCCGGGTCAAGGCCGCCTACGACCCGGAGAACCTCTTCCACCTCAACCAGAACATCCAGCCGTCGGGCTGACGCAGGGTCCCCCCCGCGTCGCGACCGGTTCCCATCGCATCCGGGCAACCGTCTCGATCGGCGTGACCGGTCGCGGACCCGCTGCCCTCGGTCACGCCCCGGACCGGGCCGGGCCCGGCACGAGACGCCAGCTACCGTCTGTCGGCGTGCGGTGGCAGCGGCTCCTCGTGGCGACCGCGCTGGCGGCGCGGCTCACCGGCGCTCTCGAGCCGGCCGCCGCCCACTCGTGCTCGCGGCCCGTCGAGGTCCCCGTCGGCGAACCGACCGTGGTCAGCATCGCCGTCTCGGCCGAGGCCGAGCCCGTAGTCCAGGTCGCAGCCCGCATCCCGGACGGGTTCACCGTCGAGTCCGTCACCCAGACCGGCTCCTGGCAGGCCGAGCAGGACGGTGCCACGGTTCGCTGGCGGGGCGGGAGCGTGATCGCCTTCGGGTGCGACTACCTCTCGGTGCGGGGAACGGCGACCCAGAAGGGGCGCCTGGTGTTCCCGGTGACGACCACCACGGCCGACGGCACGACCCGCGAGCTGCGGTCGACCGACCCGGCCGACGAGGACGCGGCGCAGGTGGTGTTCGCCGGTGTGCCGGTCGGCACCGGTGACGGCGGTGGCTCGTCGAGCGGCATCGTCGCCGGTGCCGTGGCTGTCACCGCGGTCCTGGTCGGCACCGGCGTGTGGGCAGCGCGCCGAGGCGGCGCCGAGGCCGTGCCGGCCGCCCGGCGGCCGCCGAACCGCGGCGGGGCGAAGGCCCGCCGGCCCCGCAAGCGCCGGCGGCCGGCCCGGAAGCGCTGACCGGGGCGACCGGGCCCCTCCCCCGGGTTACCCGGTTCGGGCCAGGCTGCGCAGGCCTCGGGTGCCGGTGGCCGCGAACACGGCGGCGAAGAGGGCGGCGCCGACCAGGACGATGGTCGGACCGGACTGCACGTCCAGGTGGTAGCTCAGGTTCATGCCGACGAAGCCGCAGACGGCGCCGATCCCGGTCGCCAGGCCGAGCATCCGGCTGAACGAGTTGGTGAGCATCCGGGCGACCGTCGCCGGGATCACGAGGGTGGCCGCGATGAGGGTGACGCCGAGCACCTGCATGGTGGCCAGGATCGACACGGCCAGCACCAGCATGAGCAGTGCGTCGACGCGGGCGGTGCGCACGCCCGACGCCTCGGCCACCTCGGGATCGAAGGTGGTGAACAGCAGCCTGCGGTACCCGAAGAAGACCACGACGGCGACGGCCACGGCGACGGCGGCGACGGCCCAGACGTCGGCCCCGTCGACGCCGAGGACGCTGCCGAACAGCGCCGCGTCGAAACTCCGCCCCCGCCGCCCGAAGACGGCGAACAGGGCCAGGCCGAGCGCGAACGAGGCCGTGGTGATGACGCCGATCGCCGCGTCCGCGCCGATCACCCGCCGCCGCGTGACGCCGTTGATCATCAGCGCCGAGGCCACCCCCCAGGTGCCGGCGCCGACCAGGAAGTTGACGCCCAGCAGGGCACTGGCTGCGAACCCGCCGAAGATTGCGTGCGACAGCCCGTGGCCGATGTAGCTCATCCCCTTCAGCACCACGAAGACGCCGACCAGGCCGCAGAGCGCGCCGGCGATGGTGGCCACCGCCAGGCCGTTGCGGAAGAACTCGAACTCGAAGGGCGCCAGCAGGTCCCCCATCAGGCGCCCGTCCTTCGCAGCGGGACGACGTTGCCGCCCGGCTCGTAGTGGTCGAGGACGACCGGCATCCCGGCGTGCTCCAGGACCTCCATGCGGGCGCCGTAGGTCCGCTCCAGCACCTCGGGCGTGAGGACGTCGCGCGGCCGGCCCTGGCCGAGCACGACGGTGTTGAGGCAGACCAGGTGCGGCAGGTGGGCGGCGATGCCGTTGAGGTCGTGGGTGGTCAACACGACGGCCAGCCCGTCGCGATTGAGGTCGTCGAGCAGGTGCAGGATCTCGTGGCGCGTGCGCACGTCGACGCCCGAAGTGGGCTCGTCCAGGAGGAGCAGCTGGGGTCGGCCGAGCAGGGCACGGGCGATGAACACCCGCTGCTGCTGCCCGCCGGAGAGGTCCCGGATGTGCCGGTCCGCCAGCTGATCGATCCCGAGCCGGGCCAGGGTCTCGCCCACCTCCGCCCGCTCCGCCCGGCTGGGCCACGGCAGCATCCGGCCGGACGTGCGGGCCATCAGGACGCACTCGGCTACCGTCACCGGGAAGCTCCAGTTGACCGCCTCGACCTGCGGCACGTACCCCACCCGCAGGCCCGGGCGCCGCCACACCGCCCCGGCCAGCGGGCGCACCGTTCCGAGCACCGCCCGCAGCAGCGTGCTCTTGCCCGACCCCGACGGGCCCACCACCCCGGTGAACTGCGCGGTGGCCACGACCAGGTCGACGTCGACCAGCACCGGCGCGCCGCCGTAGGCACAGGTCGCCCCTTCGACACGGACCAGCTCGTTCACTGCGGGTAGCTCGCCCGGTCCGGCGCCACGTCGCGGACCTCGAGGGCCTCCAGCGGCGACGGGTCGCCGCCGAGCGCCCGGGTCATGGTGACGTAGTTCACGCGCATGAGGCCCAACCAGGAGTGCTCGGGATCGCCCGGGGCGCCGGGGAGGTCGTCGTCGCGCAGCTCGTCGACGTAGCGGACGCCGGACTCCCGGCCGATCTGCTCCAGCACCGGGCTCGGGAACACCTCGGAACCGAAGATCGCCGGCACGCCCTCGGCCCTGACCTGCTCGATCAGGCCGGCCACCTCGCGAGGGGTGGGGTCCTCGAAGTCGGACACCTGAATGGCGCCGATGACCCTCCAGCCGTAGGTCCGGGCGAAGTAGGCGTAGGCGTCGTGGTAGGTGAGCAGCTCCCGTTCGGGCACCGTGGCGAAGGCCGCCCGCATGGCCGCGTCGAACCGGTCCACCAGGGTCGAGAACGCCGCGAAGTTGGCCCCGTAGTAGGACCCGTTGGCCGGGTCCCGCGCCGACATGTCGTCCTTCACGATCTCGGCGTAACGGCGGGCGAGCGTCGGGTCGGTCCACAGGTGTGGGTTCGGCTTGCCCTCGGCCTCGGGGAACGAGAAGTCGTAGATGTACTCCTCCTCGCTGATCGCGCGATCCCCCAGCTCGACGATCTCGGCGCCGTCCTTCAGGTTCTCCTCGGCCAGCTGCCGGGTCGGCTCCTCAAGAGCCAGCCCGTTGACGTAGACGACATCGGCCCGCGAGAGCAGCTCGGCCACGCTGGGCCGTGGCTCGAAGGTGTGCGAATTGGTGCCCTCCGGCACGATGCCCCGGACGTCGGCGCGGTCGCCCACGATGTTGGCCACGATGCTGGTGATGGGCGCCACCGTGGTGGCCACCGTCAGCCGGTCAGCCGCGCCGGTCCCCGACGGCGCATCGCCGTCGTCGCCGCAGCCCGCGAAGAGGAACGCCAGCGCCACCGTGCCGAGCAACGCCTCCCGCCGCACGGACATGTCTCCGGAGCCTACCCGCTACCTGGATGCTCCTGCGCCTAGATCGCATCTCGTCCCTGGCTGCACTCTCGGCACCGCCCGACGAGGGCGAAGTGCCGGGAGCTGACGGCGAAGCCGTAGTCCCGGGCGAGCGCCCGCTCCAGCGGTCGGAACACGGTCGGCGGTACCTCGGCGACGGCGCCGCAGTCCTCGCACACCAGGTGCTGGTGTGGCTCGTCGGCCAGGTGGTAGACGGCCGGACCGTGTCCCAGGTGGGTGTGCTCGACCACGCCGAGCCGGCGCAGGGTGTCGAGCGTCCGGTAGATGGTGGCCCGGTGGACCTCGGGGTGGACCCGGGCGACCTCGGCCGCCAGCTCCTCGGCCGTGCGGTGGTCGCCGGCCTCCGCCAGCGCGGTCAGCAGTGCCCGCCGGGCGGTCGTGATGCGCTCGCCCCGGGCGCGCAACGAGTCCACCAGCGCCGCCACACGATCGGTGCCCACGCCGGTGCAGCGTAGGTGTCAGCGGAACCAGGCATCCGCCGCGCGGGCCAGGCTCTCGCGGGCGACGGGTGACTGATTACGGCGGGTCGACGGCGGCCAGGGCCCACCGCCAGTCCTGGCGGACCAGCCGGTCGGGCCGGCGGGTGAGCGTGCCCTCCGGCTGGCGGGCGTTGCCCCCATCGAACTCCCGGACCGGCACCGGACCGAGCAGCCGCTGCAGGAACTCGCCGGTGTCGGAGACCACGTGGAGCCGGCGGCCCTCGACAGCCCAGCGCCCGGCGAGGTCGGCCAGGGCGGCGCGGCCCACCGGGTGGGTGGCGCCCACCACGGGTAGACGGCAGAACGATCGCAGCGTCGCCGGCAGGAGCAGCGCGGCCGCCTCGTCGGCCAGGGCCAGCACGGCGGCGTCGGGCCCCAGCGCGTCGCAGGTGTCCTCCACCGCATCAAGGGCGCCGGCCTGGAGCGACATGGCCCGCACGGGCGCGGAAGCCAGCAGGACGGGAACGGCGATCGCCGCCGATGCCGCCACGGCCGCTGTCGTCGCCACCGTGCGCCCCACCGCGGGTCGCCACCGCCGGAGCGCCGGCCCGATGCCCGCCGCCGCGCCCCACGCCAGTGCCACGACGAGCGGCAGGGTGGCCGGCACGAGCCGGCGCATGACCCACAGCTGGTCGGGCGTCGTGCGGGCCCGCCAGACGAACGCCGCCGTCGGCAGGGCGGCGAGCCCGAGGACGAGGAGTAGCCGGCGGGACGGGTCGCGCCCCACGACACAGGCCCGCACCGCCATAGCCAGACCGAGCACGGCCAGCACCAGCCCGGTCGGGCCGAGGTACCAGGCGAGCCAGGCGACCGAGTCCTCGAAGTAGCGCCGGGTCGGGTCCACCTCCAGGCCGCCGGCCCGCTGCAGCGCTTCGACGAGGAGCGAGGGCTCCGCCTCCCGGGTCGTCTCCACCAGCGGGCGGACCCACCACAGGGCAGCGACCACCATCACCACCGAACCGGCGGCCAGCGGGCCGGCCGTACGGCGCCACGGCCGGGTCGCCCCGGGGCCGTCGGCCTCTCGGCTCAGCTCGCGGCGGACGGCGACGAGGTACCAGGCGGCCGCCCCGACCCAGACGGCCCCGACCACTGCCAGCTGCGACAGCACCTCGCTGCGGTGCAGCCGGAGGTAGGGCCCGGCGGGGCCGGCGGCGTCGGCGGCCACCGCCACCGCCGCCAGGGCGACCCCGGCCGCGACCCACGCCGCCTCCAGTCCGGGACGGCGGTTCTCTCGCCGGGCCACCACGGCCCGGGCGGCCAACCAGGCGGCCAGGCCGGCCAGCGCCATCACGCCGTCCACGCGCGCCGCCACGACGGCTCCGGCGACGGCACCGGCCATCACCAGCGACCGGGCCGGTCCTCGCTCGGCGGCCAGCAACAGGAGGGCGGCCGCACCCAGGAGCAGGAGCTGGGCCAGGGGCTCGCTGAACGGCCCCCGCGCCATGTAGGCCTGCGGGGCAAGGGCGGCCAACGACACCGCCGCACCCGCCGCCGCCCAGCCGGGCAGGAAGCGGGCGGCCACCACGAACAGGCACAGCGCGGCCAGCCCGGACAGCAGCGCAGTCAAGCCGAACATGGCACCGGGGCCGCCGACCCAGCGGGCCGCGGCCAGGGCGACGTGGGCCCCGTGCATGAACTGCGGAGCGACCCGGTCGCCGTCGGCGAACCAGCCCTGGGCGGTGGCCGCGCTGGCGAAGTCCACCTCGCCGAACGGGCCGGGGGCGGCGGGCATGTCCAGACGGCCCTCGTCGGCCAGCCACTGCGCCGCCGTGACCACCGCGCCGGGGTCCCGGTCGGTCAACACCCACTGGCCGGTGCCGGCCAGATTGAGGGCGGTCAACAGCGCCACACCGGCCAGGGCCGCCGCCGCCGCGGCGTGGGCCGCCGGGGCCGCACCCGCGGAGCCCTCCGGCTGCCGGACCGCCGGCCAGACGGCCCAGCCGGCGAGCAGGGCGCCGGCGATCATGGCCGGCGCCGCGACCACGGGCCGGAACGCGCCCAGCGCGGCCAGGACCAGTCCCGGGAGCAGCGCCCCCGCGATCGCGGCGACGGCCAGCAGCACCGGCACGGCCAGCCAGCCCGCCACCGCCGGCCCGGCGTCAGGACCGGGCCGGTCCGAAGGGGCGGCCATGTCGGGTCGATACGTTACGGGAGTGAAAGCGGCGCCAGCACGCACACGGGCACGGTCGTGGACCGTCGTGCGCTGGGTCGCCGCTGCTGCGGTGCTCACCGGCCTGGGGATCGCCGCCGCCCGCAACCTCGAGGAGCTGCGCGACGTGGACCTCGAGGTGCGGCCCGGGTGGTTGGCCGCCGCCCTTCCGCTGACCGCGTTCGCCAGCGTGGCGCTGCCCCGTGCGTGGCACCGCACGGTGCTGGCCCTGGGCGGGCGCCTGGCCGTGGCCGCCGGCGTGCGCATCTGGTGGCAGTCCCAGGCCGCCCGCTTCGTGGTGACCATGGTGGGCACGGCCGCCGGCCGGGCGGCCATGGCCGCGCGGGAGGGCGTCCGGCTCCAGGTGGCGGCGGCTGCACAGGTCCTGGAGCTGCTGCTGCTTATCGGGTGGTCGGTGCTCCTCGGGGCCCTCCCTGGCAGCGGTGCCCCGGTGCCGGCCGGCCTGCGGGCTGCACTGCTGGTTGGTGCCGTCGCAGGGCTGGCAGCGCTCCCGTGGTCGGCGCGGCGGGCGTTGGACCTGGTGCACCGCTACCGCCCGCAGGTCGAGGCCACCACGGTCGACCACGCCGGGCTGGTCGCGGCTACCGCCGCCTACGGGCTGAACGCCGTCCTGCGTTCCGGTGCCTTCGTGCTGGTGGCCGCCGGGCTGCTTCCCGTCGGCGGCGACGACGTGCTGCTGCTGGTGGCCGCATGGAACCTGGCAGCCGTGGCAGGCATCATCGGCATCACACCGGCCGGCATCGGCGTGCGCGAGGGGGTGATGATCGCCCTCCTGCAGGACCGGTTCGGACTGGGCGGGGCGGCCGCGCTGGCTGCCGCCTGGCGGGCGTGGGAGCTGGCCTTCGAGGTGGCGAGCGTGGCGGCGGTGACCGCGGTCGGCCGCCGGCAGCGGTCCGGTGCCGCCGGCGCTCAGTCCTCGACCACGTAGCCGCGGAACGACTCCCGCCGGCGGTCCCAGGCGGCCCGGTCGACGGTGCCGTCGGCCCCGACGACGGCGTCGGCCTCCCATCCCATGTGCAGGGCGTGGTGGGTGTTGTCGGGCGTGAACAGGCCCTGGCGGCCGAAGGTGAGGACCCGGGGCAGGCCGGCCGTCCACGCCTCGACCCGGGTCAGGTCGTCGGCGTAGGTGCCGCCGTAGAACGGATAACAGCGCGGAATGCGCCGAACCTCGGCGCCGACCAGGCCGGGCCAGCGGAACCCGTACGGCTCCAGCGTGCCCATCACGATGTCGGCCAGCCGCTCGGGTGACGCGGTCCACACATCGTCGCCCTCCCAGCAGGCCAGCTCGGCGCAGACCACCGTGACGCCGGCGGGGTCGTCGCCGTCGCGGAAGTTCTTCGGCTCGGACAGCCGGCTGACCGGGGTGGCCAGCTCCGGGAAGTAGTGGGCGTCGAAGTCGCTCAGCCGGTCGGCGTCGAGCACGAGGTAGGCGAGGACCATGGCCCGGTGGCGCAGCCGCCCGGCCGCCGCCCGCACCTCGTCGGGGGCGCCGGCCAGGCCGGCGAGGACCGGGACCGGGATGGTGGACAGCACGGTGGCCGCCCGGACGGTCGGCCCACCGGCGCTGCGTACCTCGACACCGCCCGGCGACACCTCCACGCCGGTCACCGCGGCCGACAGCTCGATGGTGGCGCCAGCGTCGACCGCCGCGTCGGCGACGGCCTCGCTGATCTGGCCGAACCCCCGCCGCGGGTACAGGAACCGCCCGCCGTCGGGGCGGGCGGACCGGAGGGCCTTCTTCAGCACGGCCAGCCCGCTGCGGGCCGACACCCGGCGGTCGGCCAGCTCGGGCGACAGCTCGGTCGGGGCGACGCCCCACAGCTTGGTCAGGTAGGGCAAGTAGAACTGCCGGGCCACCGTGGGGCCGAGGCGGGCGGCGATGACGTCGTGGGCACTGCCCGACGCAGGACGGCGCACGGGGCCGAGCGCGGTGTCGAGAGCGATGCGGCCCACCAGCGGCTTGGGCATGGTGCGGGCCATGTCGCCCACCCGCAACGGGAAGCCGAGCCAGCGGCCACCCAGCGCGATCCGGCCCCGGCGGGTCCGCGTCTGCAGGTCGTCACCGAGCAGCCGGCGCAGCTCGGCCATCAGGGTCGGCTCCACCACGGGATGCAGCCGGTGGCTCCCGCAGTCGACCCGGACCCCGGCGACCTCGAAGCTGCCGGCCATGCCCCCGACCCGGCCGCCCCGCTCGAGGACCACGACCCGCCGGCCCCGCTGGGCCAGGCGCAGCGCCGCCATCAGCCCGGCCGGTCCGGCGCCGAGGACGGCGACGTCGGCGTCGAGCCCCTGCGCGCCTGCCGTCACGCGGAGGGCATCGGCGCGGGCGTGATGGCGTAGAGCCGGGCGAGCGCGTCCAGAACCGGGCCGTCGGCATGGGCGTCCACCGCCGCGGCGGCCGGGGGCACCAGGGGCAAGCTGCCGAGGGCCTCCGCCAGGGCGACCGGGTCGCCCGGCGGGACCAGCCGGCCGTCGGGCCCGTCGGCCACCACCTCAACCAGCCCGCCGGCCCGGCTGGCCACCACCGGGCGGCCGAGGGCGAGTGCCTCCAGTGCGAACAGCCCCAGGCCCTCGCTCCGGCTCGGGACGACCACCGCGTGGTGCTGCGCGGCCAGGGCGTGCAACTGCGCACGGGGGCACGGCGGCGAGAACGTCAACCGCTCGCCCAGGCCGAGCGCGGCGGCCTGGGCTCCGAGGCGGCCGCGCTCGGGGCCGTCGGTGACCAGGGTCAGGGACCAGGCGGCGGCCGCCGGCCGGGCCAGCGCCTCGAGCAGGACGTCGAAGCCCTTCTCCCGCGAGGCACGCCCGGCGGCCAGCGCCCGCAGCGGCGGCGGTGGGAGCGGCTGCGGCGACGGCATGGCACCGAGCGGGAGCCGGGCCACGCCGACCGCTCCGGCCGGCAGCCCGAGGGCCCGCTCCCCCGCCCGGGCCAACTGCGCGCTGACCGCGGCGACGGCGTCGGCCCGGCGCGCCACCACGCGGGCCAGCGGCCGGGCCCGCCCCGCCGCCAGCACCACGTCGTTGCCGTGCAGCTGGACGACGACGCGAGGGCGGCGCCGCCGCGGGAGCATGGCGGCCAGCAGGCCCGACGGCAGGAGCCAGTGGGCGTGGACCACCTCGGGCCGGAAGCGCCGCACTTCGGCCGCCAGCGCGCCGACCATGGCGACGGCGAGCGACGGCACGAGGGCGGCATGCCAGGGCGAGCGGAGGGACGCGTGGCCACCGCCGCGGTAGGCCAGCACCTCGCAGCGGCCGGGCCCGTAGCGCGCCCGCCGGACCGGGACGCCGTCCAAAACCTGCCGCGCCGGCAGCCCGGCGTCGTGGGTGGTCACGACGGCGACGTCCCACCCGGCCGCCCGCTGCAGCCGGACCAGATCGAGCAGGAAGGGTGCGACCGCGTCGTCGGGCGTGCGAGGGAACGACGCCGACAGGTGCAGGACGCGGGGCACCACGGATCACTACCACAGTGCTCCGGTGGCCGAGTCGCCGTGGCCGAGCCCCTACCCCGTGCCGACCACCGCCCGCTTGCGACAGCGGACGACCGTCCGCCCCCCCTTCTCGGTCACCTCGACGGCGTCGCTGAGGGCGGCGACCAGGTACAGCCCCCGGCCCCGCTCCTCCATCGGGTCGGGGTGGTCGACATCGGTCGACTCCATGCCAGGATGATCCCCGACCGGGTCCTCGACCTCCACCACCACGTCGTCGCCGTCCACCCGGGCCCGCAGCACGACCTCGCCCCCAGGCGCCGCCGCGACCGCGTTTGCGCACAGCTCGTCGGTTATGAGCAGCAAGTCGTCGATCACCGTCTGGTCGAGCGGCTCGCTGGTCAACCAGTCCGACAGGAGGTGGCGGGCGACGCCCACCGCGGCGGGGTGGGACCGGAAGCTGTGCGCGAAGGGCGCCAGGTGGCGGTGGGTGGCCACCCGGACCGTCGACCGGCGCCGCAGCACGAGCGCCACGGTGTCGTCCCGGCGCCGCCCGCCGGCGATCGCCCGGTGCACCAGCGCCCTGGCCATCTGCTCGGCCGGGTAGTCCGACACCTCCCGGCCGGCCCGCACCAGCGCGTCCAGGCCTGCCACGATGTCCTTGCCGGACTCGACGAGCCCGTCGGTGTAGAGCACGACGGTGTCCGACCGGCCCAGCACGACACACACCGGCGCCTCGCTGCCGGCGCCGGGCCACCCGATGGGCACGCCGGGCGCATGCACCAGCTCCCAGCCGCCGTCCGCCCGCAGCACCAGCGCCGGGGGATGGCCCCCGCCGGCCAGGGACAGCTCGCCGGTGCCCGGCCGGTACCGGCCGATCAGCACCGTGGCCACCAGCTCGGGGTCCTGAGCGGTGAGGATCTCGTCGGCCCGGCGGACGATGGCGTCCAGCGGCAGGCCGTCCAGCGCGAGCAGGCGGAGCGCATGGCTGACGGCGAGCGCGTCCTTGGTGGCCGCCACGCCCTTGCCCAGCACGTCGACCACGGCCAGGTGCAGGTCGCCGTCGGGAAGCGGGCGCCAGTCGTAGAGGTCGCCGCCGGTGGGCTCCTGCGGGTCGGCCGCCAGGTAGTAGACGCCCAGCTCGGTATCGGGCACCTGCGGCGTCCGCGGCCGGACCGCGTCCTGCAGCTGGTGGACGACCTCGCGCTGGGCGGCCTCGAGCTGGCGGAGCTGGCGCAGGGCGTCGTCGTGGTCCAGCGCGGCGCCCATGTGGACGGCCAGCGCCCGGGCAACCGCCGAGGCCCGCCCGTCCATGGCCCCGGCCTCGTGCTTTCCCAGCACGACCGCGCCGTAGCGGTGGCCGTCGGCGCCGGTCACAGCCACCGCGTCCACCTCGACCAGCGCGCCCAGGCGACCGACGGCGGCGACCGCCCGGTCACCCAGGACGGCGCGGATGTGGGCGCGGTGCGCGGTCCAGCCCTGGCCCGCTTCGCCCGTCACCACCGAGCGGGGCCTGGACGCCACCAGTTCGTCGTCGAAGGACACGTACACGCACACGTCGACCCCCGCTCCCCGAGCGGTGGCGGCGAGCAGCCACTCGAGCTTGGCCTCCAGCGGCAGGGTGCCGTGCAGCGTGCGGGCCATCTCGACGACCAGGTCCACATCCAGGTCGCCGGACCGGGCGATCATCCCGCCGGTCCCCCCGTTGCCTGCGTTCCCGCCGCCCATGCCCGGCACCCCCCGAAGCGTAAGCCCCAGCGGTGCCCGCTTCCCACGGGCCCCGTTCGTGCCGCGAACTCAGCGCAGCAGCTCGGCCACCCTTGCCTCGACCAGCGAGCTGAGTGAGGCCGCACCGCCCACCACGACCACTTCGCGGAACCCGGACTGGTGGGCGGTCAACCACGCCTCGGCCGCCGGCGACCGCGAGAGGTCCCGGCCGTCCACCAGCACCAGCACGGCGCTGCTGGCGGCCGCCGCCGGGCCCGCAGCCAGCGCGTCCGGCCAGTCGTTGCCGGTGGCCAGCCACAGCCGATTGGTCGCCGCGGCGGCAAGGGCCCGGTCGGCCACCAGCGTGGAGGTGTGCCAGCGATCGGCGCCTGCCAGCCGCTCCAGCGCGATCTGCGGTGCGCCGTCCCCGTCGGGGTCGGACGCGGACTGCGCCGCCTCGTCGGAGACGGCCACCGTGCCGCCGACGACGGTGACCGCCGCGGTCCCCAATTGCTGCAGCGCCAGCCGGGTCTCGGCAGGCAGCTGGTCGCGGCCGGTGAGCAGAATCGGTCGACGTTGCTGCGCCGCCAGTCCGGCCACTGCCACCGCGTCGGGCCAGCCGCGGGTGGGGTCGAGGTTGGCGCCCTCGGTCAGGAAGGCCGACGAGCCGCCGACCCGCAAGGCGATGAGGCGGGCGGTGTCGAACCGGTTGGCCCCGGCGATGCGCTCGACCCGCCCCACACCGGCGGCACGCAGCGCGTCCTCGACCGCCGGCGACAGCGCGGCCGGCCCGCCCACAAGGTAGGCGACCGCGGCGCCCAGGCGGCGCACCTCGTCGCGGGCTGCGTCGGCCAACTGGTCGCGGGCGCTGAGGAGCAGGGGCCCGCCGACCGTCGCCGCGAACGGCGCCGCCGCCAGGGCGTCGGCGTAGTCGTCGGCCCGGGCCACGACCACCGCGGGTGCGACGGCTCGCGAGCGGCGGGACAGGGCGACCGCGGTCTCGATGCGGTTGGCACCGGCCACTCGCTCGAAGGACACGGGCACCGGCTCGGGCGCTGCCGGGAGCGGGCCGATCAGGGAAGCCATCGCGGCGGCGGCGTCCACCCGCCCCGAGACCACCCACGTGCCGACCGGCTGCGCCGTCGCAGTGAGGGTCGATTCGAGCGAAGTTCCGGTCGTCGCCGGGCGGGCCGACAGGAGTAGCCCGGCGATGCCGGCGACCGCCGGTGTGGCCGACGACGTCCCGCAGAACGACACGTAGCCGCCGCCGCGGTTGGGGGTGACGTGGCAGCCGGGCGCGGCGAGCCTGGCCCAGGGCCCGTAGTTGGAGTAACTGGCGCGAACGTCCGCCGCGTCGCTGGCGGCGACGGAAACCACACCGGGCGACGCGGCCGGGTAGTTCGGCACGGTCGACGCCTCGTTGCCGGCGGCGGCGATCACCACGGCGCCCCTGCTGCGGGCGTAGCTGATCGCCGACTCCACGGCCGACGACGTCGCCGTGCCGCTCAGGCTGAGGCTGAGCACTCGGGCACCGCGGTCCACCGCCCAGGTCACGCCGGCTGCCACCGTGGAGGTCGATCCCTGGCCGGCCGCGTCGAGCACCTTCACCGGCATCACCCGGCACGCCCAGCAGTACCCGGCCGCGCCCACCCCGTTGTTGGCCCGGGCGACCACCACGCCGGCGGCGGCGGTCCCGTGCCCGTTGTCGTCGTTCGGGTCGCCGTCGCCGTTGATCACGTCGGTCCCCGGGACCAGCACGCCGGCCAGGTCGGGGTGCGCGGCGTCCACGCCGCTGTCCAGGACGGCGATCACGATCGACGACGAGCCGGTGGTGGTGTCCCACGCCGTGGTGGTCCGTGTGCGGACCGGTCCCCACTGCTGCGGCCACAACGGGTCGGTGGGCACCGTCGCCGCCGCCTCCACCGGCCGATCAGGCTCCGCGTAGGCCACACCGGGGTGGGCCCGGAGCCGGGCCAGCGTGGCCGCGGCGGCTGCTGCGGGAACCGCAACCACGTCCAGGCTGATGGCTGCCACCCGCTCGACCGGCCCGTCGCCGACCAGCTCGGCGACCACAGCGGTCTCTGGCATCGGAGTGTGCGGCTGCCAGCCGATGAGCAGCCGCGCCTCCGGCCCGGGGTCGGCGGCGGCCGGGGCAACGCCGGCGAGCACCACCGGGATAACCGCCACGGCGAGTGCGGCAAGGGCGGAAGGCGTGCGGGTGGCGGGGCGCATGTCGGATCGGCGGCGGTCGGGCGGCGCGACACCGCCCGACCTTCACCTCTTGCATCGGCTGCTGCCGCATCGCGCTTGAGCCCCGAGACGCCCGGCGGCCCGCGCCGGCGCGGTCGCTACCATGGCCCGGCCGCGCCTCTAGCTCAACGGCAGAGCAACGGACTCTTAATCCGCAGGTTCCGGGTTCGAATCCCGGGGGGCGCAC
>DATLFQ010000162.1:0-6637 GCA_035540915.1 Acidimicrobiales bacterium
CGCAGGAAGTCCTCGTCGACGGCCATGGCTTCCTCGTCGCCGGCCGACCTGGCCCGGGCCTGGTCCTCGAAGCGCGCCCGCTGGACGTCGGGATCCACCAGCTCCGAGAAGGCGTTGGCCAGCTCCCTTCCGGCCACGATGGTTTCGAAGCGCTCGACCAGCCCTGCCGAGTTTCGATGGTCGCGGGCCAGCGGCGACACCTCCACGGGGTAGTCGCACACGAACACCGGGCCCCACAGCGCCGATTCGGTGGTCTTCTCGTAGACCTCCAGCACGAGCTTGCCCGGGCCCCACGCCGGATGGGGATCGACCCCCGCGTCGGCGGCGAGCGACCGCAGATGGTCCACCGGCATCGAGACGTCGACCTCCAGGCCGGCGTGCTCGGCCACCAGCTCGGTGAGCGTGGCCCGGCGCCAGGGGGGCGCCAGCTCGAGCGGGCGGCCGCCGTAGGTGATCGAGGTGGACCCGCGCAGCTCGGTGGCCAGGTGGGCCACCAGCTCCTCGGTGAGGGCCATCATGTCGTGGTAGTCGGCGTAGGCCTGGTACAGCTCGATGGTGGTGAACTCGGGATTGTGTCGCGGGGACAGGCCCTCGTTGCGGAACGTCCGCCCGATCTCGAACACCTTCTCGAAGCCGCCCACCACCAGCCGCTTGAGGTGCAGCTCGGTCGCCACCCGCAACGACAGGTCCATGCCCAGCGCGTTGTGATGGGTCACGAACGGCTTGGCGGCGGCACCACCGGCGACGGCGTGGAGGATGGGCGTCTCCACCTCGACGAAGTCGCGGTCCTCCAGCCAGCGCCGCATGAGGCTCACCATCCGGCTGCGAAGCAGGAAGGTGCGCCGGGTCTCCTCGGTGACCCACAGGTCGACGTAACGCTGGCGGTAGCGGGTGTCGACGTCGGTGAGGCCGTGCCACTTGTCGGGGAACGGGCGCCGGGCCGGGGCCAGCACCTCCCACCGGTCGACCATCACGCTCATCTCGCCCCGCCTGGTGCGCACCACCTCGCCCGACACCCCCACCCAGTCGCCCAGGGACAGGCCGCAGAAGTCGGCGAACCCCGGCGTCCGGTCCGCGGCGGCGAACAGCTGGACCCGCCCGCTGGAGTCGGCGAGGGTGGCGAAGGCCAGCTTGCCCTGGACACGGCGCAACAGCAGACGACCCGCCACCGATGCCGTCTCACCCGATGCGGCCCCCGGCTCCAGCGCCTGGTGGGCGGCGACGACGGCAGCCGCCTCGTGGGTCCGCTCGAAGCGGTAGGGGACGTCGGCCACCGCCCTACCTTCGCGGCCGGTTGCGCTCGAACACCAGCCGCAGCCCGTGGAGGGTCAGCCAGGGCTCGTGGTGGCCGATGGCCCGCGACAACGGCGCGATGAGACCGCTGAGCCCGCCGGTGGCGACGACGGGGCACGGGCCGACCTCGGCCTGGAACCGCCGGCACAGGCCGTCCACCATCTCGGTGTGCCCGTACAGCAGCCCGGACTGGATGCACTCCACCGTCGTGCGCCCGACGGCGCGGCGGGGGGTGACCAGGTCGACCCGGCGCAGGGCGGCGGCTCGGGAGAACAGCGCGTCCATCCCGATCTCGATCCCGGGCGCGATGGCGCCGCCGAGGTACTCGCCCCGCTCCGACACGACGTCGAAGTTGGTCGAGGTGCCGAAGTCCACCACGATGCAGGCGCCACCGAACCGGTCGAAGGCGGCCACCGTGTTGGCCACCCGGTCGGCCCCCACCTCGTGAGGGTTGTCCGCCAGGATCGCCACGCCGGACCGCACCCCGGGCTCCAGCACCAGTGTGGGCAGCTCGAACCAGCGCTCCGCCATGTCGCGCAGGGTGCTGGTCAGGGCCGGCACCGTCGAGGCGATGGCGACACCGTCGGCCACGTCGTCGACGTCGACGCCGTGCAGCTCCAGCAGGTGGGCCACCAGCAGCGCGTGCTCGTCGGCCGTCCGCTCGGCGTTGGTGGCGATGCGCCACTGCGACCGCAGCTCGGCCCCGTCGAACAGGCCGATGACCGTCTGGGTGTTGCCGGTGTCGATGGCGAGCAGCATCAGTCGATCCGGGCCGGCACCAGGTCGAGCCCGACGTCCAGCGACGGTGCCGAGGCGGTGAGCGCGCCGACCGAGATCAGGTCGGCGCCGGCGGCCGCGTAGGCGGCGGCGGTGGCCAGCGTCACCCCGCCGGACACCTCGACCAGGGCCCGGCCGCCGACGAGCGCGACCCCGGTGGCCACGTCGTCGGGGTCCATGTTGTCGAGCATCACCACGTCGGCCCCGGCGCGGACCGCCTGGTCGACCTGGTCCAGGTCGTCGCACTCCACCTCGACGGTCCGCATCGGCCACCGGCGGCGGGCTGCGGCCACCGCCTCGGCGATCGACAGCCCGGTCAGGTGGTTGTCCTTCACAAGCACCATGTCCGACAGGCTGGCACGGTGGTTGGCTCCCCCACCGGCCCGGACCGCCGCCTTCTCCAGGGCCCGGAGCCCCGGCGTGGTCTTGCGGGTGTCGAGAATCCGGCAGGCCGTGCCGGCCACTGCGTCGACGTAGCGCCGGGTGAGGGTGGCCACGCCCGAGAGGTGCCCCAGGAAATTGAGGGCCGATCGCTCGGCGGTCAGCACCGGGCGCAGCGCGCCGGCCACGGTGGCGATCCGGGTGCCGGCCGAGAGCGCATCGCCGTCGTCGAGCGCCCAGCCCAGCTCGACGCCCGGGGCCACCCGGGCGAACACCTCCGCCGCGCAGCGCCGGCCGGCCAGCACGCCCGCCGCTCTCGCCACGAACGCGCCGCGCGCCACGGCGTCAGCCGGCACGAGGGCCGCCGTGATGTCCCCGAACACCCCCAGATCCTCGGCCAGGGCCCGGGCCACCACCTCTCCCACCGCGCCGTCGGGCGGGTGCACGTCAGGCACCGACCATCACCACCCGCGTCGCGGCCGCCGGCACCGGGTCGGGGAAGTCCTCCCGCCAGTGGCACCCCCGTGACTCCTCGCGCGCCACGGCAGCCGCCACCACCGCCCTCCCCACGTCACACAGGTTCCGCACCTCCCAGCCCGTCGCCTGGCCGCCCACCGAGTCGAGGTACTCCTGCGCTGCCGCCAGGGAAGCGGCCGACCGCACCACGCCGACGCCCGTGGTCATGGCCCGCTGCAACGCGACGAGGTCCCCGGATGGCCCGTGGGGGAGGGCCCCGGTGCCCGCACGGGCGCGGAGAGGGCCCGTGAGGCGGCTGGTCTGGCCTCCGCTCCGCTGCGGGTCGCTCGCCGCCACGGTCAGGATCCGGGGACCGCGCCCGAGCAACAACGACCGCATCGCACCGGTCGGTGTCGGCCCGGAGACGCCGCGCACCACCGCCTCGACGACCCGCGGCGCGAACACCATCCCCTCCAGCAGCGAGTTCGAGGCCAGGCGGTTGGCGCCGTGCACACCGGTGCAGGCCACCTCGCCGCAGGCCCACAGACCGGGCAGGCTCGTCGCGCCGTCGAGATCGGTGAGGATGCCGCCGCAGAAGTAGTGGGCGGCCGGGGCGATGGGGAGCCACTGCCGGGTCGGGTCCAGCCCCGCGGCTCGCACGGACGCCGCGATGGTGGGGAAGCGCTGGTCGAAGTCGCCCAGCTCGGTGGCATCCAGCCAGAGGTGGTCGACCTCCTGCTCGAGCATCCGCGTCGTCATGGCGCGACTGACGACGTCGCGGGGCAGCAGCTCGTCCACGAACCGCCCGCCGTCGGCGTCGCGCAGCACGGCGCCGTGACCGCGCAATGCCTCGGACAGCAACGGGCGCGGCATGGCCGGATGGTGCAGCGCCGTCGGGTGGAACTGGACGAACTCGAGGTCGGCCACCACGACGCCGGCCCGGAGCGCCATGGCCAACCCGTCCCCGGTGGCTTCAGGCGGGTTGGTGGTCACCGCGAAGAGCTGCCCCGCCCCGCCGGTGGCCATGAGCACGTTCGCCGCCCGCACGGTCGCGCTGGCGCCGCTCGGGTCCAGGGCGACGACGCCCCGGCAGCGCCCGCCCTCCACCACCAGGTCCAGGGCGGCCCAGCGCTCCAGCACCACGGCGGCCGTGGCCCGTACCGCGTCCACCAGCGCCCGCTCCACCTCGGCGCCCGTGGCGGCACCGCCCGCGTGCACGACCCGCGGCACCGAGTGGCCGCCCTCGCGGGCCAGCAGCAGCGATCCCTGGTGGTCCCGGTCGAACACCGCGCCCAGGGCGATCAGCTCGCTGACCCGGGCCGGCCCCTCGTCGACCAGAACTCGCACCGCGTCCACGTCGCACAGGCCGGCCCCGGCCGCCAGCGTGTCGGCCAGGTGCAGGTCGGTCGAGTCCTCGTCGCCGCCGATGGCGGCGGCCACGCCTCCCTGGGCCCAGCGGGTGGCCGACTCCGACAGCTCGCCCTTGGTCAGCACGCCGACCCGGAGGCCCTCCCTCGCCGAGGCGGCGCGGACGGCCGCCGAGAGGCCGGCCACCCCAGAGCCGAGCACGAGCAGGTCGAGGTCGCCGGGCGCCGCGTCGAGGCCGGTCACCGCGGGTCGCCGGAACCGGTGTGCGGATCGCGCGCCCCGGCACGCCATATGGCACCAAGTTCGCAGGGGGGGTTCATGGGTCGACCCGCAGGTTGTCGATCAGCCGGTTGTCGCCGAGCCAGGCCGCCACGTGCAGGCGCCAGCCGTCGCCCTCGCCCACCACGGCGGCGTAGTCCAGGCGGGCGCGGGGCTCGGCGCCCACCACCGCGGCGACCTCGGCCTCGACGGCCGCCAGATCGCGTTCCCCCCCGGACAGCCGGTCGGCACCGGCCCGCAGCGCCCGGTACAGGACGGGAGCGGCCGCCCGCTCCTCGGGGGACAGGCGGGCGTTGCGGCTGGACAGCGCCAGCCCGTCGGCCGCCCGCACCGTCGGGCAGGCCACCACCTCGACGGGAAAGCTCAGGTCCTCCACCAGCTGGCGCACGACGGCGAGCTGCTGGTGATCCTTCTCGCCGAAGTAGGCGCGGCATGGGCCGGCGATGGCGAACAGCTTGGCCACGATCGTCGCCACGCCCTCGAAGTGCCCGGGCCGGGCGGCGCCCTCCAGGCCCTCGCTCACCTCGTGGACGCGCACACGGGTCCGCATGCGGTCCGTCGCCATCTCGCCGGGATGCGGTGCGAACAGGTGGCGTGCCCCCGCCGCTTCGGCCAGCGCGGCGTCGGCGGCCGGATCGGACGGGTAGGAGCCGAGGTCCCGTGGTGCCTGGAACTGCAGCGGGTTGACGAAGACGGTCACCGCCACCGCCCCGCACTCGGCAACGGCCCGCTCGATCAGGGACCGGTGGCCGCCGTGCAG
Organism: Acidimicrobiales bacterium; assembly: GCA_035540915.1. Lineage (GTDB taxonomy): Bacteria > Actinomycetota > Acidimicrobiia > Acidimicrobiales > DATLFQ01. Next base: position 5,315 of record DATLFQ010000162.1, read on the forward strand.
GGCGCCCATGGTCGGCACCAGGCCGACACGGCGCCGCTCGACCCGCTCGGCGTCGAGGGCGGCGCGGAAGGCCGCCACGGTGTCGGTGCGCTGCATCGGTCGGCGGACAGCGTACGCGCCCGGGCGCCGGGCCCGCCGGGGAGAAGGGGGCCCCGGCGGGCCGGCGCACGAGGCGCGGGATCAGCTCTCGGCGCCGACGGGGCGCCCTGTGCGTCGCACTGTGACCGACCGCGCGTAACCCGAGCGTTACCGCGCCGTAGGCCGTCTCCCTAGGGTCCGGAGAGGGCGGCGGCCGCGTAGGCCACCGAGACCGGGGCGCACCAGATGACGATGGACCGGATCTTCCCGGTGGGGACGTCGGCCGGGACGAGGTAGTTCTGGTTGCCGGCAGTGGACCTGAGGTTGGCGATCTCGACGTAGGGAGCGGCCACCGTCTCGGCGCTGTTGGCCGGCCGGGGCGACTCGCTCAGCCGGATGAACAGGTCGGTGTTCTGGGTCACCTCGAAGTCCTCGAAGCGCAGGGCCCGGGTACCGTCGGGCAGCTGGTACAGCCGGGCCGTGCCTGTACCGCTGTTCTCCAGGTCGTAGAACGAACCCTCCAGGAGCACCGGGGCCTCGGCCATGCCCGGCAGGGGCGGCTCGTCGAGCGGGAAGTCGATCTGCTGGTCGACGACGATCTCCCATGGTCCGGTAGCCGCCACGTCGAGGGCGATCGTGCCGGTGTGGATGGCATGGTCGGTGCCCTTGCCCGCCTCGCAGGACGCGTCCACGATGGGCTTGGGCCGCCTCGGCGGCGGGTCGCTCAGGACCTGCAGCGCACCGGTCTGGCACGTCCAGCGGACCCGCCACTGGATGGCGTCGGCCAGGATCTCGAAGCTCGCGGTCCGCAGCGGGCCGCTGCCCGCGAAGGTGTTGACCGTCTCCCAGCGCGGCGCCGAGCGCGGTCCCTCACGCACCGGCGTGGTGGTCGGCGCCGTGGTCGGCGCGGCGGCTGTCCCCGAGTCGGCGGTGCCGTCACCGCCGCCACCGCCGCATGCGCCGACGAGTGGGCCGGCGAGCGCCACAGCCGCGAGGGGCCACCGTAGGGAGCGGCTGCGCATACTGGCGATGGTAGGCCGTCGTCAGTCCCGGTCGAGGGCGCCGGCCGGGCGGACGGCGGACCGGTCCACCGGCGGGGCGACGAGGTCGGGGGCCAGGTCGGCGAGCGGCACGGTGACGAACGGTCGCTGGCGCCAACGCGGGTGCGGCACCTGCAGGTCCGGCTCGTCCACCACGAGGTCGCCCACCAGGAGCACATCGACGTCGAGCGGCCGCGGGCCCCAG
>DATLFQ010000163.1:0-3266 GCA_035540915.1 Acidimicrobiales bacterium
GTCGATGACGCGGCTCGACTGGCCACGGATTTGCCCGAGGTCGACGAAGGCGAGCGCTACGGCAATCGCACCTGGTCCGTGCGCGGGAAAGCGTTCGCCTGGGAGCGGCCCTTCACCAAGGCTGACGTCCGCCGGTTCGGCGATGCCACGCCCCCGGACGGGCCGATCCTCGCCGTCCGTGTCGCCGACCTCAGTGAGAAGGAGGCCGTGCTGGCGCCGCGGTCAAAGGGCGTGTTCACCATCCCGCACTTCGACGGGTACCCGGCTGTACTTCTGCAGCTCGGCGCCGTCACTGAGCGGGTCCTGCGGGAGTCCATCGTCGACGCCTGGTTGGCCTGCGCCCCACCCCCGCTGGCACGGGCCTATTTCGACTCCTCCTCGGCGTAAGCGATCGCCGGAGGCAATCCACATCCGGCTGCTGATTGACGTCCACGACGAGTCCCAGAAGCGTCCTCAGCCTCTCGAAGACGGTTTACGTGCTGTCCGGCCTTGGCGAGGAGGTGCAGCGGCTGCTGCTCGACGCGGCGGCCGAAAGCAGAGTCTCGCCGCTACAGGTCCTTGACCAGGACGTGGACGGCGGTGCGGTACTCGAACGGGCGGCCGTAGCGGTCCACCAGCCAGCCGGTGGGCACGAGGCCGTGGTCCCACTCGCGGTACCCCAGACGCTCGTAGAGGCGGCGGGCGCCCTCGTTGGCCGGCTCGACGCCCAGGTACACCGCTGCCGCGCCCCGGCGCCGGGCCTCGGACTCGGCGGCCGAGATCAGGCGGGTCGCGATCCCGCGCCGGCGGTGCGACTCGGCCACCTCGAGGTGGACCAAGCCGGGGACGCCGGGGAGGCGGGTCGCGATCGGGGCCTCGCCGGCCGGCTCGAGCGACAGGTACACGTCGCCCACGACGGTTCCTCCGGATTCCGCCAGGAACAGCAGGCCGAGGTCGCGGTCCTGACGCCAGAGGCGGTCCTCGAAGAAGGCGCGTCCGCCCATGGCCGCCACCAGCGCCTCGACGTCGGCGCCGCAGGCCGGCCGCACCGTCGCCGGGGCCTGCCGGGCCAGCCAGCCCTCCCGCGTGAGGACGCGCACGACCACGACCGGCTCGGCCAGTTCGGGGACGACGATCCGGCGGTCGAGCCGGAAGCCGAGCCGGTCGGCCACTTTCACCGAAGCCGTGTTCGCCGGCTCGTGCAGGCAGAGCAGGCGGTCGACCCCCGGCCGCCCGAAGCCCTCGGCGATCGCCGCCGCGCCGCCTTCGCTGGCCAGCCCCAGGCCCCAGAACGAGGGGTGTAGCCGCCAGGCCACGTCCACCGCCGGCATCACCGGGGGCAGCCAGTCGGGCACGCCGAGGCCGACGTAGCCGATCAGCTCGCCGGTCTCCTTCAGCTCGGCGGCCCAGTACCCCTCGCCGTCGGAGTCCCACCGGCGCAGGTCCCGGCGGAGGAACCGCTCCGTCTCGGCCCGGTCCAGGCCCCGGCGGAGCGGGAACCACCACACCGCCGGGTCGGCGAAGACGCGCGCCAAGGGGTCCAGGTCGTCCGCCCGCCAGCGCCGCAGCCGCAGTCGGGCGGTCTCCACCTCGGCCATCCGACCACGATGGCACCGCCGTCGTGGTCGGATGGCGCCCGTTTGGTCAGTCGGCGGTCCGCTCCTGTGCGACCTGCTCGAACACCCGGCCCACCTTGGCGGCCGAGCCGGCGATGTCCTTGCTCAGCTCGAGCAGGGCCCGCCGGGCACCGGCCTCGGCCGCCTTCTCGATCTCGGCCACCTCGAGGCGCACGCCGTCGAGCTTGCCGGCGTCGATCTGGTCGCGCAGCTTGCCGGCCAGCTTTCGGGTGCCCTCCACGAAGCCGCCCAGGACGACGTTCTCGATCAGCTCGAAGGGTGGGCAGGACAGGCACGGCTCGGGGCGCACGGGGAACTTGGGGAACAGCTCCACCTCGACCAGCTTGCACAGGCTCGGGTGGATGCGGCACAGGAAGTCGACGACCCACTCCGACACGGTGCACGCCCCGTGGATGGCCACCAGGTGGCCCCGCAGGGCCGCTCCCAGGGAGGCCCGGTCCTTCAGCCCGTACTCCTCGATCCCGGGGTAGCGGTAGTGCGAGACCAGCACGTCCCACCAGCAGAAGCGGCGGATGCGGCCCGGCCGGTCCAGCCAGCGGGCCACGTTGACGAAGTACCGGCTGACCTTGTCCCAGTTGGCCGGGTCGGCGGCCCCCTCCAGGCCGAGGATGTTCATGTCGAACCAGTGGTGCCAGGTCGAGTCGGTCACCACCCGCCCCACGCCGGTGGCGTGGCCGTCGTAGGCGCTGATCATCGGAATGGCCTGCGGGTCCACGTCCCCCTTCTGGTGGATGAAGGGCGGATCGGGGACCACCCGGCCGTACCCGACGACCCGGGGCAGGTGGCGGTCGCCGCTGCCGTCGGGCGGGTACTCGTCGGCGCCACCGGCGAAGGGCAGCGTTCGGGTGCCGTCGATGTCGGCCTGCTCGATGCAGTAGCCCTCGTGCGGGTGGTCGGGCATGACGTCGATCGGCCCGCGGGTGGGGTGGCAGAGCAGCGGGTGGGGCTGGGTGTAGCGGATCAGGCCGATCCGGTAGGAGCGCTCGGGCACCCACTCGAGGGGCTGCGGCTTGGCGTCGCTCTCCACGTTGTTCGGGATGGAGGCCGTCCCCGCCAGCTGACCGGCGGTCACCGGCTGGTTGGTGTCGAGGCGGGTGACCCCGTCGATCGGCGGCACGCCCTGGGCGTTGGTCCAGCGGCGCATGGTGCCGACGCGTGGGATCCGGTAGCACATGGAGGCGCCGAGGTAGTCGTGGTCGCCGGTGGCGAACACCCCGCCCCCGTCGTTCATCCAGGTGGTGAGGACCGCCAACTCGCCGTCGGTGGCCGGAAAGGCGTTGGCCCCGTTCTCGATGTTGCTGTCCGGTCCGGCGTCGTTGCCGGGCTTGAAGCCGAACAGGAACAGCTCGTCGTACCGGTTGATGACCGGGCTGCCGTCGGCCTGGGAGTCGAAGCGGAAGCCCTGGTAGCGGGCCTGCTCGGGCCCCACGGTGCCGTTGTCGACGAAGCCGCCCCCGCTCCGCGAGGCGATGTCGACGCGGAACCGGGTACAGCCGACAGCGGTCTCGCGCAGCAGGCGGACGACCCGGGCCACGCCGAACCCGTTCGACGCGGTGATCGAGATGTTGGTGTCGACGACGACGAGGATGCGCACCCGGGAGCCGAAGATCAGCTCGGGCAGGTCGTGCACGGTGATGCGGGCCTGGTCGC
>DATLFQ010000164.1:0-10385 GCA_035540915.1 Acidimicrobiales bacterium
CCGGCTACCCGCCAGAGGACCTGCTGCTCAAGCCGGGCTTCGTCGACGCCAACTTCTCCAGGGCGGCGAGGTTGGCGTCGACGAAGCCCGGCTTGAGCAGCAGGTCCTCTGGCGGGTAGCCGGTGGTGGCCAGCTCCGGGAACACCGCGACGTCCGCGCCGGCCGCCTCGGCCCGTTCGAGGGCGCCCAGCACGCAGGCTGTGTTGCCGTCGAGGTCGCCCACCGTGGTGTTCAGCTGGCAGGCGGCGACCCGCACGAGTGGCACGGCCGGTCAGCGTACCGAGGCGCCCGGAGCGGCCTGCCAGACTCGAACCGGTGCCGACGCGCGCGAGCCGGGCGATACGGGAGGAGGCCGAGCGGTCGGCCGACCCCGCCGCGGTGGCGCTGGCCCTGGAGCAGCTCGACGAGGCGTTCCCGGGCCGGCTCGGGGACGGCGGGCCGTTGCTCGACGCGGTGGTCGCCGTCACCGGCGCCAGCCGCTTCCTGACCCGCCTCCTGGTGACGGATGCGGCCGCGCTGGGCGTCGTCGCCGACCTCGACATCCGGCCGCCCCGCCGGGCCGGGAGCCCGGACGAGCTGACCCGCTGGAAGCGCCTCGAGCTGCTGCGGATCGCGGCCCGGGACCTGTCGGGGATCGACCGGTTGGAGGCGGTCGGCGCCGCGCTCGCCCGACTGGCCGACGACGTCCTGGACGCCGCACTCGTCCTCGCCGCGCCGGACGAAGTGGCCGCCCTGGCCGTCATCGGCATGGGCAAGCTGGGCGGCCGCGAGCTCAACTACGCCAGCGACATCGACGTGCTCTTCGCCGGCACCGGCGACGCCCGCCCACTGCTGGCGCTGGCCCGCCGCTGCTTCCGGGTCGACGCCGCCCTGCGCCCCGAGGGCCGTGACGGCCCGCTGGTGCGGACTTTGGCCTCCTACGAGGCGTACTGGGACCGCTGGGCCAGCCCGTGGGAGTTCCAGGCCCTGCTGAAGGCCCGGGCCGTGGCCGGGGACGGCGAGCTGGGCCGGGCGTTCCTCGACGCCGCCGGCGCCCGCGTGTGGGGGCGCCGGTTCGGGGCCGACGAGCTGCGCGAGCTTCGGGCCATGAAGGCCCGGGCCGAGGAGGAGCTGGCCCGCCGGGGTCTGCTGGCACGAGAGGTCAAGCGCGGCCACGGCGGCATCCGCGACATCGAGTTCGCCGTCCAGCTGCTGCAGTTGGTGCACGGCCGCCAGGACCCCGAGCTGCGTTCGCCCACCACGCTGGTGGCGCTGGCCGAGCTGGCCGCGTCGGGCTACGTCGGGCCGGCCGAGGCCGACGCCCTCGCGCAGGCCTACCGGTTCCTGCGCGAGGTCGAGCACCGGCTGCAACTGGTCGACGAGCAGCAGGTGCACGCGGTGCCGGCCGACCCGGTCGCCCGCGGGCGGCTGGCCCGGGTCATGGGCCACCGGGACAGCGCCGCCGGGACGGCGCTCGCGGCGTTCGACGCCGAGCTGCGCCGCCACCAGGCCACCGTGCGGTCGATCCACGAGCGGCTGTTCTTCCGGCCGCTGCTGGAGGCGTTCACCGGCGACGGCTCGGCCGGCCCGGTGATGGACACCGAGGCCGCCGCCGACCGCCTCACCGCGTTCGGCTTCGCCGACGCCGAGCGCACCCGCCAGGCGCTGGCCGAGTTGACCAGGGGCCTCACCCGCTCGTCGCGCCTCATGCAGCAGATGCTCCCGCTCCTGCTGGGCTGGCTGTCCGACGCGCCCGACCCCGACCTCGGCCTGCTGGGGTTGCGGGCGCTGGTCACCGGTCCCCACCGCGCCGCCAACATGGTCACCACCTTCCGGGACTCCGCCGAGGCAGCCCGGCGGCTGTGCGTGCTGCTGGCCACCAGCGCGAATCTGCGGACCGGGTTCGAGCACAATCCCGACCTCATTGCCGCGCTGGCTCGCGACGAGGACCTTCTCGTCGGTGCGGACACGGTGGCCCGCCGGGCCGAGGGCGTGCTTGCCTGGCGGACCGACCGGGCCGAGCGGCGGGCCGGGCTGCACCGCCTGGCGACCGCTGAGCGCGTGCGCATCGCCGCCGCCGACGTCCTCGGCCTCGCCCCGGTGGAAGTGACCGCGGCGTCGCTCAGCGCGCTGGCCGAGGCCGTGCTGTCGGCCGCGCTCGCCGTCGTCGAGCCGGCGGTCCCGTTCGCCGTCATCGCCATGGGCCGTTTCGGCGGGGCCGAGCTGTCCTACGCCAGCGACCTCGACGTGCTGTTCGTCTACGACGGCACCGGCCCGGCCGACTTCGCCGCCGCCGAGCAGGCGGCCGAGGCGCTCGTGCGCTTCGTGAATGGCACCACTCCGGCCGAGCGGATCTTCACCCTCGACGCCGACCTGCGCCCCGAGGGCCGGGGCGGGCCGCTGGCCCGCAGCCTCGACGGCTACCGGGCCTACCACCGACGGTGGGCCCAGACCTGGGAGCGACAGGCCCTGCTGCGGGCCCGGCCGGTGGCCGGCGACCCCGTTCTGTCGCAACGCTTTCTCGACGCCGCTCACGAGTGGGTGTGGGGCCGACCGCTGGGTGAGGAGGAGGTGCGCGAGATCCGGCGCATGAAGGCGCGGATCGAGCGCGAGCGCATCCCGGCCGGCGACGACCCGCAGTTCCACCTCAAGCTCGGCCGGGGCTCGCTGTCCGACGTGGAGTGGACCGCCCAGCTGCTGCAGCTGTGCCACGGCGTGGCCGCGCCCGGCACCATGGCGGCCCTGCACCGGCTCGTCACGGCCGGCGCCATGGCCGCCGACGACGCCGCCGTGCTGGCCGAGGCCTACCGGTTCTGCGAGCAGGTGCGCAACCGGTGGTACCTGGTGAAGGGGTCCCGCGGCGACGCCCTCCCCGCCCGGGCCGACCAGCTGGCCCGGCTGGCCCGGAGCTGCCAGACCACGCCGGCGGGGCTGCGCGACGAGTACCGCCGGGTCACCCGCCGGGCCCGGGCCGTGATGGAGCGCCTCTTCTACGGCCGCGACGAACCCTGACCGGCGGACGCTCGGAACGCCTCCACCAGCGCGCTCATGTCGTCGTCGGCGTGGCTGCCGAGCGCCGCCTCGATCAGCTGCCCGATCGCCGGCGCCACCCGAAGCGCCAGGCCCTGGCGGGCGGCGGCGCCACTGGCGAGCAGCACGTCCTTGCCCAACCAGCGCAAGGGAAACTGCGCCGGGTACGAGCGGTCCAGCATCATCGTGCCCTTCTCCCGGACGTAGGGCGCGCCGACCGCGGTGCCCTCCACGACGTCCAAGAAATCCGCCGGGTCGACGTCGATGGCCTCGGCCAGGGCGATGGACTCGGCCAGCCCGCCGACCAGGGCGGCGATCCAGGTGTTCACCACCAGCTTCATCCGCGTGCCGGCGCCGATCTCGCCCAGCCAGAACAGCCGCGAGCCGACCACCTCGAACACCGGCTCGGCCCGCGGCCGGAGGTGTCCCGGGCCCGAGGCCAGCACGGTCAGCTTCCCCTCCTCGGCCGGCCGCCTGGTGCCGAGGACCGGCGCGTCGACGAAGTCGGCCCCGGCGCCGCGGGCCATGGCCGCCAGCGCCGCAGTGGCATCGGGGCCGACGGTCGCCATCTGCAGCCACAGCGCGCCGGGGGCCGCCCGGCCGAGTGCGCCGCCCATCACGTCCTCGGTGGCCGGGCCGTCGGCCAGCATGGTGACCACGAGATCGGCGGCCGCCACGGCGTCCGCTGCGGTCGGGGCCACCCGGGCGCCCAGCGGCACCAACGCGTCGGCCTTGGCCCGGTCACGGTTCCAGGCCACCACGGGGGAGCCGTGGTCCAGGAGGCGGGCCGCCATGGCCCCGCCCATGATGCCCGTGCCGAGGACGGCGATGGTCGGCTGCTCCGCGGCGGCGAGGCTCCGGCTGTCCGTCATCCGGGGCGGCTGGTGCCGTCGCCGCCGGTCACGAGGCCGGTGCGTCGCAACCCACCACCGGGCTGCGCAGGGTGCGGCCGCCCATCGACCCCTGGAACGTCGCGGTCCCGAAGGCGAAGACGCCCCCGTCGCGTGCGCACAGCCAGTAGCCACGACCTCCTGCGGCCGGAGCCATGCCGGTGACCGGCGAGGCCAGCCGGATGGCGCCCGTCGAGCCGTGGAAGCGGGCGTCGCCGAAGGCGAAGACGCCGCCGTCGGACGCCACCAGCCAGTAGCCGTTGCCCGACGGCGAGCGGTCGATGCCGACGATCGGCCGGGCCAGCCGCAGCGCTCCGGTCGAGCCGTGGAACCGCGCGTCGCCGAACGGGAAGACCCCGCCGTCGGCAGCCGCGAGCCAGTAGCCCTGGCCGGTCGGCGTGGCCCGCATCCCCACCACGGGTTGGGCGAGCGGCCGGCCAGCAGTGGAGCCGAGGGCCGGCGCATCGCCGAAGGCGATGACGGCGCCGTCCGCACCGACCAGCCAGTAGCCCCTGCCGCTGGGCGTGTACTCGATCCCGACGATCGGGCGAGGCGGCGGCGTGGCGGCCGGCGACCCCAGGAAGGGTGCCCCGCCGAAGGCGAAGACCCCACCGTCAGCGGCCACCAGGGCGTAGCCGGATCCCGCTGCCGGCGGTGGGAGCGGTCCCGGGGCCACGCTGCGGAAGATGTACAGGCGACCCTCGCGGAAGACCGTGTCGGTGAAGAACCCCGACGTCACGGCGAAGTCGATGTAGCCGTCGTTGTTCAGGTCGCCCAGCTGTGCGACGCCCTGGCCGAAGCCGCTGTTGGTGGTCTGGTCGGGATCGGCGAACGACCGCACCACCCGCTCGCTGGCCGGGCTGAACACGTGGACGTCGCCCAGGAACTGGTTGTCGGCGTCGCCGGTCTGCCAGGGCCCGGCGTTGCCGATCAGCACCTCGTTGCGAGGGTCCCCGGCCACGTCGCCCAGGCCGGCGAAGGGGGCGCCGAAGTTCCCGCCCCGGTGCGGGGTCGGGTCGTCGAGGCGGCCGAGGGTGATGCCACTGGCCGATGCGCGGTAGTCGCCGTTGAGGATGTACGCGCGGCCCTGGTGGGTGAACTGCACGCCCTGGCCGACGGCGGCCACCAGGATGTCGGGGGCCACGGTGTTGCCGACGTCGCCGATGGCCGTCGACATGCTGCCGACGGTGTAGCCGAACAGGGTGCCGGCCTGCGGCTCGGGGTGCGCGTACATCTTCAGCACCGCGCCGGAAGCGCCGTCGAGCAGCCACACCACCCCGGCCGACGGGAAGCCGGGCGGGAACTCGGCCTGGTGCTCGGCGACGACGTAGTCCGGCCGGCCGTCACGGGTGGAGCTGCGGTTGGCCTCTGCGCACGTCGCCCCCGGGCCGGGGCTGCTGGTGCAGCGACCGATGTCGCCCACCGGCAGGATGGCGTGCCCGAAGCGGTCGTCGGGAGCGCCGCTCTGGGACATCGGGTTCTTGATCACCTGGGCCGTCTCGAGCACGGCGTTCGGGTCGCTGCCGGCGATGTCTTCGCCCCGGAAGACGTAGACCCGGCCGCTGCCCGGGCACGGGCCCGGCGTGCACGAGGGGTTGGTGGCCGGACCGGCCTCGTAGTAGGTGGGGTTGCCGACGACGAAGTCGGCCGCCCCGCCGCCGTCCAGGTCGCCGATCTTCACCGCCTCGGGCGCGTCCTCGGGGAAGGCGCTGGCCGGCGAGACGACCCCGCGGCCGAAGCCGAAGCTCTTGCCGCCTGGGAACTGGGCCGCCTCCGAGGCCCGATCGGCGGGGGGCATCTGGGCGCGCTTGAGGACGGCGCCGGTTGCGCCGTCGAAGACGTAGGCCCGCCCGAGATCGGGGGCCTCCAGGTCGACGCCGTAGGCGCCCACCACCACCTCCGGCACGCCGTCGCGCGGGCCGATGGGGTTGGCCGGGCACGTCTGGCTGACCTGCCCGCCGGCGCACGACCCCAGGTCGGCCAGCCGCGCCGGGTAGACGAAGTTGCCGCTCGTGGTGCCGGCGGCGGCCGGGTCGGGCAGGGTGAGCGTGCGGATGACCTGGCCGGTCGCGCCGCTCACGAGGTGGATGGAACCCGGGCCGTTGTACTGCGGGACCAGGAGGTCGTCCTCGCCGTCGCGGTCCAGGTCGCCCCCGTTCACGATCCCGAGCCAGCCGAGCTGGCCGCCCTGTGCGGGAGTCGGGCTGCCCACCCGCTGCACCTCGTAGCTGGGCGCCAGCTCGAGGCGGGCGGCCTGGGCCGAGGCCACCTGCCGTGGTCCCGGCGCCGCCGACGCCGCGAGGACCGCGAGCGTCCAGGCGACACCGGTTGCGCGCCGCGTACACCGGTGCATGGTCATGGGTTCGTCCTCCGGGTGGCTCGCGGTTATGGCTGGAGGTCGCCGGTCGGGCCGGCGTCGGCCGGTCGGCGACGACGGGCGATGCCGACGGCCAGCGCGGCGGCCACCATCACGGCGCCCGAGGCGGCCAGGCCGGCCCCCCATCCGGGCAGATCGCCGGTGCCGGCGGTCTGCCCGCCGTCGGTCGTCGCACGAAGGGCGGCCGGCGCGTCGAAGCCCTGCCACACGTCGGCCGCCACCACCGCCGGTGACGGGGATGGTGCAAGAAGGGGCGCCGCCTCCGCTGCGGGCGCCGGTTCGCCGGCGGAAGCCGCCGGCGCCTCGTCGGACGCGGTCGGGACCACGACGACCGGTGGCGCCACCGCAGCGACCGCGGGCGCCGGTCGGGCCGGGGGTGGAGCGGCCTGGGGCCGGGCCGCCGGCACCGGAGCGACCGCGGCGGGCGGCGCGGCGGGAGGTGCGGCGGCGACTGGTGCCGGTGCCGGCTCGGCCGGAGGCGCCACCGGCTGGGGTGGCGCGGCAGCCGGGGGCACCGCTTCGGCCGCCGGCGCGGCGGGCGCTTCGACCCGGAACGCGGCCGGTGCGGGCGCGCGGCGGTTGGCCTCGGTTTCCTGGGGGACGGCGACGACGTAGTACACGCCGGGACCGGCCTGCGGGACGGTGACGTTCACCGAGAACGTGCCGTTGGTGGCCGTGCCCAGCAGCGGCCCCGACGCCGAGCCCCAGCGGATGTCGACGGCGTTGGCGCCGAAGCCCGTCCCGTCGACCCGGACGGTGGCCCCGGCCGGGCCCTTGGCCGGGCTCAGGCCGATGGTCCCCTGCCCCGTGCACGCCCACCCGGCGGCGGCACCCGCCAGCGCCAGGCCCGCCGTTCCAGTCACCAGCACCGCCCACCGCCGGACCCGGATCGCGATCATGGCGTCACCCTCCCAGGCAGCCGAATCTGTGGCCGATTTCTACCATGGTGGGGGCCGCCGTGGCCGGGTCGGGCCCGGCTACTTGATGGCGGTGGCCACGGCTGTGCGCACCGCGTCGTCGACGGCCAGGCGGCCGCCGAACACCGAGCCCACGAAGACGGTCCCGGCGTGGGCGCGGAGGTACTCGGCCACCTCGGAAGCCAGGGACCCCGGGGGCGTCACCAGCAGCGGGCCACCGAAAAGCGCCATGTTGGCGCCGCCGCTCAGGGCGTCGGGGAAGGCCTCACCGGTCGTCACGCCGACCTGGTCCGGGTCGGGGAAGAACAGCGAGGCCACCAGCCGCGAGGTGTCGTACCGGTTGGCGCCGACCACCCGCGTGGCCGAGGGATCGGCGGCGGCGGCCGGTCCTCCGACGGCGAACCGCCGGGCCGTCGGGTGGGCCCGGAGGTAGGCCGCCACGGCGGGCGGCATCGTCGCCCCGTCGGTCAGCAGCAGCGCCCCGCCGCGGGCTGCGGCGGCGGCGCCGGCGGACAGGCCGTCCACGAAGGCCGTCCCGGTGCTGAGCAGCAGCGTCGGTGGGTTGTTGAGGCCCTGCTCGGCGATAACGATGGCCGTCTCGAACCGATTGGCGCCGCCGTAGCGGGTCACCTGGTACCCCAGGGCTCCCAGCCGGTCGGCGATGGCCGGCGACAGCACACCGGTGCCGCCCAGCAGGTAGACCGGCCCGCCGGGGGCGAGCACCCGCCGGATCTCGTCCTCCACCCGCGGGTCGAGTGACGAGCCGCCGGTCAGCATCAGGGGACCGAACACCGCCCCGGCGAGCGGTGCGCCGGCCAAGGCGTCGGCGAAGTTGTCCGCCACCGCCAGGACGACCGACAGGGCGCCGTCGTCGGGAAAGGTGCCCTCGGAGACGACCACCGAGGTGGCGATGCGGTCCGGCCCGCCGAGGCGGACGACGAGGTCGCCCTGCCCGTCGATGCCGGCCACGTCGAGTTCGCCGTCGCTCAGCAGCAGGTCGCCGTTGGCGTCCTCCGCGCCGAGCACCTGGTACGACAGCGTCTGCGGGTCGCCGATCCGGGCCAGCGGCACCACCACCGCCATCGTCGACGGCGACAGCCGCCAGGTGTCGACCGGGTCGAAAACGGAGCCCCTTCGCGGCGAGACGAAGCCCCGGAACCCGCCGACGTCCGGGTCGAAGCCGGCCTCGACGACGTGGTCGTAGGTCCCGTCGTCGTCGGTGTCGAGGTACCAGGTGAAGAACGTGTCCCGGTCGGCCGACGGCCCATAGGTCTCGACCAGCAGGGTGAGCTGCCGGCCGTCCGACGTCGACGACGCCGTCCGGATGTCGAGCGAGATCGGGACGTCGTCGGCGTCGGCGATCACGACGGGCGTCGTCGGCAGGGCCGCCGCCGCAAGGTCGCCGGGCACGGCCAGCCCGACCGCCACCAGCACCGGCCCGGCCGTGATCCTGGCCCAGGCCGGCAAGGTCGACATCGTCGGAGGGTAACCGCCGCGGCGGCCCGCGAGAACCGGCGCCATGGACGCGTGGCGTCGGCGAGGGGCGGCAGGGCCCGAGCCGCCGCCGTGCGCGGGCCCCAGGACCGTCGCCGGAGCCTGCGCGCCGTAGGCTTCCGGCCGGCGAAAGGGGGGCGTGCTAGCGGTGGTCACAGTCGATACGGAGGTCAACCGCGAGCCGCCGGAGCCCGTGCCGGTGCGGCGCCTCCGCCTCCCGCCCGGCCTGGCGCTGCCCCTGGCGGTGTTCGCCACATCCCGGCTGCTGACGCTGGTCGCCACGTGGCTGGCGATGCTGCGCACGCCGGGACTCACCGCAATGACCGCGTTCCTCAAGTGGGATGGCGCCTGGTACATCCAGAGCGCCACCACCGGCTACCCGCGCCAGGTGCCACCGGGCCTCGGCGGTGAGGTCCAGACGACGCTCGGGTTCTTCCCGCTGCTTCCCCTTCTGGTGCGCGCCGTCAGCGGCCTGACCGGGCTGCCGCCGTGGCTCTCGGGGCTGGTGGTCACGACGGCGTCCGGTGCGGCGGCCGTCGTCATGGTGTGGTACTTCGCCCGCCACCTCGCCGGCGCGGAGGTGGCCGACCGCGCCGCCGCGCTGTTCGCGTTCTTCCCCGGAGCCGTCGTCTTCGGGCTGGTGTACGCGGAGCCGCTGCTCATCGCGCTCGCCGCCGGGTGCCTCCTGGCGTTGCTGCACCGGCGCTGGGTGCCCGCCGGCGTCCTCGCCGCGCTGGCATCCGCGGTCCGCCCCACCGGGATCGTGCTGGCCGCCTGCTGCGCGTTCGAGGCGGGCCGGACGGTGGCCACCCGCCGGGGATGGCGGCCGCTGGCTGCGCCGGCCCTCGCCCCGCTCGGGATGGTGGCCTTCTTCGCCTTCCTGCACCACCACGCCGGCGACGCCCGCGCCTACGTCGACAGCCAGCAGCGGGGATGGCACCAGCGCTTCGACCTGGGTGACCCCCTGCATCAGCTGGCGTCGGTCCTCGCCCACCCCTGGGGCGACAAGAACATGGTGGTCGCCGTGGCCGGCATGGCTTTCATCGCCGGGTGCGGGCTGCTGCTGGTGCGCCTGCGGCCGCCGCCGGTCGTGCTGCTCTACACCGCGGGCGTGGTCGCCATGGCGGTGTTCTCGGTGACGACCGGCGCCCACCCCCGGTTCGTCCTGGTTGCGTTCCCCCTCTTCGTCGCGCTGGGGGCGCGCCTGCGGGGCGCGGCCTTCGCCGCCGTGGTCGCCACGTCGGCGCTGCTGCTCGAGGTCCTCACCGTCGTCACGGTGGCCACCGACTACGTCACGCCGTGAGCGTGCCCGGGCGCCGTCGCTGCTCTCCGGGAATCAGGCGGGAACGTAGATCGCCGCACAGGATCGACGTCCGAGGCCTCGATCCTCATCGCTGCACTACGTCGGGGGCCCGTCGCAGCCGGTTGCGTCGGCCTTGCCGGTATCCGGTGGTTGGCCTCGCACTGCCGCTTTCAGCTCCGCGATGCAGACCTCTGGGTGCGACAGCGGAAGGTCGTGGCCGCCATTGCCGACGATGCCCAGCGACAGGTGCGAGAAGCCGGTGGCGAGCTCGGCCAGGAACGGCAGGTCGACCGCCTTGTCGCGCTGGCCGACGACGAGGCGGACGGGGATCGCGAGCTTGGTCAGCTCGTCGCTCATCTCCGCCGACACGACGAGGTTGGAGAGCGTCTCCGAGT
>DATLFQ010000165.1:0-5316 GCA_035540915.1 Acidimicrobiales bacterium
GACCGGCACGGCCGAGACCGAGGCGGCCGAGTTCGGCAACACCTACAACCTGCCGGTGGTGCCGATCCCCACCCACCGGCCGATGGTGCGCCAGGACCACGGCGACCTGATCTACAAGGCCGAGCTGTCCAAGTTCGAGGCGCTCATCGAGGACGTGGTAGAGCGCCACGAGAAGGGCCAGCCCATCCTCATCGGCACCGCATCGGTGGAGAAGTCCGAGATCCTGTCCCGCATGCTGGACCGCAAGGGCATCGTGCACCGCGTGCTGAACGCCAAGACGGCGGCCAGCGGCTCGGAGCACCTGAAGGAAGCCAACATCGTCACCCAGGCCGGCCGACTGCACGCCATCACCGTGTCGACCAACATGGCCGGCCGCGGCGTGGACATCCTGCTGGGCGGCAACGCCGAGGGCCTGGCCCGCCAGGAGGTGGTGGCCCGGGGCCTCGACCCCGACGGCGAGGAGGGCGCCGCGGTGCTGGCCGAGCTGCTCCCCAAGTTCGAGGCCGAGTGCGCGGCCGAGGGAGACACGGTGCGCCAGCTGGGCGGGCTGTACGTGCTGGGCAGCGAGCGCCACGAGAGCCGCCGGATCGACAACCAGCTCCGCGGCCGCTCCGGCCGCCAGGGGGACCCGGGCGAGAGCCGCTTCTTCCTGTCCCTGGAGGACGAGCTGATGCGCCTGTTCGCCACCGGGGCAATGAGCTGGGTGATGGCCAAGGCCCTGCCCGACGACGTCCCCATCGAGGCGAAGATGGTGACCAAGGCCATCGAGCGGGCTCAGAACACCGTGGAGCAGCGCAACGGCGAGACTCGCAAGAACGTCCTCAAGTACGACGAGGTCATGAACGAGCAGCGCAAGGTGATCTACGCCCGACGCATGCAGATCCTCGAGGGCGACGACCTGCGGGAGCGCACGCTGGAGATCCTGACCACGGCCATCGAACGGCTGGTCGAGGACCACTCGCCCTCGGAGTACGTCGAGGACTGGGACCTGGAGGGGCTCCTGGCCGAGGTGCGCCAGTACTACCCGACCCGGTTCACGGTCGAGGAACTGGCCGGCGCGTCGTCGGCGGGCCAGCTGTCCGAGAGCCTGGTCGCCGAGGCGGTCGCCTTCTACGAGGAGCGGGAGGCGACCATGCCGGGCGGCGCCGAGACGGTGCGCCAGCTGGAACGGGAGATCATGCTGCGGATCGTCGACCAGCGCTGGCGCGAGCACCTGGCCGAGATGGACTACCTGCGCGAGGGCATCAACCTCCGGGCCATGGGCCAGCAGGACCCGCTGGTGGCGTGGCAGCGCGAGGGCTACACCATGTTCGGCCAGATGATGGCGGCCATCGACGACGACTACGTCAAGTACGTCATGCACGTGCAGGTCCTGGCGGAGCGGGCCGAGAGCCCCGACCTCGACCGGGCCGAGTTCACCGCCGCCGAGGACACCGTCCAGGAGGTGTCCGCGGTGGCGGCTGCGGCGCCGGTCGAGGGGGTGGAGGGCCAGGGGCCGCCGCCGATGGAGGTGCCCCAGGCGCCGGTGGTGCGCAGTCCCAACGAGAAGCTGGGCCGCAACCAGCCCTGCCACTGCGGCAGCGGCAAGAAGTACAAGCTCTGCCACGGCAAGTAGCGTGCGGGACTTCTCGGACGCGTTCGCCGATTTGAGCAAGCGGCTGGCGGAGGCGGAGGGTTACCTGGGGCTCGAGGGCCTGCGGGCCCGAATAACCGCGCTGGAGGCGGAGGTCGGCCGGCCCGACCTGTGGGACGACGCCGACCACGCCCGGTCCGTCACCACCGAGTACGGGCGGGTCGGCGACGACGTGGCGCTCCTGGAGAGCCTGCGCGGGCGCCTGGAGGACGCCGAGACGCTCTACCAGTTGGCCGTCGAGGAGGGCGACGACAGCCTGGAGCCCGAGGTCGAGGGCGCCCTCGAGGACCTCGGCCGGCGGTTCGCCGCGGTCGAGCTGCGGTCGCTGTTCAGCGGCGAGCACGACGAGCGCGACGCGGTGTGCGAGCTCCACGCGGGGGAGGGGGGCACCGACGCGCAGGACTGGGCCGAGATGATGCTGCGCATGTACCAGCGCTGGGGGGAGCGCAAGGGCCTGGAGATCGAGCTGGACGAGCGGACCGACGGGCAGGAGGCCGGCATTTTGTCCGCCACGTTCATTGTGCGCGGTCGCTACTCCTACGGCCTGCTCAGCGCGGAACGGGGCGTCCACCGGCTCTACCGCATCTCGCCCTTCGACGCCCAGGCCCGCCGCCAGACCAGCTATACCGCCGTGGACGTGACACCGTTCCTGGAGGACCTGTCGGGCGAGGTGACCGTCGACGAGAAGGATCTCCGCGTCGACACCTACCGCAGCTCCGGCGCCGGGGGCCAGCACGTCAACGTCACCGACTCGGCCGTGCGCCTGACCCACCTGCCGACGGGCCTGGTGGTCTCGTGCCAGAACGAGCGCAGCCAGCACCAGAACAAGGCCAGGGCGCTGCAGATCCTGGCCGCCAAGCTGGCCGAGCGGCAGCGCCAGGAGCGCCGGGCGGAACTGGCCGCGCTCTCGGGGCCGCAGGAGCAGGCCTCCCGGGCCGGCAGCTTCATCCGGGGCTACGTCCTGGCCCCGTACCAGAAGGTGAAGGACGAGCGGACGGGCCACGAGACGGGCAACGTGCAGGCCGTCCTGGACGGCGATCTGGACGAGTTCATGGAGGCCTACCTCCGCTGGCGCCGCACCAGCGCCTGACCCGGCTCGGCCGTGGTCGGCTGGTAGCGTGACCGCCGCCGCAGGCCCACCTCAGGGCGCCGTGCACCAGCCACGATGATCCGCCTCGAGAACGTCACCAAGTCCTACAAGGGCTCGACCGTCGCCCTTCGGGACTGCTCGGTCGACATCCAAAAGGGCGAGTTCGTGTTCCTGGTCGGCCCGTCTGGATCGGGCAAGTCGACGTTCCTGCGCCTGGTCACCAAGGAAGAGGAGCCCGACGGCGGGCGCATCTGGGTGGCCGGCAAGGACATCGGCCAGCTCAAGCATTGGAAGGTGCCCTACCTGCGCCGGAACATCGGCTGCATCTTCCAGGACTTCAAGCTCCTCCCGACCAAGACCGTCTACGAGAACGTGGCCTTCGCACTGGAGGTGATCGGGCGGCCCCGCCACGTGGTGGCCGGCCAGGTGCCCCAGATCCTCGACCTGGTGGGCCTCAGCAAGAAGACCTCGAACCTGCCCGGCGAGCTGTCGGGTGGCGAGCAGCAGCGGGTGTCGATCGCCAGGGCGTTCGTGAACCGCCCGCTGATCCTGCTGGCCGACGAGCCGACCGGCAACCTGGACCCCAACACGACGGTGGGCATCATGCGCCTCCTCGACCGCATCAACAAGACCGGTACCACCGTGGTGATGGCCACCCACGACCAGGGCATCGTCGACTCCATGCGCCGCCGGGTCATCGAGCTCGACCGCGGCACCGTCGTGCGCGACCAGGCCCGTGGCGTGTACGGCTACGCGACATGAGCCCCGACGAGAGGAGCGGCAACCGGTGGCCCTGAGCCTGGACTACGTGGTCCGCGAGACGGCCGGCAACCTGCGACGCAACCTGTTGATGACGGCGGCGGCGATCCTCACGGTGTTCGTGTCGCTGTTCCTGGTGGGAGCCGCACTGCTGCTCCGCCAGGGTGTGTCCAAGGCCACGCTGCAGTGGCGCGGTGGCGTCGAGCTGTCGGTGTTCATGAACGCGGACGCCGCCCCCAACCAGATCGACGCGGTACGGCGCAGCCTGGAGCAGATGCCCGAGGTCCGCCGGTTCAGCTTCGTGGACCAGGCGGCCGCCTTCCAGGAGTTCCAGCGGATGTTCGCCGGCCAGCCCGATCTGGTCGAGTCGATCGAGGCGGCCGACCTGCCGCCGTCGTTCCGGGTCGTGCCCGACCGGGCCGAGTTCGTCGACGCCGTGGGCCAGCGGTTCGAAGAATCGGCCGGCGTGTTCGAGGTGGCCTACGCCAAGGAGGAGATCGACTCCCTTCTCAAGGTCACCCGCGTGCTGCAGATCGGCATCGGCGCAGCGGCCATCGTCCTGCTGCTCTCGGCCGCCCTGCTCATCCTGAACACGATCCAGATGGCCATCTTCGCCCGCCGGCGCGAGGTGGCGGTGATGAAGCTCGTCGGGGCCACCAACTGGTTCATCCGTGTGCCGTTCATGCTGGAGGGGATGCTCCAGGGCCTCCTCGGCGCGGCGGCCGCCGTCGGGGTCGTCGCGGTGGTGCGCAACCTGCTCGCCGGCGCGGTGGGCTCGAACCTGTTCGGCAACCAGCTTCTGCCCCGCAGCAGCGACGTGGTCGGCACAGGGCTGTTCGTCCTCGTCACCGGCGCGCTGATCGGCACCGTGGGGTCGGCCTTCGCCGTGCGCCGGTTCCTGGAGGTATGACGCTCGACGACCTGCGCGCCGCGGCGGCCTCGTGCACCAACTGCGACCTGTACCGCAATGCCACGCAGACGGTGTTCGGCGAGGGCGAGGCGGGCGCCCGGCTGATGCTGGTGGGCGAGCAGCCCGGCGACCAGGAGGACCTCCAGGGCGCCCCGTTCGTGGGGCCGGCCGGCCAGCTCCTGGACCGGGCGCTGGCCGACGCCGGCATCGACCGGTCGGCCGTCTACGTCACCAACGTCGTCAAGCACTTCAAGTGGCGCCCGGCCGGCAAGCGCCGGCTGCACCAGAAGCCCGGCGCCGGTGAGATCGCCGCTTGCCGGCCCTGGCTCGACGCCGAGCTGGCCGAGGTCCGGCCCGCGCTGGTGGTGTGCCTCGGTTCCACCGCCGCTCAGGCGCTCCTGGGCCGCCAGTTCCGGGTGACGCGTGACCGTGGCCGGCTGGTGGACTGGGGCCGCCAGCCACCGGCCATGGCCACAGTGCATCCCTCCTCGATCCTCCGGGCGCCCGAAGCCGCCGCCCGGAACGAGCAGATGGCGGCATTCGTGGCCGACCTGCGGGCGGCCGCCGGCGAACTGGACCGACCGGCCGGCTGAGCTGGGCGTTTGCCCGCCCGTTCCACCGGGCACGGAGTCCCTACCGGGAGGCGGTTGTTCCCCGGTCTCCCACACCGGGAATGACAAACAAGGAGATGAGTCGTATGGGTATCGGCGTGAGTGTGTTCTTGATCGCAGTCGGCGCCATCTTGTCTTTCGCCATCGAGGTCCAGGCGGAAGGCGTCAACCTCGACACCATCGGCGTAATCCTCATGATCGTGGGTGCCATCGGCCTGCTGGCCTCGCTGCTGTTCTGGAGCAGCTTCAGCCCCTACGGCGGCGGACGCCGGGACGAGGTCGTCGTGCGGGACCGCGAATACATCTGATCGGC
>DATLFQ010000166.1:0-3953 GCA_035540915.1 Acidimicrobiales bacterium
GCTGGCCGGGTTGGCCACCACCACGGCGTCGAAGGCCGGCTGGCCGGCGGCCCGCTGGGTGTCGCGCCGGCGGTCCAGCGAGAGCGCCACGACCGACGCCAGCTCGGCCACCGTGGACGGCGCCACCCGGGTGATCTGGTCCGCCGGCACGCCGGCCGTGCGCAGGTCGGCCACGATGCTGCGGCCCAGCTCCTCCTCACCGCCGAGGAGGAAGGCGCCGACCGGGTCCATGCGCAGCACCTCGGCCCGCTGCTCGGCGGTGAGGGCGCCGCCGGGGGCGGCGATGACGCTGCCCAGGTGGGCCCGCGCCAGGACCGAGCCGACCATCGCCGCGGCCGGGTCGGCCGAGTTGACGATGATCAGACGGGTGATGGGCCGGACGGTGAAGCCGGTGTTCAGGACGGCTTCGGCGCCTCCCTGGTAGCCCAGCTGCGAGAGCCGGACCGACAGCGATGCCGTGTCGGCCGCCTCAACCCGGCGCACCGGGATCGGGCCTGGGCCAGCGTCGACGTCCATGATCGAGGTGTAGATGTCGAAGCTCTCGCCGTTGATGTTGCCCTCGCGCGAGTCCATCCAGCCGAGCAGCACCCGGTCGTCGCCCAGTGGCACCAGGTCGGGCCCCCAGTTCCAGTACTCGCCCTGGGCGTGGTCGTTGCCGATGTCGAGGTTCTGGGTGCGGTCGCTCACCCGACGGTTGGGCGAGAAGGTGCGGCCGCCGTCGGTTGACCAGGACCAGTAGGTGTCGCCCATGCGTGCCTCGCCGTTGCCCAGGTGGCTGTGGGTGGGCGAGCGGTAGCCGTGGCGGCGGTCCTGCCACACGACGTCGACCCGGCCGTTGGGGGCCACCGAGGCCTTCGGGTGCCGCTGCGCGGGGCCGACGGCGGGGGCCCCGCTGCCGAGGGGGTCGTCGTTCACCCGCACCGGGGCCGACCAGGTGGCCCCGCCGTCGGTGGAGCGGACCAGCACGGCATCGACGTCGGGGTGGATGAAGTGGTCGAGGCGGCCGGAGGTCGGGGGGCCTTGCATGTAGACGATGTAGAGGGTGCCGTTGCGGGCGTCGACCGCCGGCCGGGGGAACGTCGACCCGGTGAACGTGCTGCCGATCTCGTCGCGGTAGCCGCGGACGGCAGCAGCGTTGGTGACGGTCCACGTCTGGCCCTGGTCGGTGGACTTGGCCGCCTGCACGAAGCCCTCGAAGTTCCCGCTCGTCCGCCAGAACACGTGCACCGCGCCGTCGGGCGTCACCACCGGGCCGGACTGCTCGGTGATCGACCCGGCGTCGCCGCTGGCGTCCCGTGGGCCTGACCAGGTGGCGCCGCTGTCGTTGGAGACGAAGACGAGGGCCCGGGTGCTGGCTGTGGTGGCCGGCGGGATGGGCGGCTGTCCGCCGGCCTGGACCGCCATGTAGAGCCGGTCGGACCCACCCGCACCGGCGCCCCGGTGGACACCGATCTCGGGCCGGGTGAAGTTCGGAGCCCCGCTGGCGCCACCCTCGACGGCCAGCACGCCCGGCTCGAAGCTGCGCCCGCCGTTGGTCGAGCGTGCCACGACGAGCGACCCGCCGGCCTGGTCGGTGCGGTTGGCCGACCAGGCGATGTACACGTTCTGGCCGGACCCCCACGCGATGCCGGTGTCCATGGCGGAACCCGGGTTGCAGGCGAACTGCGGGAGGGTGGCGCCCGGCTGGGGGAAGCCGGGCGGGTTGCGCAGCGCGCCCCCGGCCCAGGTGCGACCGCCGTCGAAGCTGGCCTGGTAGACGCAGTCGGTCTCCAGCGTGCTGATGTAGGTCGCCACGACGTTGTCCGGGTTGGTGGGGTTGACGGCGAAGCCGATGACGTCGGCGCCCCGTACCGCGCTGGGGTTGTCTCCCAGGCGCTGGTTGGGCGTCGTCATCCGGGGCGACAGGCCGCCGCCCACCTGGGCGGACGCGGACGGGAGAGGTGACAGCCCTGAAAGGGCCAGGCCGGCGGCCAGGACGGCGCCGACGGCGGCTTTGCGGGTGGCCAGGGTTGGCATCAGCGTGAAGGCTCCTTCATCAGGTGTCTGTCAGGTGCTCGATCGGCGTGGTCGGTCTGCAGTATTGCCGGCCTATTGCTCGGGCGTGATGCCCACCGGGGCGAAGTACAGGTCGCGCCGGCCGGTGTCGGCGGTGCCGGCCCGGGTGTCGGGCCAGACGGCCAGGGCCGAGGTGGGAGTGGAGACCAGGCCCAGGCGGCTGCCGGGGTCGGCCCCGCCCCCGATGGCCTCGGGGCCCACAGTGGCGTCGAACAAGGTGTCGGAGACGGCGATGGCGTGCCAGGTGGCGCCGAAGTCGAAGCTGGTGGCCACCGCCGCGGCGGTCATGGTGTTGGCGCTGGGGTCGGTGGCGTAGGAGCGGTCCAGGTAGGCCACGTCCACCCGCCCGCCGACAGCCACCGACACCTCGGGCAGGTACTGGTCGGCGGTGGCGGCCGGGTTGACGCGCACCGGGGCGGTCCAGGTGGCGCCCCCGTCGTCGCTGCGGCGCACGTAGACGTCCGGCCCCCCGGCCCGGGCGTCGGACCAGGCCACGTACAGCGTGTCGACCTCGGGGTCGGCCGCCAGGGAGGCAAACGGGGGGGTGTAGGGGTTGAAGCGCGACGAGGGCACCAGGGCGTCGTCGACCACCGCCGCCTCTGAGAAGGTGGCCCCGCCGTCGCCCGAGCGGGCCAGCACCAGCGAGAACCGGCCCTGGTGGACCGGCCCGGCCAGGCCCTGCAGGTCGACGTCGTCGTCGCCGTAGTCGCTGTAGAGCACGAACAGCCCGCCGCCGGCCCCCACCACCGGGGTGGCCGCCCCCACCCGGGCCCGGGCCGGCGAGCTGGCCGCCACCGGGGCGGCGAAGCTGGCCCCGCCGTCGACCGAGGTGGCCACCAGCACCGGATTGGGTGGCGGCCCGAAGCCGTTGGAGATGGTCTCCACCGCCGAGGACGCCTGCACGAAGCTGACGTGCACCCGGCCGTTGCCCACCGCCACCCGGGGTTGGTAGGCGTAGGGGCCGGTCACCGTCACCGGGGCGGTGAAGCTGGCCCCGCCGTCTGCCGAGCGGACCAGCCACAGCCCGGTGGGGTTGTTGGCCGGGTCCGACAGCGTGGCGTAGGCCACGTACAGCGTGCCGGCCGCGTCGAAGGCGGCGTCGAGGCCGTAGGCCCGGGCCTGGCCGGGCGGCAGGGGCAGCTCGAGGGCCGACCAGGTGGCGCCGCCGTCGCCCGAGCGGGCCAGGCCGGCGCCCAGCTGGGGCCGCTCCCGCCGGGCCGCCACCACCAGCTGGTCGGCGTCGGTGGGGTTGGCCACCAGGGCCGGGCTGCTCCAGGCGGCCAGGGCGGCGTCACCGGTATTGGCGCCCGAAAATGCTGCGGTGATGGGCCGGTTGGTGCCGGCCGCCACCTCGACGCGCGGCTCGTCGTCGGGCCGGACGGCCACCCCGGCGCCGATCAGCACCAGGCCCAGGCCCACCGCCCCCACGGCCAGCGCCGTGCGCCGCCCCCCGCTCGCTTGCGTGCTCACCCTGCTGGCCCCCCAACGTCGGTCACCCCACTGTCGTCGCGGGACAGCCGTCGTCCCGGGCTACACGTGGCGAAGGGGCAGCCTTGGCGGCTGCCCCTTCGCGTCGTGCGGTTACTGCTTGGTGCGAAGACCGCTCAGCGGCGGGTTCCCACCGGCGCCTTGGCGTCACGCCGGCCGGCCAGCACCAGGGCGGTGGCGCCCAGGGACAGGACCAGACCGAGGCCCACCAGGGCGATGGCCAGCCACGGCGAGCCACCGTCGGAGTCCATCGAGACCATGACGCTGCGACGAGCGGGGGTCTCGGCGGGCGTGGCGGCCGGAGCCGGAGCCGGAGCGGCCGGAGCCGGGGCGACCTCGGGAGCGGGCGTCACCGGGGCGGCCACGGGAGCCGGGGTGGCGGCCGGAGCAGGAGCCGGGGCGGCCACAGG
>DATLFQ010000167.1:0-3719 GCA_035540915.1 Acidimicrobiales bacterium
ACACGACCGCCACAGAGCGGCGGATCGTGATGCTCGAAGGCGTCACCCACGACCGGCGGGGCCGGACCCGAGCCACCGCCGTCTCCTTCGAGGCGCCGTGGTCGATCGTCCGGGGCTTCTGGACCGGCATCATGCCCTTCCCTCCCGACCTGTGGCGGGCCGGCCCCGAGGGCCCGGTCATCGTCCTCAGCCTGGACCCCGACACGACCGGCGGGCGGGACCTCGTGGTGCACTCCGGCATCGACGCCTGGGTGGGGGCGTGCCGGGCCATGGGGATCGAGCGGGTCCCGGACTAGCCGGCCGGTCAGGGCGGGCCGCCGGCGAGTGACGCCGGCTGCTGCCGCCCGTCAACAATTAGCCGTCACCGGGCCGTTCCATCCCACCAGATGGTGACGATTCGCCGGGGCGGCCGCTCGGCGGGATCGCCCAGCACGGCGTCGATCTCGGCGTCCCATTCCGGCCCGACGCACAGCTTGCGGCGCGAGAAGCGCACGATGGCGGCCCGGTCCGCGCTGCCCCACGGCCCGGTGACCGTCGACTCCTCGACCCGGGGCGCCAGGCCCGACTCCTCGAGGGCGGCCACCGCACCGGCCGCGGTCGGGTCGCTCGGGCGGTCGAGGCCGTGGATCTTCTTCCACAGCGGGTTCAGGCGGGCCAGCGGGTGCTCCGCCGAGAGCTCCACGACCACCCGGCGCCGCGCCCGGCCGGTGAGCGCGGCCGCGAACGGGCCGAGGTCGGCGACGTTGTAGAGCACGTGGTGGCAGACCACCACGTCGGCCGCCTCGACCCGGTCCGCCGCCGCCGGCCAGGCGCCCTCGACCTCGCGGTGGGCCGTGCCGAGGCGGTCGGCGGCAGCCGCAAAGACCTCGAGCATCGCGGGGTTCTCGTCGACCCCCACGACCATGCCCGCCGGTGGGCACAGGGGAAGGCTCGCGGCGCCGCCGCCCACGCCGACGTCGAGCACGGTGCCGCCGTCGGGCAGCGCTTCGCGGGCCTTCTGGCGCGATGGCGTGGGGACGAAGTCCGGCGCCATGGAGCGCTCGGCCGACGAGGCGAACAGGGTGGGCGAGCACGTCCACGGCGGCTCGGGCGCAGCGGCGGCGATGTGGTCGGGGATCGCCCACGACGCCAGCGCCTCGGCCCAGGCCCGCGCCGCGGGGCCTGCGTCGGCGTATCCAGACGGTTCGGGGCGGGCCTCGGGCTGACCGGCCTCGCGAGGAGAGGATCTATCCATGTCCGTAGGTTGTCCGAGGCGACTGCACCGGCGGCGCCGGTCAACCGTCCTGTCGGCCGGAGCCGCGTCGAAGACTGCGCACTGCGGCGGCGGCTTCGGGCAGGACGACCGGAACCGTGGCGAGCGTGGCTGCGCTTGCGGCCAGGCACCACGAGCAGAACCGCTTGTGCTTGGTCGCCTGCTCGGCGGTGAGCAGGCCGGCGCCCAGGGCGTCCGCCCCGACCTTGGCGGCGAGGGCGAGGGGGAGCCAGGGCGTACGCCGGTGGCGGTCGGGGCCACCCATGGTGGCCAGGACGGCGGTCACCGCGTAGCTGGCCACGCCGAGCACCGCGTCGGGCACCGAGCCCACTACGTAGGCCTCGCCCGAGGCGTCGACGCGGTCGGCGTCCAGCATCCGCAGCTTCGGCTCGGGCAGGTGCTTGAGGATGCCGGTCTGGTAGAGCGACACGACGCCGAGCGCGCTGGCCGCACCCAGCGACAGCGCGGTCGCCTGCCGGCGCTTCCGCAGCATCGTGCTGTCGCTCCGGCGCCAGGCGTCGCTGATCGCCTCCGCCTCGGGGGACGACGACCGGCCGACGCCAGGCCCACCCCGGACCGTGGCGGCGGGCGGACCGGCGGGTTGGCGGGCCGGGTGGCTGCTTCGGATCATGACGGTGGCCTTTCCCCGCGGCTCGCGAGGGCACGCCTTCGCCGGTTCCGGGCCCGGGTGGCGATGAAGCGCGCCGCCCGCCAGAGCGACAGGCCGGCGAGCCCATAGCGCTGGCGGCGGGCAGCGGCGTCGAGCAGGTACATGGCCCGGGCCATCTCCATGTGGGACCAGACCAGCGGGACGTTGCCCAGGCCCGCCAGGGACACGGGATCCAGCTCCTCGGGCAGGAGCCGGGGGAGGCGCCGGCACAGCTCGTCCACCAGCCGGGTGGCGTCGTCGACCCGGCCGGCGGCGGCCAGCGCCGAGACGGCCCAGAAGGAGGCCGGGAGGAACACGCCTTCGACTCCGTGGAACCCGTCGTCGCCGCCCGGCTCGTAGCGGTACAGGAACGGGCCCGCCCCCAAAGCGGCGATGGTGGCGTCGACCAGCCGCCCCGCTCGGCGGTCGCGCCGGTCCAGCAACCGGAACAGCGGCGCCATCAGGGCCGATGCGTCGGCGCTGTTGCCGTCGCCGTCGTAGGTCTCGGGCAGCCCTCCGTCCTCGTCCAGCGCGCCGAGGACCCGGTCACGCGCCTCGGCCCGCGCCCGCTTCCAGCGACCACGGCGGGCCAGGGGCCGCCAGCCCCGCGAGATCCAGATGGCCCGGTCGAGCGCCAGCCACCGACCGATGTCGGCCGAAACGAGGTTGCGCGGCTCGCGCAGCTCCCAGATCCCGTGTGTCTTGCCGGCCGGCTCGCAGGCTCCGTCGGCGATGCAACGGACCATGTCCCACAGGGCAGAGTCGAGAACGCCTCCCTCCTGCAGGTACACCGAGACCGCCTCGACGACCATGCCCATGGCGTCGAGCTGCACCTGCGCGCCGGCACCGTTGCCGACCCGCACCGGCAGGGAGCCGCCCCACCCCTGCACGCCGTCGACCTCCCGCTCGGCGGGGACCTCGCCGCCCCGGACGTCGGCCAGCGCCGGCAGCCCCGTGCGCTCGATGCGGGCCTGGCCCTGCACGAAGCGCAGATGCGCCGCGGCCACGTCCAGCCGGCCGAGCAGGGCGGCCACCGAGGCGGCCAGCGAGGCGTCGCGCAGCCAGCTGTAGCGGTAGTCGAACTGGCGGTCGTGGCCGGGTGCCTCCGGCAGCGACGTCGTCGGTGCCGCGACCACGGCGCCGGTCGGCTCGTAGGTGCAGCAGCGCAGGACCGCCAGCGCGTCCCGGGCCCGCTCGGGGTGGTGCGAGGGCAGGCGGGCGTCGTCGAGCATCTTTCGGTGCTCGTCGTCCTGGCGGCCGAGCCGCACGGCCAGCTCGTCGGCGTCGGTGACGGCGGCCCCACCGCCGATGGTGACGACCAGGGCCGCCCAGCATCCGGGGCGGGCGTGCACCAGGACCCGCAGCGTGTGGCCGCCGTCGCCGTCGCCGTCCACCGGCGCTCCGCCGGCGACGGCGACGGGTTTCCCGTCCACCGTCGCCTGCGGGCCGGCCCAGGTGGCCCAGGGGCGGTCGAATCCGCCGAGGGACAGCTCGTGGCACAGGTCGGCCGGCCGGTCGACCGTCCGAACCAGGCGAACGAGCGAGGAGGCGCCGCCCTCGTTGTGCAGCAGGCCGTCCCAGCACTCCACCCGGCCCTCGGCGTGGCGGACGACGGTCCTGGTGGTGGGCCCGGCGGGCGCGTCGTCGGCGTCCACGAAGCGCACGTCGCACCACCTTGACCGGGCACCGGCCGGGTCCAGCAACGACCACAGCAGGGGCGGCGAGTCGAGGTCGGGCGCGCACCACCAGTCGATCTCACCGCCCGGCTGGATCAAGGCGCTGGCACGGCCGTCGCCCAGCAGCCGGTGGGCGGCGATG
>DATLFQ010000168.1:0-7232 GCA_035540915.1 Acidimicrobiales bacterium
CGCGCCCACGACTACGAGCACGCCGTGGCCGAGCGCCGGCCGGCCCTCCTGCTCAAGGTCCACCAGTCGAACTTCCGCATCGTGGGCTTCACCGAGGCGGCATCGGTCCGGGAGCTGGCCACACTCGGCGTGCCGGTGGTGGTCGACATCGGCTCCGGCCTGCTGGACGCCACGACCCCGTGGCTGTCCGGCCCCCCGCCCGGCTGGCTGGCCGGCGAGCCGGCCGCCCGCCAGACACTGGCCGAGGGGGCCGCCCTGGTCACCTTCTCGGGCGACAAGCTGCTCGGCGGACCGCAGGCAGGCGTCATCGCCGGCCAGGCCGGCCTGGTGGCCCGCTGCGCGCGGCACCCGCTGGCGCGGGCCCTGCGACCCGGCGGCCTGGTCCTCGGCGCGCTGCAGGGGGTGGCGCTGGACTATCTGCGCCGCGACGGCGACGCCATCCCGTTCTGGCGCATGGCCGCGGTCCCGGTGGCCACCCTGCGGGCGCGGGCCGAGGCCCTCGGCGTCGGCGCGGTGGTCGACTGCCTCTCGGTGCCCGGTGGCGGGTCGGTCCCCGGCGTGACCATCCCGTCCGCCGGGGTGGCCCTCGACGGGGACCACGCCGCTGCCCTGCGGGCGTTCGACCCACCGGTCGTGGCCCGGGTGGAGGCCGGCCGCACGGTGCTCGATTTGCGCACGGTGGCACCCGACGACGATGCCGTCGTCGCCCGCGCCCTGGCCTCCCTGTAGGCCCCGGGGCCATGCACGTCGTCGCCACCGCCGGGCACGTCGACCACGGCAAGTCGACGCTTGTCCTCGCCCTCACCGGGATGGACCCCGACCGGTTCGCCGAGGAGAAGACCAGGGGCCTCACCATCGACCTCGGCTTCGCCTGGACCACGTTGCCCAGCGGGCGCGAGCTGGCCTTCGTCGACGTCCCCGGCCACGTCCGCTTCCTGAAGAACATGCTGGCCGGCGTGGGCGCGGTGGACGCCTGCCTGTTCGTCGTGGCGGCCACGGAGGGCTGGAAGCCCCAGACCGAGGAGCACCTGCGCATCCTGGAGCTGCTCGGCGTGACCTCGGGCGTCGTGGCCATGACCAAGGTCGGCCTGGTCGACGACGAATGGCTGGAGCTGGCCCACCTGGAGCTGGCCGACCACGTGGCCGGCAGCTTCCTGGAGGCGGCCCCGGTGGTCGACGTCGACGCACCGTCGGACCGGGGGGTCGAGGAGCTGCGCGCCGCCCTGGACGACCTCCTGGCCGTCACGCCGACTGCGGTCGACCGCGGCCGGCCGCGCCTGTGGATCGACCGCTCGTTCGCGGCCAAGGGGTCCGGCACCGTGGTGACCGGCACGCTGGCCGGCGGGCCGCTGGCCGAGGGGGACGAGGTGGTGGTCCTGCCCGGCGCGCGCAAGGCCCGGGTCCGGGCGCTGCAGAGCCACAAGGCCGCCCTCGCGGTCGCCGGGCCGGGGCGCCGGCTCGCCGTCAACCTGGCCGGCGTGCACCACGAGCAGGTCGAGCGGGGCCACGCGGTGGTCCGCCCGGGCCAGTGGGAGCCCACGCGGCGCGTCGACTGCTCGCTGACGGTGCTGGCATCGCTCGACCACGAGGTGTCGCGCCGCGGTGCCCACCAGGCGTACATCGGCTCGGGCGAGCACCCCGTCCGCGTGCGGGTTCTCGGGGCCGAGGCGCTCGAACCGGGGGCGACGGGCCTCGTCCGCCTCCACCTGCCCCAACCGCTGCCACTGCTGCCGGGCGACCGCTTCGTGCTGCGCGAGAGCGGGCGCGGCGAGACGGTGGGCGGCGGCGAGGTGCTCGACGTGGGACCGGTGCTGCCGGCCAGCCGGGCCCGCCCGTCGCGCTCGGTGGACCGGGTGGTGGCCGAGCGCCGCTGGGTCGACGCCGACCTGCTGGAGCGGCTCACCGGCGAGCGCCGGGCGCCCACGGTCGGGCGGTTCGTCGTCGATCCGACCGAGCTGGAGGCGGCCCGGGAGCAGGTGCGGGCCGCGGTGGCGGCGGCCGGCGCCCTCGGCCTGGACGTCGCCGCGCTGGACGAGCGCCAGCGGGCGGTCCTGCACGGCCTGGACGGCGTCGTGGTCGACGCGGGGCGGGCCGTGCTCGCCGGCCAGGCCGGTGACCCGTTGGCCGACCACCCCTACGTCGCCGCGCTGGAAGCGGCTCCGTTCTCGCCTCCGGCCCCCGACGACGTGGACCGCACCGAGCTGCGCGAGCTGGTCCGCCGGGGGCTGGTGGTCGAGCGGGACGGCGTGTGGTTCGCCCCCGCGGCGCTGGAGCAGGCCGGCCGGGTGATCGCCGACCTGCTCGTCGCCTCGCCCGAGGGCGTGACGGTGGCCGAGGTGCGCGACGCCCTGGGCACGACCCGCAAGTTCCTCCTGCCCCTGCTGGCGGTGCTGGACGCCAGTGGCGTCACGCGCCGCCGAGGCGACCTGCGCATCGGCGGGCCACGCCTGCCGCCGGCCACTCCCGCCAGAGGGCGGGCGAGCGGCTAGCGCAGCGCCAGCTGCTTGCGTTCGAGCTCGTTGAGGCCGCCCCAGATGCCGTGCGGCTCACGGATGCGGACGGCGTAGTCCAGGCAGGGCTTGCGGACGGGGCAGCCGGCGCAGATGGCCTTGGCGCGGCGCTCCCGGTTCTCCTTCTCCTCCTTGCGCTCGAAGTGGGTCGGCGGGAAGAAGACCGTCGCGTGCGGACCGCGGCACGCCGCCTTCACCTGCCAGGTTTCCTCAACCTGAAGGTCAACACTCACAAAGCGCCCCCTTTCGGTCGGGGACCCTAACGCCTCAAAACCGGTCCAACAAGGGGTGATTCGCGATCGTCACCCTTCCTGACCTGCGCCTTTCAGTGGTGAGCGTCCTTGGCGCCGCCCTCGGCGGGCTCCACCTCGAGCAGCAGTCCGTCGATGGCGACGACGCGGACAGGGTCGCCGGCGGCGATGGGCGTCGACCGGTTGGTGCGGGCCCGCCACCGGGCGCCGCGCACCTCGACGGTCCCCTCCGGGTCCACGTCGGCCAGCGCCGCCCCCTCCTCGCCGACCATCGCCTCGCGCCCGATGGTGGCGGTGGAGAAGCGCGAGCGCACCACGGCCGGCATCCCCGTCACCATCATCACCGCCACCCCACCGACCACTGCGACCAGCACCAGGGGCGACGGCCGCAGGCCCTGGCCGTACAGGCCCAGGCCGCCGATGCCGAGGGCGGCGGTGCCGATGACGGTCCACGCCCGGGGCGCGCCGGCCTGGACGTCGATCGCATAGCCCAGCAGGCCGACCAGGATCAGCGCGACGGCCCACGGCCGGGTCGGCAGGACGCCGAGGCCGTAGCAGGCCAGCACCAGCGAGACGGCGCCGGTGGCCGCAGCCACGCCGATCCCGGCCGTGTACAGCTCCAGCACGGCCAGCGCCAGGCCCACCGCCAGCAGCAGGTAGGCCACCGACGGGCTGGCCGCGGTGTGCAGGAGCCGGGCCACCAGGCCCAGCTTGGCGAAGCGCACGTCGACGGTCGGCCGGCGGCGGGGCTGCTCGCCCGCCTCCCGGATCACCTCGGCCGTCTCCAGGGTGGTCCCGCCCACGCGGCGCCCGTCCAGCTCCACCAGGAAGTCGCCCAGGGTGGGGGCGGTGATGTCCACCAGCCGCTGCTGGAGGGCCTCGGTGGTCGACACCGTCGCGCCCCGGGGGCCGACCCGGCCCCGGCCCGCCACCCCCACGACGCCCGACGCCTGGACCAGCTCCCAGCTCTGGCCCACCGCCTTGCCGCCGCTCGGCCCCACCCAGGCCGCGACCGGCACGCCGGCATGGGACAGGCGGAAGGTCAGGACGTCCAGCTCCGACCGGGACAGGACCCCGCCCGAGCTGTCGACCTGGACGACCAGGGCCGCCGCGCCGCCGGACTCGGCCGCCTCGAGCGCGTCGCTCACGAAGTCGGCCTGCACCGGGTCGAGCAGCCCGGCCACCTCGATGACGTCGATGTGCGGCCGGCCCGGCTGCGCGCCCGCGACCGGCCCCGGGAGGGCCAGCACGCCGACGAGGGCCAGTCCGAGGATCAGTCCGAGGGCCGGGAGGGCGGTGGGTAGTCTGCGCATTCGCATGGATCCTGCCGGGTTCTGCCGTCAGGCCCGAGTCTTCATCGTCGCCGGGAAGGGCGGTGTCGGCAAAACCACCGTCAGCGCCGCGCTCGCCCGCATGGCGGCGACCGCCGGCCTGACCAGCCTGGTGGTCGAGGTGGAGCCCAGCGGCGGGCTGGCGGCCGCCTTCGGTCGCGCCGAGCCGCTCGGCTACGACCCGGTGGAGCTGGCGCCCGGCGTGCACGGTCGGGCGCTCACCGCCGACGACGCGCTGGTCGAGTATCTGCAGGACCACGGGATGGGGCGCCTGTCGCGCCGCCTGCTGTCCTCGGGGGCCGTCGACGTGGTGGCCACCGCCACGCCGGGGATCAAGGACATCCTGGTGCTGGGCAAGGTGAAGGCCCTCGAGCGGTCCGCAGCCGCCGACGTCATCGTCGTCGACGCCCCCGCCGCCGGCCATGCCGTCCGCTTCCTGACCAGCGCCGCCGGCCTTCTGGACGCGGTCCGCAGCGGCCCCATCCGGGCCCAGGCCGAGGACGTGGCGGGCCTGCTGGGCGACCCCGACCGCTGTCAGGTGCTGCTCGTCACCCTGGCCGAGGAGACGCCGGTCAACGAGGTGGTGGAGACGGCGTACACGCTGGAGGACCGCGTCGGCGTGACGCTCGCCCCGGTGGTGGTGAACGGTCTCTACCCGGGCGTGGACGGCCTCGAGGTGGACCCCGAGGAGGCGGCGCGGGCGGCCGGCACGCACCTGCGGCCGGGCGAGGCGGCCAGCCTGGCCCAGGCGGCGGCCTTCCGCCGGAGCCGGGCACACCTCCAGGCCGAGCAGGTGGCCCGGCTGGCCGACGCCCTGCCGCTGCCGCAGCTGCGCCTGCCGCTGCTGTTCTCGGCCGAGGTGGGCCCGCCGGAGCTCGACGTGCTGGCCGGCCACCTCGCCGCCGAGATCGGGACGGTGGCCGTCGGACCGCCGCCCGAGCTGCCGGCCGACGCCGGCCGGTGAGCTCCCCGGGGCTGGCCGACCTCGTCGCCGAGAAGTCCGTCGTCATCTGCTGCGGCCCGGGCGGGGTGGGCAAGACCACCACCGCCGGCGCCCTCGGGATCGCCGCTGCGGGCAGCGGCCGGCGGGCGTGCGTCGTGACCATCGACCCGGCCAAGAGGCTGGCCGATGCGCTCGGCCTCGACGAGCTGAGCGACACGCCCCGCCGGATCGACGACGGCGACCGGTGGCCCGGCGAGCTGTGGGCGCTGATGCTCGACACGCGGTCGACGTTCGACGCCCTCATCAGCCGCTACGCCGAGTCGCCCGAGCAGGCGCAGGGCATCCTTTCCAATCGCCTCTACCGCAACATCACCGGCGCCCTGTCGGGCACGCAGGAGTACATGGCGATGGAGAAGCTCTACGAGCTGCACCAGGACGACCGCTTCGACCTGGTGGTCGTCGACACGCCGCCCAGCCGCAACGCGCTGGACTTCCTCGACGCCCCCCGCCGGCTCGGCCGCTTCCTCGACAACCGGGTGTTCCGCATCCTCATGACGCCGACGCGGGCCTACCTCAAAGCGGTCAGCGTGGCCACGCAGACGTTCCTGCGCACCGTCAGCAAGGTGGTCGGCGCCGACGTGATCGCCGACGCGGTGGCCTTCTTCCGGGCCTTCGAGGGGATGGAGCAGGGGTTTCGCGACCGGGCCCAGGCGGTCGAGGCGCTCCTGTCCGACGAAACGGTGGCCTTCGCCCTGGTCGTCACGCCCCGGCGCGACGCGGTGGCCGAGGGGCTGTTCTTCGCCGCCAAGCTGGCCGACAGCGGTCTGTCCGTCGACGCCCTGGTGATCAACCGGGCCCACCCGGCGTTCGGGGCCTCGCCGGGACCGGACCGGGCCCGGGCCGCGTCGCTGGCCGGCACGCCGCTGGCCCCGCTCTACGCCAACCGGGCCGACCTCGCCGAGCTGGCCGAGCGCGAGCGGCGCCACATCGCCACCGTCGCCGCCGATGTCGACGGCGCCTCGGTCGTCACGGTGCCGTTCCTGGCCGACGACGTCCACGACATCGCCGGCCTGGAGGAGATCGCCGCCCTCCTGCTGGCCGACGGCGAGGGGTCCGGCTAGCCCCCGCTGCCCGGCGGGCTGGACGCGGGCGAGGCCTCGAGGGAGGCGGCCGCCTCCTTGACCGTGTCGGCCACGGTCACGATGCGGTCGAACCCGGTGGTCTTGAGCAGGCGGGTCAGGGGCGCACGGTTGCAGACCACCGCCACGTCCCCGCCCAGCTCTCGGGCCCGGCGGATGCCACCGATGAGGGCGCCGAGACCGGCCGAGTCGACGAAGGGCACCGCCGACATGTCGATGATCAACCGGGGCTGGCTGGCCAGCGTGGCCAAGGCCTCGCGGAACTGGCTGACGGTGAAGGCGTCGAGTTCGCCGATGGGTCGGCAGATGACGTAGCCGTCCGCCTGCTCGGTCTTGATGTCCAGCACTCGCCCTCCTGAGAAGCGGTTGGGGCGAGGTCGATGGTACCCGCCCCCCAGGCCGGTTACCCTCGGCCCCGATGCCCGACGTACTGATCGCCAGCGACGAGGAGTGGGTCCGAGCCGAGGTCCGGTCGGTGCTGTCCACCCGGCCCGCCATGACGGTCCGGGAGGTCACCGCAGGGGCCGAGGTGCGGCCCGCCTGCCTGAAGTCGTTGCCGGACCTGGCGATCGTGGACCTGCAGATCGGCAACATGGGCGGCATGGCGGTGTGCCTCGACCTGCGGCTGGAGGAGAGCGGAGGCCGGCTCGGCCACGTGCCGGTCCTCATGCTGCTCGACCGCCGGCCCGACGTCTTCTTGGCCCGGCGGGCCGGTGCCGAGGGCTGGATCGTCAAGCCGTTCGACCCCCTGCGGCTGCGCCGGGCCATCACGGCCGTGCTCGAGGGCTCGACGTTCGAGGACACCACCTACCTTCCCTCGCCGGTCGGCTGATCCCGTCGGGGACCGCCTTGGAGGCTTCGGGTACGCTCGTCGGGCACGGGAAGTAGCGCAGCTTGGTTAGCGCGCAGCGTTCGGGACGCTGAGGTCGCGGGTTCGAATCCCGCCTTCCCGACCAGGAAAGTGGTTGCTGGTCGCGGCGACTGCACCACCGACCTGGAGACCTGCAGCCGTGGCCCGATGGCCGGCTGCGCTCCTGGCCGGGTCGGGGCTACCGTCG
>DATLFQ010000169.1:0-7736 GCA_035540915.1 Acidimicrobiales bacterium
GGTCGACGCACCGGTGGGGCGGGGGCGGCGGGACCCGACCCGCATGGCGGTGTCGACCGCCGGCCGGGAGGCCCGCACCCGCTACCAGGTGGTGGCCCGCTTCGAGCGCCCGGTTTCGGTCACGCTGGTGGCGTGCCGGCTGGAGACCGGCCGGACCCACCAGGTGCGCGTCCACCTGGCCGCCATCGGCCACCCCCTGGTCGGCGACGGCGGCTACGGCGGCGCCCGCTCCTCGCTTCCGCTGGGCCGCCCCTTCCTCCACGCCGGCCACCTGGCATTCGACCACCCGGCCGACGGGGGCCGGTGCGCCTTCTCGTCGCCCCTGCCGGCCGACCTGGCCGAGCTGCTGGCCGCCCTGGCCTGATGACCTTCCATGGCGCCCGTCATCCCGGCGCCCCCGTGGAACCGGAGTACGAGCATGCGCCGCACCGCCCCACTGCAGCTCGCCGCCGCCATGTTCGTCGCCGCCGGCGGCTTCGTCCACGCCCGGGAGTGGCTCAACTCCTACCGCGACGTGCCGGCCGGCGCCCCCGGTGCGGCCCTGGTCCGCATCGGCTTCCCGCTCAACGCCGGGCTGTCGCTGCTCGTCGCGGCCGCCCTCGTCGTCACGGCGTTCGCGTACCGCCGGTGGGCGCCGGCCGTCGTCGTCGGTGCCATCGCCTTCCAGGCCGTCGGCCTGGCGACGCTGATCGGCAGCCGCGTCGGCACCGTCCTGGGCTGGTCCGAGCCGATCTGGACACTCGGGGCCGACCAGACGCGGGCCGTCGAGATCGGCGCCCTGGTGGTCCTGGCCGGTCTGGTGGCGGTGTGGTTCCGGGACCGGGCGCCCCGCCTGCGCCCGGCGACGGTCCGCCGCGACGCCTAGTGGAGGGAGCCCACCGTCAGGTCGGCGGCGCCCCGGGCCCGCGTGACCATGTCGGCCAGGGTGAACGAGTCCAGGTGTGACCGCATGTGCAGGCCCACCTCGGCCCAGACCGACAGCAGCACGCACTGGCCCTCGTGGTCGCAGGCGCCGTCCTGGTGCGGCTCGCCGAAGTCGCCGGCCACGATGGGCCCGTCGACGGCGCTGACGATCTGGCCGAGGGTGATGGTCCCGGGGTCGCGGGCCAGCACGTAGCCGCCGCCGACCCCCCGCTTCGAGCGGACCAGGCCGGCCCCCTTGAGCGCCAGGAGGATCTGCTCGAGGTAGGGCTGGGGCAGGCCGGTGCGCTCGGCGATGTCCCGCACCGAGGTGGGCGTACCGTGCTCGGCCCGCAGGGCGAGCGAGAGCAGGGCCCGGCTCGCGTAGTCGCCCCTGGTCGACACCCGCATGTCCCCATGGTACGACCAGGGCGCCCGTCGGCCGGTCCCGCTCCGCCGGTCCCGGTCCGTCTGCCGAGGCTCGGGCAGCCTGGGTACTGTGCGCACGCATGGCGCCGCCGGCCCCCACGCTCCCCGACTACGGCGGCGCCTGCATCGCATCGGTCGTGCCGACCCTGCTCGGCGACGGTCCGCCGCCGGAGTGGCTGCCCGAGGCGGCGGCGGCCGCCTCCCAGGTGGTGCTGCTGGTGCTGGACGGCCTGGGCTGGCTTCAGCTCGACCAGCGCCGGGCGCTGGCCCCGGCGCTCGCCGCCATGTCGGGCGGACCGATCACCTCCGTGGCCCCCACCACCACGGCGACGGCCCTCACCTCGTTGACCACCGGGCTGCCCCCTGCTGCGCACGGCGTCGTGGGCTACCGCGTGAAGGTCGGGCCCGGCGCGGTGATGAACGTGCTGCGCTGGCGCGTCGCTGGTGCCGACGCCCGCCAGGACGTGCCGCCGGCCGAGTTCCAGCCGCACGCCGTCTTCGCCGGTACCCGGCCGCCGGTGGTGACGCGGGCCGAGTTCGCCGCCACCGGCTTCAGCGGGGCTCACCTGGCGGGCGCCCCCCTCCAGGGGTGGCGCCTCCCGTCCGCCCTCGCCGTCGAGGTGCGCCGGCAGCTGGAGGCCGGCGCCCCGTTCGTCTACGCGTACTACGACGGCGTGGACAAGGTCGCCCACGACAAGGGCTTCGGCGACCACTACGACGCCGAGCTGCGCGCCACCGACCGGCTGGTGGGCGATCTGCGCGACGCGCTGCCGGAGGGTGCCGCCCTGGTGGTGACCTCCGACCACGGCCAGGTGCAGGTCGACCAGGCCGCCATCCCGGTGGCCGGCGAGCTGATGGCGGACGTCGAGCTGCTGTCGGGCGAGGGGCGCTTCCGCTGGCTCCACGCCGTACCCGGGACGGCGGACCGGCTGGCCACGGCGGCCCGGATGCTCTACGGCGACGTGGCCTGGGTGCACACCCTCGACGAGCTGGTCGAGCAGGGCTGGTTCGGGGGAGAGCCGAAGCCCGAGGTGGCCGGCCGGCTGGGCGACGTCGCCCTGGTGCCCTTCGAGCCGGTGGCCTTCGACGACCCGGCCGACACCGGCGAGACGCGCCTGGTGTGCCGGCACGGCTCCCTGACCGCCGAAGAGTGCCTGGTGCCGCTGCTGGCTACGACGGGCGCCGGCGGGGGAGGATGAGCGCCATGTCGTTCCTGCAGACGCCCGAGAACGCCGAACCCCCGACCGCGGAACCACCTGAGGTGGTACCGCCCCAGCTGGTCGCCGATGCCGAGCGACGCCCCGCCGGCGAGGAGGACGGGAACGCCCGGGGCGAGAGCGTCGAGCACCCGGCCAAGGTCATGCGGATCGCGTCGATGATCCGTCAGCTGCTGGACGAGGTGCGCCAGGCGCCTCTCGACGAGGCCAGCCGCAACCGGCTGCGGGAGATCTACGAGACCTCCATCGAGGAACTGTGCTCGGGCCTGTCGCCCAGCCTGCGGGACGAGTTGAGCCGGGTGAGCCTGCCGTTCTCGGAGGGCGCCACGCCGTCGGAGGCCGAGCTCCGGGTGGCCCAGGCCCAGCTGGTGGGCTGGCTGGAGGGCCTGTTCCACGGCATCCAGGCGACCATGTTCGCCCAGCAGATGGCCGTGAAGGCCGAGGAGGAGATGCGCCGCCGCGGCCTCCCGCCCGGCCCCGAGGACCCCCGCTCCGGGATGCGCCCGCCGGGCTACCTGTAGCGAGGCCCCCCTCGGGGCGGCCCTGCTCGGCGCTGGTGCCGGAGGCTCGCGAGGAGGCGGGACGTGGTCGTCGCGGAGCGTCGTGCCGGTTACCCCCTCGCCGGCGTCCTCCCTCGAGCCCGGGGCCGTTCGCCGCTGACTCTCCGGCGGCACCGGCAGGGCGGGCGCCCGGAGCGCGGCCGCCGGCAACCCGGCGCCGCGGGCGGTAGAGTCCTCGGCGGAACGACAACCGTGTGATTTGCACAGCTTGTCAACAGCTGTGGACAGAGACGGTGTGGACAGGAGGGTCGGCGTGGGGAGGTCGTTTGCACACCTGCACGTGCACACGGAGTTCTCCATGCTGGACGGGGCCGCCCGGATCAGAGAGGTCATCGCCGCGGCGGCGGCCGACGGGCAGCCGGCGATCGGCATCACCGACCACGGGAACATGTACGGGGTCCTGGACTTCTACAAGGAGTGCCGCGCCCAGGGCATCACGCCGGTCATCGGCACCGAGGCCTACATGGCCGCCGAGAGCCGCCACGAGCGGCCGGTGCGGCGGGGCCGCATCGACGACACCGGGGGCGATGCCGGCGGCGAGGGGGCGGGCGAGAAGCTCTACTACCACCTGACCCTGCTGGCCGAGACCACCGAGGGCTACCGCAACCTCCTCAAGCTGTCCTCGGCCGCCTACCTGGAGGGCTACTACTACAAGCCACGGCTGGACTGGGAGCTGCTGGCGCGCCACCACCGCGGCGTCATGGCCACCACCGGGTGCCTGGGCGGCGTGGTGCTGCAGGCCCTGTTGCGCGGCGACCCGGCCCGCGCGCTGGCCCTGGCCGGCCGGCTGCAGGACATCTTCGGCCGGGACAGCCTGTTCGTCGAGCTGCAGGACCACGGGCTGGCCGACCAGCGGGCCACCAACCCGCAGCTCGTCGAGATCGCCGCCAAGCTCGGCGCGCCGCTGCTGGCCACCAACGACAGCCACTACACCTCCCAGGCCGACGCGGTCGCCCACGACGCGCTGCTGTGCGTCCAGACGGGCGCCACGCTGGCCGACGAGAAGCGCTTCCGGTTCGAGGGCGACCAGCACTTCCTCAAGTCGGCGGCCGAGATGCGGACGCTGTTCGCCGAGGTGCCAGAGGCGTGCGACACCACGCTGGCCATCGCCGAGCGGGCCGCCGTCGAGATCGAGTTCGGCGTGCCCAGGCTGCCCCACTTCCCGCTGCCGCCGCAGTTCGTCGACGCCCCGGCGTACCTCCGCCACCTGGCCTTCGCGGGCGCCGCCGACCGCTACGGTGCGCCGGTCCCGCCGGTGGTGGCCGAGCGCCTCGACAGCGAGCTGGCCGTCATCGAGCGCATGGGCTTCGCCGCCTACTTCCTGGTGGTGTGGGACCTGATCCGCTACGCCCGCGAGCGGGGCATACGCGTGGGACCGGGGCGGGGCTCGGCCGCCGGGTGCTGCGTGGCCTACTGCCTGCACATCGTGGACATGGACCCCATCCGCTACGGGCTCATCTTCGAGCGCTTCCTGAACGCGGGCCGCACGTCGATGCCCGACATCGACATGGACTTCGACGAGCGCTACCGGGGCGAGATGATCCGCTACGCGGCCGAGCGCTACGGCGCCGACCACGTCGCCCAGGTGGTCACGTTCTCCACCATCAAGGCCCGGGCCGCGGTACGCGACGCGGCGCGCGTGCTGGGCTACCCCTACGCCCTGGGCGACAAGGTGGCCAAGGCCATGCCGCCCCTGGTCCTCGGGCGGGACACGCCGCTGCGCGCCTGCCTAGACCCGACACCGGGCTACGAGGACGGCTACAAGATGGCCGCCGAGCTGCGCCAGATGTACGAGGCCGAGCCCGACGCGGCCAAGATCATCGACGTCGCCCGCGGCCTGGAGGGTCTCCGCCGCCAGGACGGCATCCACGCCGCCGCCGTCGTCATCACCGACCAGCCGCTCACCGAGTACCTGCCCATCCAGCGCAAGCCCGAGCCGGGCGCCGACCCGGCCGACGCGCCCGTCGTCACCCAGTACGAGTGGCACGGCGTCGAGGAGCTGGGCCTGCTGAAGATGGACTTCCTCGGCCTGCGCAACCTCAGCGTGATCGAGCGGGCCCTGGACCTGGTCGAGCAGT
The DNA here is from genome assembly GCA_035540915.1 of Acidimicrobiales bacterium. GTDB lineage: Bacteria > Actinomycetota > Acidimicrobiia > Acidimicrobiales > DATLFQ01. The sequence continues at coordinate 5,185 of DATLFQ010000169.1, forward strand.
CCACCGGCGAGCGCCCCGACATCGACGCCGTGCCCCTCGACGACGACGCCACCTTCGCCATGCTGCGCGAGGGCCGGTCCATGGGGGTGTTCCAGCTGGAGGGTGGTCCGATGCGGGCGCTGCTGCGGTCGCTGGCCCCCACCTGCTTCGAGGACGTCGGCGCCCTGGTCGCCCTCTACCGGCCCGGGCCGATGGCCACCAACATGCACAACGACTACGCCGATCGCAAGAACGGCAGGAAGCCGGTCACCTACCTGCACGGCGACCTGGCCGAGATCCTGGCCGACACCCAGGGCCTGATGATCTACCAGGAGTCGGTGATGCGGGTGGCCCAGCGCTTCGCCGGGTTCAGCCTGCTGGAGGCCGACGCCCTGCGCTACGCCTGCGCCAAGAAGATCCGGGCCCGCATCGCCGCCGAGCGCGAGAAGTTCGTGGCCGGGTGCGAGGCCACCGGCTACGGCGCGGCCATCGGCACCGCGCTCTTCGACGTCATCGAGCCCTTCGCCGACTACGCGTTCCCCAAGGCACACGCCTACGCCTACGGCCTCGTCGCCTACCAGACGGCCTGGCTGAAGGCCCACCACCCCGTCGAGTACCTGGCCGCCCTGCTCACCTCGGTCAAGGACGACAAGGACAAGACGGCGGTCTACCTGTCGGAGTGCCGGGCGCTCGGCATCAAGGTGCTGGTGCCAGACGTCAACCTGTCGGCGTCGGACTTCACCGCCCGCGACGGCGCCATCCCCTTCGGCCTGTCGGCCATCCGGAACGTGGGAGAGGGGCTGGTCGAGCGCATCGTGGCCGAGCGTGAGGCGGGCGGTCCCTTCGCCGACTTCTACGACTTCTGCCAGCGGGTGGACCCGATGGTGCTCAACAAGCGGTCCATCGAGTCGCTGGTCAAGGCGGGCGCCTTCGACTCGCTGGGGCACCCGCGCCAGGGCCTGTGCCTGGTGTTCGAGCCGATCGTGGACCGCACCCTGGCCCGCCGCCGCGAGCGGGACCTCGGCGTGATGAGCCTGTTCGGCGACGCGCCGGACGTGGCCGGCGGCGGGTTCGACGACAGCCGGGTGCCCATCCCCGACAGCGAGTTCGACAAGGCCCAGAAGCTGGCCTTCGAGAAGGAGATGCTCGGGCTGTACGTCAGCGACCACCCGCTGCTGGGGGCCGAGGCGGTGCTGCGCCGGGAGGTCGAGGTCACCCTGGCCGAGGCCCGGGACCTGCGCGACGGCGACGTGCGCCGGGTGGGCGGCGTCGTCACCGGGCTGAGCCGGCGGTGGACCAAGCGGGGCGACCTCATGGCCACCTTCGTCCTCGAGGACCTGGAGGCGGCGCTGGAGGTGTGGGTCTTCCCCCGGGTGATGCAGGAGGTCGGCCACCTGCTGGCCGACGACGCGGTCGTGGTGGTCAAGGCCCGCGTGGACGGCCGTGAGGACCAGTCCAAGCTGGTGTGCCTGGAACTGCGGGCGCTGGACCTGGCGTCGGGCCAGGGCACCGCCGAGCTGCACCTGCGGCTCCCGATCCACGCGCTGAGCGACGCCTGCGTCGACCAGCTCAAGCAGCTCCTGGTGGCGCACCCGGGGTGCTCGCCGGTGTACCTCCACCTCGGACAGAAGGTGCTGCGCCTGCCCCGGTCCTTCGACGTCGACCTGGGCAACGCCCTGTTGTCGGAGGTCAAGGTGCTGCTGGGGGCCGACGCCGTCGTCGGCTGAGCGGCTGCCCGTGTCGCCGGGTGGTTGCGCCTCCGGCGCCCGGAGCCGGTAACCTAGGTGGCTCACCGGTCGAGCTACGGGAGATCACGCAGCCGATGGCGATCCAGGTCGAGACCAAGGACTGCACGGCGCTCAGCGACGCCGAGATGGGCGAGATGGCGGACATCTGCGCCGACGGTCCCGCCCGTTACGACGTCGGCCTGCTGTCCAAGCAGCGCGACGAATGGGTGCTCATCACGACTGCCCGAGACAACGGCAAGCTGTGCGGCTTCTCGTTCTGCACCCTCGAGCGCATCGGCGGTACGCCGTGCCTGCTCGTCGGCCTGGCCTCGATCAAGCGCGGCGCCCGGCGCGACACCGTGCTGCGCGCCCTCATGGCGGACCAGTACCGCCGGGCCCTGCTCGCCTTCCCCGACGAGGACGTCCTGGTGGGCACCAAGTTCATCGACCCCGCCGGCTTCCAGGCGTTCAAGGGCCTGGAGGACATCGTCCCCCGCCCCGGGCACAGGGCGACCGGCGAGGAGCGCGCCTGGGGCCGCCGCCTGGCCAAGCGCTTCGGCACCGAGGGCCGCATCGACGACCGCAGCTTCGTGGTGACCGGCGACGGCAACACCTGCGGCTCGCTCGACCACGAGGCCCTGCACCCCGAGGGCATCGATCCCGCGATCACCGCACTTCTGGCCCCCCTCGACCACGTCCGCGGCGACCATCTCATCGCCTTCGGCTGGGCCATGGCCGAGGACCTGGCCGCCGGCAAGCTCGGCAGGTAGCGCCCGGGCCGCGGGGCGAGGTCGGCGAGGCAGGAGTCGGCCGACGCACCGATCCGGTGTCAACCACGACCGCGGC
>DATLFQ010000170.1:0-7263 GCA_035540915.1 Acidimicrobiales bacterium
GAACTCCGTGGGCTCGTACTCCCAGGCGATGCCGTAGAAGTCCAGGAGCATGGCGAACTGCCGCTCCGAGTTGTGGGCGAAGCGGACCTGCTGGTGCGGCAGCACCGGCCCGTCCAGCCTGCCTAGCCCCCGCTGCCGGCCCGGCGCGGGAGGCCGGCGCCACCCTGGGCGTCACCGCCCTGCGCCGGCGGGGGCGCCAGCTGATGAATGGCGGCGTCGAGCTCCTCCACGACGCCCGCGAGGGCCACGATGTTCAGCACGCCCTGGCCGCCCTTGAGGAGGTCGATGATCTCCTCGCCCGAGCGGGCCAGGACCGACTGCGAGCCGTTCAGGACCAGGTTGGCGGTGGCCAGGTCTCCCCCGCTCTCGCGCAGCACCTCGATGGCCCGCCGCGCCGACCGCAGCGACACGCCGGCGTCGAGCAGCCGCTTGATGACCTTCAGCTCCAGGAGGTCGCCGTAGGAGTAGCGGCGCTGGGTCCCGCTGCCGCGCGCCTCGCTGATCGAGGGGCGAAGCAGGTCGGTGCGGGCCCAGTAGTCGAGCTGCCGGTAAGTGATGCCGACGATGGTGCAGACCTGGGGACCGCGGAAGCCCTCTTCAGGCATGGGGAAGTGCCCTCCTTCTCGCGCACCGGCCGTGGGGACCGTCACAGCGACGAAACTACACCCGTGCAGTCCACGGAGTGGCGCAGCCCCCCTGACTGAAGCAAACCTCCCGGTCGCCCACGGCGACCGGGACGATGCCGTCGGGGGGACACGGGGCGCAGAGCCCCGCGCGGAACTACTGCGAGAAGTCCTCCGGGCGGATGCCCTCGATGAACTGGCGGAACTGGGTGACCAGCTCCTCGGGCGGCGTCTCGTCGTCCTCGTCGTCCTCGACGACCACGCCGGCCTCGTCGAGCAGGTCGTCCTCGGCGAAGATCGAGATGCCCAGCCGGGCGGCCAGGGCGATGGCGTCGGACGGGCGGCTGGAGATGGTCCGGGCCTCGCCGCCCTGGCGCAGATGCAGCTCGGCGTAATAGGTGCCGGCCTGGCCGTCCTCGCTCATGCGCAGCTCGGTCACCACCACCCGCTCGACGGTGGCCCCGAGAAGCGACACCACGTTGAGGAGCAGGTCGTGGGTCAGGGGGCGGGGCGAGACCACGCCCTGCAGGGCGTGGGCGATGGCGGAGGCCTCGGCGGTCCCGATGAAGATGGGCAGCGTGCGCCGGGCCCCGTCCACCTCCTGGAGGAGGACGACCGGGTTGTTGGTCGGCAGCTCGACCCGCACTGCGGCGAGGTGCATCTCGACCATGATCTGAGGCTACCGGCTCGCCAGCGCGTCGAGGTGCGCAGTGGCACCCGCCCGCAGGCTGGCGGCGTCGGTGGCGACGACCATGTCGAGGTTCCGGTAGCGCTCCTCGAAGTCGAGCCCGTACCCCACCACGTACTCGTCGCCGATCTCGAACCCCACGAAGCGCAGCGGCGTCGGGACGATGCGGCGCCCGGCCCGGTCCAGCAGCGCGCAGGCGGCCAGCGACCGGGGGCCGCGGCGGGCCAGCTCACCGAGGAGGTAGGTGAGCGTCAGGCCGGTATCGACGATGTCCTCCACCAGGATGACGTCCCGGCCGGCGATGTCGGTGTCCAGGTCCTTCACCAGCCGCACCCGCCCGGTGTCGGGGGCGTAGGACGAGATGGCCAGGAAGTCGACCTCGGCGGCGATGGTCAGGCCCCGCACCAGGTCGGCCAGGAACGGGACGCTCCCCTTCAGGACGGCGGCCAGCACCACGCCGTCGCCGTAGCCGGCGGAGATCTCCCCGGCCAGGTGGGTGACCCGGGCCGACAGCTCGGCCGCCGGGATCAGGACCCGCGCCGCCCCGTGGCCCGGGGGGCCGCTCACCCGGGGCCGGTGATGCCCTTGACGGCCTGGCGGAGCATGGCCGCCCGGAGCCGCTGGCCCAGCTGGCACAGCTCCTCCAGCGCCTCGACGGCCTGGCGCCGGGCGGCCGGGTTGCGCTGCTTGAGCAGCGGCGTGACCACCTGCTCCAGGACCCCCACCTCGCGGTCGGCGGCGTTCTTGTAGATGCGGAGGTGGCGGGCCTCGATGCCGAACCGCCCGAAGCCGGCGGCCAGGTTGGCCACCACCAGCGCGTCCTCGTCGTAGTAGACGGTGCCGGCCACGGGGCGGCCGGCGATGAAGCCGTAGCGCTCCAGCTCGCCCAGCCGCTCGGCGGGCAGCCCGGTGGCCGACGACAGCTCGGCCATGGTGAGGTTCACACCTGTCGGCCCCGGCGACAGGATGGGCGGGTTGGACGGGGCCGCCGGCCGCGTCGGAGGGGCGGCCACCGGGCCGGGACCGGCCTTGGCCACGGGCGCCGGTGCCGGCGCACGGCCGGCCTGGGGCGACGCGCCGCCCTCGCCCTCGGCGGCCGGGGCGTCGCCGACACGAGCCTCGCCGGCAGGGGCGTCCTCGGCAGCGGCGTCGTCGACCGGCTCGACGCCGAGACGACCCTTGATGACCTTGAGGGGCAGGAAGTTCTCGCGCTGCTGGCGCAGGATCCAGCGCAGGCGCTCGACGTCGGGCTCGTAGAACTTGCGATAGCCCGACGCCGTGCGCTCGGGATCGAGCAGGCCCTGGCTCTCCAGGAAACGGATCTTGGAGATCGTGACGTCGGCGAACTCGGCCTTGAGCAGGGTCAGCACCTCGCCGATGGACAGATAGGCACGCTCGGCCACGTCGGCGGCCGGTCGCTCAGCCCTCGCCCGGGGCGAGGAAGACGAGCTTGAACTTGCCGATCTGCACCTCGTCGCCGTGGGCCATCGTCGCCTCGTCCAGCCGCTCGCGGTTGAGGTAGGTGCCGTTCAGCGAGCCCACGTCGCGAACCACATAGGCCCGGCCCTGGCGCACGAACTCGGCGTGCCGGCGGGACACGGTGACGTCGTCGAGGAAGATCTCGCTGTCGGGGTGGCGGCCGGCCCGGGTGACGTCGGCCTCCAGGACGAAGCGCGACCCGGCGTTGGGGCCCCGCTTCACGACCACCATGCCGAGCCCCTCCGGCAGCTCCTCGACGGCGACGACCAGTTCCTCGTCGACGCCTTCGCCGCCGATCTCGGTGGCCACCACCATGGTGGTGGTGTCGTCGCCCGACCCGCCGAGCAGGGCGCCGCACGAGGAGCAGAAGTTGGCGCCCGCCGGGTTCCTGTGACCGCACTGGTTGCAGAACACCGTGGTCACGCTACCGGCCGCCCGGACCGGTCAGCTGCCCGCGTCCTGCCCGGACAGGAGCCGGCGATACCCGTCGGCATCGAGCAGCTCGGCCAGGCTGACCGCCCCCGACGGCGCGATGACGGCGATCCACCCGTCGCCGTAGGGATCCTCGTTCAGGCGCTGGGGCGCGTCGACCAGGCCGGTGTTGACCTCGACCACCTCGCCGGACACCGGTGCGTAGACGTCCGACACCGATTTGGTCGACTCGACCTCGCTGAAGCTGCCGCCGGCCTCCACCATGGCGCCCACCTGCGGGAGCTGGACGTACACCACGTCGCCGAGGGCATCCTGGGCGAAGTGGGTGATGCCGACCCGGACCCGGCCCGCCTCCAGCAGGGCCCACTCGTGGTCGGTGGTGTAGCGGAGGTGGTCCGGAACGTTCATCGGCGGGACCTTACTTCGGACGTCATCCGGTCACGTCGCCCTCAGGTCTGCCGTCAGCGCAGGACCTGGCGGATCCGGCGGGCGTACTCCTGGGCCAGGTTCCGCGCTTCCCGCTCGCTCGGGCCCTCGGCCCAGACGTGGGTGTACGGCTCCTCCGGGTCGGGCAGCACCAGCGCCCACCCGTCCTCGTGGAGCACCTTGACGCCGTCCACCAGGACCAGCTCCCGGTCCTTGATCCGCTCGACCAACGTCCGCATGACCATGCCCTTCTGCTCCCAGGGCGTGACCACCCGCTCATGGGCGATGTGCACCGGCGGCGAGGCCGCCGCCAGCTTCGACAGGCGCAGCCCGGTGGTGGCCAGCATGGCCAGCAGGTTGGTCAGCGCGGCCACCGCGTCGTAGGCGGGCAGGAAGCCCGGGAAGATGTACCCGCCGTCCTGGCTGGCCGCGAAGGTGACCTTCCCGGACGCGGCCACCTCCATCAGGTGGGCGGTCGACAGCTTGGTCCACACCACCTCGGCCCCACCGCGGCGGCAGGCGTCCTCGACCGCCCGGCCGACCCCCACCGGCACCGCCACGACCGGCGAGTCGGTGGTGGCCAGCACCAGCGACAGCAGGGTGTAGAGGGCGTCGTCGTCGGAGAGCACGGCGCCGCTGTCGTCGACGACGGTCAGGTGCTCACCACCGGGGTCGATGACCGCGCCGAGGTGGGCACCCGAGGCCCGCACCAGTTCGCCGACCCGGGCGGCCGAGGCCCAGCGGTCGAAGGTCGAGGCGCGGGCGGTGGCTGCGTAGGGGTTGACGGCCAGGACGTCCGCGCCCAGCTTGGCCAGCACGTTGGGCATGACGAAGCTGGCCGCCCCGAAGGCGTAGTCGAGCACGATCTTGAAGCCGACGGAGCGGATGGCGCCGGTGTCGACCGAGGCCATAAGGGCGTCGGTGTAGTGGTCCAGGGCCCGCGACGGGAAGCCGATGTCGCCCATGTCGGCGGCCCACGCCCGCCGGAAGTCCTCCCGGTGGTAGAGCCGCTCGATCTTGCGCTGCACGTCCTCGTTGACGTCGAGGCCCTGGGCGTCGAGGAAGCGGATCACCACCGATTCGGGGTCGCCGGGGTCCAGCCGGACGGTCACCCCGGCCTGGCTGCGGATGGACCGGACCTCGAAGCGGGTGACCGGCACGGTGGCGACCTCCAGGTCGTCCACGTTGACCCCTGCCGCGTTGAGCCCGACCATGACGGCCCGCTTGATCGCCCGGGCAGCCCGGCTGGAGTCCCGGGAGGCGGTGACGGTGGTGCCCTTCTTCATGGTGGTGGCGTAGGCCATGGCCACCCGCACGGCCAGCTCGGGCGTGAGGTCGACGTTGGCCAGGCCGCCGACACCCGACTGGCGGAAGATGTGGCGGGCCCCCCGCGTCTCCCAGACGATGGAGCTGTTGACCACGGCTCCGGGCTCGACCGTCTTGAACGGGTAGACCTTGACCGACGGGTTGAGCACCGCCTCCTCGCCCACGAAGCACTCGTCGCCGAGCACCACGCCCTCCTCGCAGCGGGCACCGCGGCGCAGGTCGCTGGACCGGCCGATGATGGCGCCCCGCAGCCCGACGCCGGGCCCCAGGTAGACGTTGTCGTGGACCACCGAGCGCTGGATGAAGCAGTTCGGGCCCACCCGCACGTTGGCGCCCAGCACCGCGTACTCGGCGAGGTGGGCGCCGGCCTCGATCCGGCAGTGGTCGCCGATGAGGACGCTGCCGTCGATGCGGGCCGCCGGGTCCACCTCGGCGCCCTCGCCCAGCCAGACGCCCTCGGCCATGCGGAACCCCGGGATGTCGATGTCCACCTTGCCGTCGAGGACGTCGAAGTGGGCCCGGCTGTAGGCCTCGAGGGTCCCGACGTCCTCCCAGTAGCCGTCCGCGACGTGGCCGAAGACCGGCTTGCCGGCCTCCAGCAGGGCCGGGAACACCTCGCTCGAGAAGTCCACCGACCGGCCCTCGGGAACGAAGTCGAACACCTCGGGCTCGAGCACGTAGATGCCGGCGTTGATGGTGTCGCTGAATACCTGGCCCCAGGTCGGCTTCTCCAGGAAGCGCTCGATGGAGCCGTCATCGCGGGTGATGACGATGCCGAACTCGAGCGGGTCCTCCATGGCCTTGAGGCCGAGGGTGGCCAGGGCGCCCTTCTCCCGGTGGGTGGCCACGACGGCCGAGAGGTCGACGTCGGTCACCACGTCGCCGGAGATGACGAGGAAGGGCTCGTCCAGCTCGGCCCGGGCGTTGCCGACCGAGCCGGCCGTGCCGAGCGGGCTCTCCTCGGTGGCGTAGACCATCCGCACACCGAACTCCGAGCCGTCGCCGAAGTAGGTGCGGACGGTGTTGGCCATGAAGGCCACGGTCACGACGATGTCGTCGAAGCCGTGCTTCTTCAGCAGGCGGACGATGTGCTCCATCATCGGCCGGTTGGCCAGCGGGGCCATGGCCTTCTGCTGGTTGGAGGTCAGTGGCCGCAGGCGGGTCCCCTCGCCGCCCGCCATGATCACCGCCTTCATCGGGGCCGACCTTACCCCGTGCCCCCGGCCGGCCTACCCGTGCTCCGGCGGGCCAGGGCCGCCCGAGCCGGCGCCACGTAGCCCGCCGCGGCGATCCAGCTCAGTACCAGGCCGGGCACGACGAACGCCCAGGCCAGCGGCCGGGCCAGCTCGTGCCAGGGCGCCCCGCCGTCGGGGTTGCTGGCCAGGAACAGCGGGAAGGCGACCATCAGCGTCAGGGTCCCGGCCTTGCCGACCAGCTTCACGTCGATCACGTCACGGGCCCCCAGGGCGACGAGCAGCAGCACGCCCAGGCCGACGAGCGCCTCCCGGGCGGCGGCCAGGAGAGCCACCCAGAGGGGTACCGAGCCGTCGATAAGGATGGCCACCACGGCGGTCCCGAGCAGGAGCCGGTCGGCGGTGGGGTCGAGGATCTTGCCCAGGCGCGACTCCTGGTGGAGGTGGCGGGCCAGGTACCCGTCCACGAAGTCCGTCGTGCCCAGGGCCGCCAGCAGCAGCCCGGCGGCGTACCGGTCCTCTCGCGCCAGCAGCAGCCACAGGAACACCGGGATCAGGCTGAGGCGGACCACCGTGAGGACGTTGGGGATGGTGAGCACCCGGTCCTCACCCGTCCTGGCCACCGTCCCGGAGCCTAGGTGAGCGGCCGGGCGGGGCCGGGGAGGAGGACCGTCGACCACGACGCCACCACGGCGACGAGGTTGTCAGGTCATCACCGTGGGCTTTCCGCTCCGGGTGTCTACCTGAGATGCCACTGTTGAACAGCCCTAGGAACCAGGGCGGAGTGACGACCAGAAAGCCGACGCCATCAATCCCTTGTGAGACTAGCGTTTCGGCTTGTGTCGGGCATCGAACACTAGTACGCTTTGGGCATGGTGCTGGCAGCGCTGGCCGGGGCGGTGGAGGAGCTGGAGCTCCCCGTCGACGGGCCCACCCTGCTTGCGGCCATCGCTCTCCGGGACCGCCTGGACGCCAAGATCGCGGCGGCGGCCGGCGAGTTCGACCACCACTCGCTGTGGGACCTGGACGCCGCCACCTCTCTGACGGCCTGGCTGCGGGACCGGGCCGCCATGACCGCCAACGCGGCCGGGCGGCT
>DATLFQ010000171.1:0-13292 GCA_035540915.1 Acidimicrobiales bacterium
AGTTCGCCCCGGCGCCGCCCGGCCCCCGGGGCGAACTTGGTGCCAAATCGCGCGCCAGGGCGCGCGATTTGCACACAAGTACAGATTGTTGATCCGACGGACGGGCCGCGCCCTCCTCCGGCATTTACCAGCCCCACGCCCCAGAACCGCGGATGTCCTCCGGAAGGTGGAGGCGCCGTTGACCGGCACGGCCGCCATCCGGTCCGGCGTCACCGACTTGGTGGTGGTGTACGACCTGGCCGCCTGGCGCCGGGGCTCGGCTGGCGACGGCGAGGTGTGCCACGTCGTGGGTGGTGGGCCGGTGCCGGTGGCGGTGGCCAGGGACCTGTGCGCCGACACCTTCGTGAAGGCGGTGATCCGGAACGGCAGGCGCATCGACACGTGGCGCACTTCGGAAGGCACATCCCCGCCGAGCTGCGCACCGCCCTGGAGCTGGGAGGCGGGCGCCGCGTGAGGCGCAGCGGGCTTCGGACCGGTTGGCGCGGCTGGCCGTCCGTGGCTCCGGCGCGTGTGGGTACCGTCTGGCGATGGCGGCGACCGGCGCGAGCGCGGCGGGCGGGACCGCGGCGGGCGGACGCGTGGCGGATGGGCACGCAGCCCAGGCGCAGCGGCCGTCGGCGTGGGTGGAGCGGTTCGCGCCGCTGGTTCCGGCGGGGGCGGTGGTGCTGGACGTGGCGTGCGGCGCGGGGCGGCACACGCGGCTGTTCCGCGGGCTGGGGCACCCGGTGGTGGCCGTGGACCGGGACGTCGGGCGGCTCGGGGAGCCGGCAGGCGACCCGGGCGTGGAGGTGGTCGAGACGGACCTGGAGACCGGGGCGCCGTTCCCGTGGGCCGGGCGGCGGTTCGGCGGGGTGGTGGTGGCGTGGTACCTCCACCGGCCCATCCTGGGTGGCCTGGTGGCGGCGGTGGCGCCGGGCGGGGTGCTGCTGTACGAGACGTTCGGGCCCGGCCGGTCGGCGAGGCCCGAGTTCGTGCTCGAGGCGGGGGAGCTGCTGGAGGTGGTGGCCGGAGAGCTGGAGGTGGTGGCCTTCGAGGAGGCGGCCGGGGAGCGTGGCGTGCAGCGGATCGCGGCGCGGCGGCCGGTCGCCGGCACCGGAGACGGAGTGGCCCCCGGGTAGCCTGAGGGCCGTGCCCTCGCCGTTCCTGGTCAACGTGGGCGGGCTCCGCCGGGTGCCGGGGACCCGGCGGGAAGAGTGCCGCCAGGGCCCACTGGCGGGGCTGGCGGTCACGGGGAGCGCGGTGCCCGACGGCGGCGACGTGGTGGTCGACGTGGTGCTGGAGTCGGTGCCGGGGGCCGTGCTGGCCACCGGGACGGTGGAGGCGCCGTGGCGGGGTGACTGCCGGCGCTGCGCCGGCGAGGCGGTCGGGCGGCTGCGGGTGGAGGTGCGCGAGCTGTTCGAGGAGCAGCCCGACCCCGAGCAGACCTATCCTCTTGACGGCGACAGGCTGGACCTGGAGCCGATGGCCCGGGACGCGGTGCTGCTGGAGTTGCCGCTCGCCCCGCTCTGCTCGCCGGAGTGCCAGGGCCTGTGCCCGACGTGCGGCGCCGACCGCAACCAGGGCGACTGCGGCTGCGCGCCGCAGAAGGTGGACGACCGGTGGGCGGCACTCGACGCCCTACGAGAGAACTGAGAGAGCGAGCCGATGGCCGTACCGAAGAAGAAGACGTCGAAGGCCAAGAGCCGCAGCCGGCGGGCCAGCAACTGGACGCTCGAGCCGCCCGCCCGCAGCATCTGCCCCCAGTGCAGCCACACCAAGGTCCCCCACACGGTGTGCCCCAACTGCGGGTGGTACAAGGGCCGCCAGGCTCTCGACGTCGGTTGACCCGGAGTCGATGACCCCCATGCGGCCGGTTGCGGTCGACGTCATGGGGACCGACCGCGGGCCCGCCGAGATCGTGGCCGGCGCCCGCCAGGCCAGCGAGCGGGGCATCCCGGTGCTGCTGGTGGGCCGGCCCGAGGAGATGGGCGACACCGGCGACCTGCCCGTCCTGGCTGCCACCGAGGTCATCGGGATGCACGACGACGCCGCCACCGGCGTGCGGCGTCGCAAGGACGCATCGGTGGTGCGGGCGGCGGAGGCGGTGCGGGACGGCCAGGCCAGCGCCATGGTCAGCGCCGGCAACACCGGCGCCGCCATGGGCAGCGCCCTGCTGCGCATGGGCCGCCTGCCCGGCGTGAGCCGCCCGGCCATCGCCACCCCGCTGCCCGTCCCGGGCACCACTCCCACCGTGCTGCTCGACGCCGGGGCCAACGCCGAGTGCCAGCCCGGCTGGCTCGTCCAGTTCGCCCAGATGGGCGCCGCCTTCGCCACCGGTCGCTTCGGCATCGAGCACCCGCGGGTCGGCCTCCTGTCGATCGGCGAGGAGGAGACCAAGGGGAGCCCACTGGTCAAGGAGGCGCACGCCCTCCTCAAGGCGCCCGAACGCTGGACCGGCTCGGGTGGGCAGTTCGTCGGCAACGTCGAGGGCCGGGACCTGCTGACCGACCGGATCGACGTGGTGGTGACCGACGGGTTCACCGGGAACGTCGTGCTCAAGACGTTGGAGGGCGCCATGTCCTTCATGCGCCGGGCCGTGTTCGGTGCCCTCACCTCGTCGGCCGACGCGGCGGAGGTGGGCGCGGCCGCCGTGCCGCTGCTCCTGCCGCTGGTCAAGGAGATGGACCCCGAGTCCTACGGCGGTGCCCTGCTGCTGGGGGTCGACGGCGTCTGCATCATCAGCCACGGATCCTCGTCGTCGGAGGCGGTCCTCAATGCGGTCGGCGTGGCCGCCGACATGGTGCAGCGCGGCCTGGTCGACCGCCTCCGCCAAGCCCTCAAGGGCTGACGGGCCCGGCTACAGTTCCCCGGCCGACCCTTCCGAGGAGCGCCAGTGCCTGCAGAAACCCACGTGGAGCGCAGCCCGATGGACCGCCAGCAGGTCTTCGAGCTGATTCGCGACCGCTTGGCCGACATCTTGGAGATCGACCCGGGCGCCATCGCCGAGGGGGCGTCGTTTGCCGAGGACCTGTCGGCGGACTCGCTGGCCCTGATCGAGCTGGTCGAGGCGCTGGAGGAGGAGTTGGGCGAGCGGACGGTCGGGTTCCGCATCGACGACGAGGACCTGGAAGACCTCAAGACCGTGCGCGACGCCGTCGACTACGTGGTGGCCAAGCTCGGGGCGGGATGAGCGATCGCCGGCGTTGAGGACCCGGCGGGACCGGACGACCTGGCGCGCCGGCTCGGGGTCACCCAGGTCCGCCTGCTGGAGCGGGCGCTGGCCCACCGGTCATGGTGCGCCGAGACGGCGGGAGGCCAGAAGTCCAACGAGCGGTTGGAGTTCCTGGGCGACGCCGTCCTCGGGCTCGTGATCACCGACCACCTCTACCGGACCTACGAACTGCCCGAGGGCCAGCTGGCAAAGGTCCGGGCCTCGGTCGTCAACTCCGCGGCCCTGGCCGAGGTGGCCGCCGAGCTGGGTCTGGGCGAGGCCCTCCTGCTGGGTCGGGGCGAGGACGCCTCGGGCGGGCGCGAGAAGCCGTCCATCCTGGCCGACGCCATGGAGGCCGTGATCGGCGCCGTCTACCTCGACGGTGGCTGGCCGGCGGCGGCCGGGCTAATCCTGGAGCTGCTGGGCGAGCGGGTCGGCCTCGCAGCCGCCGGCCCGGGGGGCCAGGACTACAAGACCCGACTGCAGGAGCTGGCCGCTCGGACCTACGACCAGCTGCCCCGCTACCACGTGATCGACGAGGGTCCCGACCACGCCAAGCACTTCTTCGCTTCCGTGTCGGTCGGCGGGCTGGAGCGGGGCCGGGGTCACGGCCGGTCCAAGAAGCAGGCCGAACAGTCGGCGGCCAAGGCGGCCTGGGAGACCCTCGCCGGCGGCGACGGCGCCGGCGAGCCCGCGGGCCCCGATGCCTGAGCTGCTCCATGCCTGAGCTCCCGGAGGTCGAGACCATCCGCCGCGACCTCGAGAAGGAGGTGGTCGGCAAACGGGTGAAGTCGGTCGAGGTCACCGGGGCCCGCGCCACGCGCCGCCACCAGTCGGCGGAGGACTTCGTCAGCCGGCTCGAGGGCCACAAGATCGTCGGCATCACCCGCAAGGGCAAGTACCTGCTCCTCACCCTCGACCCCGCGGGCGATGCCGGCAAGGGAACCCCGCCCGACGTCCTGGTGGTCCACCTGGGCATGAGCGGCCAGCTGCTGCGGGCCAAGTCGGCCAAGGAGCCGGCGGCCAAGCACACCCACGTGGTGGTCACCTTCACCCAGGGCGGGCAGCTGCGCTTCGTCGACCCCCGCACCTTCGGCGAGCTGTTCGTCACGCGAGCCGACGAGGTCGAGCAGGCGGTGCCCGAGCTGGCCCACCTCGGCTTCGACCCGCTGGAGGAGGTGATGAGCTGGGCCCGCTTCGGCGAGATGCTGCACACTCGACGGACCAAGCTCAAGCCGCTGCTCATGGACCAGCGCTTCCTGGCCGGCATCGGCAACATGTACGCCGACGAGATCCTCTGGGCGGCCGGCCTGCGGCCCGACCGGGGCTCCGAGACCCTGTCCGCCCAGGAGGTACGCCGCCTCTACCGGGCCATGGTGGAGACGCTGCAGGACGCCATCAAGCACCGGGGCAGTTCGCTGGCCGACGAGCAGTACCGCGACCTGTTCGGCGAGGTGGGCGACTTCCAGAGCCAGCACAAGGTCTACGACCGCGAGGGCCAGCCCTGCCGCCGCTGCCGCAGCCCCATCGCCCGCGTCAAGGCCCAGGGCCGCTCGACGTTCCTGTGCCCCCAGTGCCAGGTGTGACCCTGCCTGGGGTCATGTGACCGTCCGCCGCGGTCCCTCAATGCCGGCCAAGACAGGCTGCGACAGCCCGTCGGCGAAGCCGGAGTGCTCGGTCCGCCGCCGGGAGCGCCACGGCGGGCAGGCCCGGGCCAAATCGGCCTCCGGCGGCCGGGGCGGGGCTCGGGCCCCCAGGAACCGAGGCCATGGCGATGGACGCTTCTTGGGCGAGAGGCTCGGAGGACGGCCGGCCGGCGTCGTTGGCGACCCACGGCGGGACCTTCTTTCCGGGTCGAAGTCGGGTGGGGCGGTTCAGGTGCTGCTCGCCGAGGCACTGCGCTGCAGCCGGGCCGACCGGCTCGTCACCACGCCGGCGACGGCCGCGCTGTCCAGTCGGTAGCGGGTCCGACTGCTGCGGCGGGCCCGGCCGACCGACCAGCGGACGGCCTGGAGGGCCAGCCAGGTGCAGGCCAGGTACACCGGGAAGCCGACGAGGATCTGGAGCAGCCCCTCGGCCAGGGGCGAGCGGTCGTGGACGTGCATGTTGCGGGCGGCCACCTGGCGGTCGTGGCCGAACAGCGCGGTGGCCAGCCGGGCCACCGGCGTGCCCGCCCCGGCCACGATGTTGTGCAGGAACGGCCCCGGCCCCGTGGTCAGGGTGAACAGGGTCGCCACCGCGCCCACGTAGGCCCGTTGGCCGCCCCGGCCCGCCAGCCACACCCCCAGCGGGACGATGGCTGCCAGGACCGGTGTGAGGGCGACGAAGCCCAGCGAGGAGTCGAGCAGCCAGTGGTGGGCGTCGGCGATGGCCGGGCCCTGCTCGCCCCGCACGATGGCGTGGAACCAGAACATGACGGCGCCACCGCCGAAGGTGAGCAGGGCCGAGCTGACCAGCAGGGCCACCCAGGCCACCGGATGCCGGTAGAACTGGCGGACCACTCCAGCCCAGGTGGCGAGCGCGTTCACGACGCCACCAGGACGACCGGGCAGGCGACCCGGTTCACCAGGTCCCGGGAGGCGCGGTTCGACAGCAGCGCCCGGCGGCCGGCCCGACCGGAGGGCACGACTACCAGGTCGGGCCGCTCGGCAGCGGCCGCCTCGCACACCGTGCGAACGGCCGAGCCGCGGGCCCGCCGCGCCCGCACCCGCAGGCCGGGGAACTCGTCCGTCAGGGGAGCGACCGGGCTGACCGGGTCGGGCACCCCATCGGGGTCGAAGAGGTTACGGGCGTCCACCGCCGGCTCCACCTGCAGGATGACCAGCTCGGCGCGGTACGTCGAGGCCAGCTCGGCGGCGGCCTGGAGGACCTGGTCCGGTCCACCGGCCGCCGAGGTGCCCACCAGGATCTTGCTGATCGCCATGTTTCCGTCTCCCCCTGTACGCCAGATGAACAGCTCTACGGCTGTGGACCTGTGCTGACCGTCTGATGGGAACGGAGCGGCCGTCGAAGGACTTCGTACGCGAAGCGCCTTGACCTGTGTCACGTACAGGCCGGAGGGGAGGCCGTCAGCATCCGCCGGCTGGCCGCCGAGCTGGGCGTGATCGGCTGGGTGACCGCCGGCGGCGACGTCGTCGCCAGCTCCCGGCGGAGCAGGTGCCCCACCCGGCGGCGGCCGGCCCGTTGTCGTCACCGGCCGCTCACGGTCCGAGCGCTTCGGGCAGGGGCTCGATCTCTCGCTCGACCGCCTGCGGGCGTCGCTGGCCTGGGGAGGGTCCGCCGGCCGGGTTCGCGCCGCCGGTACCCTGCCCGGCAAGGTGTTCCTCAAGTCCCTCACCCTCAAGGGCTTCAAGTCCTTTGCGGACGCCACCACCCTGGAGCTCGAGCCGGGTGTGACGGTCGTCGTCGGCCCCAATGGGAGCGGCAAGTCCAACATCGTCGACGCGGTGGCCTGGGTCCTCGGCGCCCAGGGGCCCCGGACGATGCGGTCGGCCCGCATGGACGACGTCATCTTCGCCGGGTCTGCCCAGCGGCCGGCGCTCGGGCGGGCCGAGGTGTCCCTGACCATCGACAACTCGGCCGGTGTACTTCCGATCGAGTTCACCGAGCTGACGGTGACGCGAACCCTGTTCCGCTCGGGCGACAGCGAGTACGCCATCAACGGCGCGCCGTGCCGGCTGCTGGACATCCAGGAGCTGCTCTCGGACGCGGGCGTCGGGCGCCAGCAGCACGTCATCGTGTCCCAGGGCCAGCTGGCCACCGTCCTCGACGCCCGGCCCGAGGACCGCCGGCTTCTCGTCGAGGAGGCGGCCGGCGTCCTCAAGTACCGCCGGCGGCGGGAGCGGGCGCAGCGCCGCCTGGACGCCACCGAGGCCAACCTGGTTCGGCTCACCGATCTCGTCGCCGAGGTGCGCCGCCAGCTCCGCCCGCTGGAGCGCCAGGCCGACGCGGCCCGGCGCCACGGCTCGGTGGTCGCCGAGCTGGCCGCGCTCCGGCTGCACCTGGCCGGCCGGGACCTGGTGGCGCTCGACGAGTCGGTGGCGGCATCGGCCGCAGCCCAGGCTGAGCGGGCGACCGCGGTCGAGGGGGCCCGGCACCGCCTGGCCGGCTGCGACGCCGCCGTGGCCGAGGCCGAGGCGGCGGCCACGCCGGGCGGGCTCGATCATCTGGCCGACGAGCTGGGCCGCCTGGAGGGATTGCGGGAACGGGCCCGCGGGCTGGCGGCGCTGCTGGTCGAGCGGCGCCGCTCGCTCGACGCCGAGGCGCGGGCCGTGGTCGACGAGGGGGTGGTGGCCTCCCTCGAGGCGGACGCGGCCCGCTGGGCCGCCGAGCTGGATGCCGCCGAGGCCGAGGCCGCCGACCTGGTGCCCCAGGCCGACGAGCTGAGGGCCGCCGAGGCCGCCCTGGCCGCCGATCGGGCCGCGCTCGGTCCGGTGCCCGGCCCCGGCACAGCGGGGGACCGCCAGGCGGCCGAGCTGCGCGGGGAGCTGGCGGCCGCCACCCGGGCGGTCGAGGGCAGCCGCCGGGCGCTGGCCGACCTGGACGGGCGCACCGGCGGTCTCGCCGCCGCCGCAGAGGCGTCGGCGGTCGCCGCGGCCGGTCACGCCGTTGCGCACGGTTGTGCCCGCGACGAGGCCGCCGAGGTGGCCAGCGGCCTGGCCGGCGCCCGGGCGGTGCGGGAGGCGGCCGACGCCGCGCTGGCCGGATGCGACGCGGCCGTGGCGGCGGCCGAGCGCGAGAGCAGCGAGTGGCGGGCCCGGGGCGAGGCCCTGGCCCTGGCCCTGGAGCAGGCGCTGGCGCCGGACCGGCCCGGCCCGGGCGGGGCCTCGCTCGGCGACGCCGCCGGCGTGGTCGGCGTGCTGCGGGACCTGGTGGAGGTGGACGACGGCTGGGACCTCGCGTTCGAGGCCGCCGCCGGCGAGGCCCTGGGCGCGCTGGTGGTGGACGGCGCCGAACCGGCTCGCGCCGCCCTGGTCCGCCTCCGCGACGGCACGGGAGGCCGGGGCGGGGCCGTGCTGGCGCTGGGCGTGGCGCCCGCGCCGGCCAGCCTGGCCCTGGACGCGGCGGCCGCCGCGGGCGCCGATCCGGTGAGGGCCCACGTGCGGGCCGACCGCCACCCCGGTGTCGCCCAGCTGCTCGACGGGCTGCTGGCCCACGCCGTCGCCGTCCGGGGCGGGTGGCGGGAGGCCCTCGATCTGGCCCTGGCCGGGCCCGGGTTGGTCGTGGTCACCATGGCCGGCGACCGGTTCGCCGGCAACTGGTGGCGGGCCGGCGCCCCCGCGGCGGTGGCGACCCGAGCTGCCCTGGCCGAGGCCGGCCGGATGGCAGTCGCGGCGGCCGGCGCGCTCGCCGCCGCGCAGGACCGGCAGGCGGCGGCCCGCACCGAGCGTGACGAAGCGCTCGCCGAGGAGGCGCGGTGGCGACGCCGGCTGGCCGACGCCGAGTCGAGCCTGGCCGCGGTCGCCGAGGCCCGGCGCCGCGCCGACGACGAAGCGGCGGCCCGCGCCGCCGAGCGGGACGCGGTGGCGGCCCGCGTCGCCGAGCTGCGCCAACGCCTGGCCCGGGAGGAGCAGGCGATCGCCGACCTGGCTGCCGAACTGCCGAGGGTCGAGGCCGGCGAAGCGCTCGAGGCCGAGCGGGCGGCCGCCGCCCGCGAGGTGGGCGTTCGTCTCGACCAGCGAGCGGCCGCGGTGGGCGCCCTGCGGGCCGAGCTGGCCCTCCGGGCTGCCGGGCTGGAGGAGCGCCGGGCCGTCGTCGGCCGCCGTCTGGCCGAGGTCGAGGAGCGTCTTCGCGGCCACGCCGAGCAGCGGCGCCGGGCCGCAGCACGGCGCGAGGGACTGGACGCGCGGGCCACGGCCACCGCCCGGCTCGCGACCGCGGTTGCCGGCGCCCTGTCCGTGACCGAGGCCCGGCTGGCGGAGGTGCGCCGAACCCGCCACGAGCGCCAGGCGGCCCTGCGGGCCGCCGTCGGGCACCTGGAGGCGGTGCGCCGGCAGCGGGCGGCGGCCGAGGCTGCGCTGGCCGCCGCGCTGGAGCAGGCGCAACGCGCCGAGCTGGCCGGGGCCGAGCTGCGGCTGCGGCTGGAGGCCGCCGCCGACGCGGTCCGCCGGGAGCTGGGCTGCGAGCCGGACCTGGCCCGGACCGCGCCGTGCCCGGAGGTGGCGGGCGGGGCAGCGCCGGCCGAGCGGGCGGCCCAGCTCGAACGCCAGCTGCGGGCCATGGGCCCGGTGAACCCGCTGGCCGTCGAGGAGCACGCGGCCCTGGTCGAGCGCCAGCAGTTCGTCGAGGCCCAGCTGGAGGACGTGCGGGCCAGCCGCCGCGAGCTGGCCAAGGTCATCAAGGCGGTGGACGCCGAGCTGGTGTCGGTGTTCTCGGCGGCCTTCGCGGACGTGGCCGCCAACTTCGAGCGGCTCTTCGCCACCCTGTTCCCGGGCGGGACCGGGCGCCTGCGCCTCAGCGACCCCGACGACCTGCTGGCCACCGGCATCGAGGTGGACGCCCGCCCGGCCGGCAAGAACCTGCGCTCGTTGTCGCTGCTGTCGGGCGGCGAGCGGTCCCTCGCCGCGCTGGCCTTCCTGTTCGCCGTCTTCCGGAGCCGGCCGTCACCCTTCTACCTGCTCGACGAGGTGGAGGCCGCCCTCGACGACGTCAACCTCCACCGCTTCCTGGAGCTCCTGGCCGAGTTCCGCCAGGAGGCCCAGCTGCTGGTGGTCACTCACCAGAAGCGGACCATGGAGATCGCCGACTGCCTCTACGGCGTCACCATGCAGGCCGGCGGGCCCTCACGGGTGCTGTCGGAACGGGTCTCCTCGCCCGTGTGAGCCGGGTCGATCCGAGCCCTCGCAGCTACACAGTGGGCGTGGCGAAGGTGTCGCAGGCCGAGCGGCTGCCCTGGCGGTAGCCGGTGAGGAACCAGCGCTGGCGCTGCTCGGCCGAGCCGTGGGACCACGACTCCGGGTCGACCTGCCCAGACACCTTCTCCTGGATGCGGTCGTCGCCCACCGCAGCGGCGGCGTCGAGGCCGTCGGCGATGTCCTGGTCGGTCAGCTCCTCGATGAAGCCGGTGTCGACTGCGCCCCGCGCCCAGAGCCCGGCCAGGCAGTCGGCCATCAGCTCCACCCGGACGCCGTCGCTCTGGGGCCCGGTTCCCTCTCGGGCGCGGCGCAGCACGCCCAGCAGGTTCTCGACGTGGTGGCCGTACTCGTGGGCGATCACGTACGCCTCGGCGAAGGGCCCGCCCCGGGCTCCGAAGCGGGCGCGGAGCTGGTCGTAGAAGCCGAGGTCGATGTAGATGCGCTGGTCGCCAGGGCAATAGAAGGGACCGACGGCCGACGTCGCCCCGCCGCAGGCCGTGTTCACCGAGCCGGTGAAGAAGACCGTGGTGGCGTCGCGGTAGCCGTTCAGCTCGTCGCGCCAGAACGCCTGGACGCTGTTGACCACGCCGACGATCCGGCAGTCGTCGCGCTGGTTGGCGTCCTCGCCGGTCTCGCACTCCGCAGCCAGCCCCGGACCGCCGCCCTCGCCCAGGTCGAGCCCCTGCAGGCCCTCACCCCCGCCTCCGCCCAGCAGCGACACCAGCAGGACGATCAGGCCGACCAGCCCTCCGCCGCCCGCGGCCACGGGGCCCAGGCCGCGGCGGTCCGAGACCTGGGAGGGGTCGAGCCGGGCACCCTTGCGGAAGCGCATGCCGTCTCTTACCCCGTCGCCGCCATACGGCCCAGCAGGCTGTCGAGCAGCCGCTGCTCGAGGTCGGCCGGCAACGGCTCCCGGTAGGCCCCGAGGTAGGCGAGGCCCACCGAGGTCCCGGCGTGGACCACAGCCAGGTCGACGTACAGGGGCAGCTCGAACGCCGGCCCTCGGGCGGTGTAGGTGAGTCGCCGCCCCTGGGCCTGCCCGGCGCCCGGCACGACGGGGATGGGCTCGATGGCCTCCTCGGTGAGGGTGACGCCGGCTGCCCCGCCTTCGAGGAACCCCTTGGCGAAGCCGTCGGCCGCGCAGCGCAGGAACGCCTCGCCGGCCAGGAACTGAAAGCCCGCGGGGGCGACCGCCGCGTCGTCGGCGACGCCGACGAAGGAGCCGGCGAACGAGAACGTGCCGGGGCCGGCGTTGGTGAAGAAGGACTCCGCCTCGCTGGTGAGGCGCCCGCTGGTGGGGTCGCCGCCCAGGGCCGGGCAGAACTGCGCGGTGGCGCCCCCGCCCCCGGGGGTGACTGCCGGGGCGGCGCCGGTCCCTGGCGCCCCGTCGTCGCGCTCGCTCCGCTCCCAGCCGTCGGGGAAGTCGTCGCGCTGGAACACGAGCCGGCCCGCGTCGGGCCCGGGGGTGGCGGCCGCGTCGCCGGTCGCGGTAGGCCCGTCGCCGTCGCCGGTCCCCACCCCGGCGGCGCCGAGCGCCCCGGCGACCAGGAGGACGACGATGGCGGCGGTCAGCGGACGGGGCGCCCGGTGCGGGGCCGGGCCACGGAGGCGGGGCACGCCCGCAAGCTAGCCCGGCCCTCCCGATCGGCGGCTGCACCGGGCCGCAGCCCGGCCGGGGGGCGAGGACCGGCTCGGTAGGCTGGCCCGCCTCATGGAGATCTTCCTGGCCCTGTTCGTGCTGGCCGCCCTGGTGACGACGGTGGCGGTGGTGGCCACCCGCCGCCGCCCGCAGGGCGGCGAGCTGGAGCCGCCCCCCGGGGACGCGGTCGCGCCACAGCCGGTCGCAGGAGTCGACGTCGCCGACCCGCCGACGCTCGACCCGCTCGTGGAGACGCTGCCGGACGCGCCGGTCACCGGTGCCCCCCCGGCCGAGCCCGCGGTCGGGGCGGAGGTGGAGGCGCCGCCCGCCCCACCGGAGGCGCCGGTACGCCCGAGGTTCCGTGACCGCCTCGGCAAGGCCCGGAGCCTGCTGGCCGGCTACGTCGGCTCCATCCTGTCCCGGTCGACCATCGACGACGCCACCTGGGACGAGCTGGAGGAGGCTTTGGTGCGCGCCGATGTCGGGGTGGGCCTCACCGCCAGCCTCCTCGACGACCTGCGGACCCGGGTCAAGGCCGAGGGCATCACGACGCCCGAGGTTCTGGTCGAGGCGCTCAAGAACGACTTGAAGCGGCGGCTCTCGGAGGGCGACCGCGGCCTTCGCCTCGAGCCCGGCGCCCCCAACGTGTGGCTCTTCGTGGGGGTCAACGGGGTCGGCAAGACGACCACCGTCGGCAAGGTGGGCCTGCGGGAGGCGTCGGCCGGGTGGACAGTGGTCATGGCCGCCGGCGACACGTTCCGGGCCGCCGCGGCCGAGCAGCTCGAGCTGTGGGCCGGCCGGGTGGGCGCCGACGTCGTGCGCGGCGCCGAGGGGGCCGACCCCGGCTCGGTCGTGTTCGACGCCGTCGAGCGGGCCAGCGCCAAGAACGCCGACCTCGTCCTGGCCGACACGGCGGGCCGGCTGCACAACAAGGTCAACCTGATGGAGGAGCTGAAGAAGATCCGCCGCATCGCCGAGCGGCCGCCGGCCCGCCTCACCGAGGTCCTCCTGGTGATCGACGCCACGACCGGCCAGAACGGGCTGACCCAGGCCAAGGTGTTCACCGAGGCGGTCGACGTCACCGGCGTCGTGCTCACCAAGCTGGACGGCACGGCCAAGGGGGGCATCGCCCTGGCCATCGCCGTCGACCTCGGCCTGCCCATCAAGCTGGTCGGCCTCGGCGAGGGCGCCGAGGACCTGGTCGACTTCGACCCCGGGGAGTTCGTCGACGCCCTCTTCGCCTGAGCGGGACCGAACCGCGTAGGCGACAGGGGCGGTTTCCGGTCACGCCACCGACCAGTTCGCCACGCACCGGGAACCACTGCGGGTGACCGGGCGTCCAAGGGTCATGCGCAACCGACTGGTCGTCCTCGCCGCCGCCATGGTCTTCGCCGCCTCGGTCGCCTCGGTCGCCTTCGTGGCCGGCCGGGACGGCGACGGTGGGCCGCTCGAGAAGCTCCCGGTCGCGGCCGGCGCCGACCAGGAGGCCGGCGCCGCCGGCGGCACGAGCCGAAGCGCGGGCCTGGCGAACGACGACGCCACCTTTTCGATCGCCCCCGTGACGATCGAGTACCGCCTGGCCGGCCCGCTGCCCGAACTGGCGGGCACG
>DATLFQ010000172.1:0-8487 GCA_035540915.1 Acidimicrobiales bacterium
GTGGCTGCGGTTGTTCGTCTCCCACAGCCGCAGCCGGGCCAGCGGGCGGAACCACTCGACCTGCGCGCCGGACTGCCGGAGACGGGTGAGCAGCTCCCGGTCCATGGTGTAGGCGCCCACCGCGTCGAGCAGCGCCCGCACGCGAACGCCGGCCTTCGCACGCTCGCACAGGGCCTCGGCGAACTCCTGGCCGATGGCGCCCTCCCAGTAGACGAAGGTGAGGAAATCGACGGTGTGCCGCGCCCGGCGGATGGCGTCCAGCATGGCCGGGAAGATCTCGTCGCCGTTGCGCAGGACGTCGATGCGGTTGCCATCGGTCGCCCGCTCACCGAGGACGCCCTCGAGGATGCGCCGAAAGCGATCACGCTCGTCGTGCCGGGCGACGGCCCTCCGGCCCACCGCCGCCGTGGTCCGGGGCATCGGCGCCTCTTACCCGGCGCTTCGGCCGGCTAGTCGAGGCGGCGGGAGCACGTTTCGTCTCCTCGGAGGCGGGTAGACGGCCCGGGCGCCAGGACCGGCTGTCTCGCGGCCGGCGGACCCCGGGCGTGGGGAGAGCGAGAGGAAGTCCCCGATCCCCAGATCATGAACGGGCGCGACGCCATCGTGCGCATCACCTCCACGGCGATCTGCGGTTCGGACCTCCACCTCTACGACGGCTCAGGAACCTGAAGGCGGGGGACCGGGTGGTCGTTCCGTTCACCATCTCGTGCGGCAACTGCCTGAACTGCGAGCGCGGCCTGTTCTCGGTGTGCGAGAACAGCAATCCGAATGCCAGCTTGGCCGAGAAGGCGTACGGGTCGTCGCCCGCCGGCGCCTCGGCTACTCACACATGCTCGGCGGATTCGCCGGCGGCCAGGCCGAGTACGCCCGCGTGCCGTTCGCCGACGTCGGGCCGATCAGGATCGAGAGCGACCTGCCCGACGAGAAGTTGCTGTTCCTGTCGGACATCTTCCCCACCGGCTACATGGGGGCCGAGCTGTGCGACATCCGACCGGGCGACGTGGTGGCGGTCTGGGGCGCCGGGCCCGTCGGCCAGTTCGCCATCGCCAGCGCCTACCTCCTCGGCGCCGAGAAGGTGATCGCCATCGACCGTTTCGGCTACCGCCTCGACATGGCCCGCGACCACGGCCGGGCCGAGACCATCGACTACGAGGACACCGACGTCAACGAGGCGCTCAAGGACATGACCGGCGGGCGCGGGCCCGACGCCTGCATCGACGCCGTCGGCATGGAGGCCCACCACGGCTCGGCGCCCAACGAGGCCTACGACAAGATCAAGCAGGCCGTCCGCCTGGAGACCGAGCGGCCCCACGCGCTGCGCCAGGCCATCACCTGCTGCCGCAGCGGCGGCACCGTGTCGGTCATGGGCGTCTACGGCGGCATGATCGACAAGTTCCCGATCGGCTCGGTGATGAACAGGTCGCTGACCATCAAGTCCGGCCAATGCCACGTCCAGCGCTACATGCGCCCCTTGCTGGAGCGGATCGAGAACGGCGACATCGACCCCAGCTTCGTCATCACCCACCGCACGCGCCTCGACGAGGCGCCGGCCGGCTACGAGATGCTCAAGCACAAGCGTGACGAGTGCATGAAGATGGTCCTCACGCCGTAGCCCCGAGTGCGGCTGGGCTCTCGTACTCGAGGCCTTCGGGACGCTCACTGCTAAAGAGTGATTATGTGGGGATGAACGCCGCCGCCATCAGCGCCCTCCCCGTGCCTCGCCACGCCTCCTGCCTGCGCCGATAGGGCCGTGACGTCCTGGGTAGGGCGGGGGGATGACTCTCGTCTCCCCCGCAGCGACCGGCCAGGTCGACACCACCGAGGGGCTGCAGGAGTCGGCCAGTTCGGCGTGGGACACATTCGTCGCAGCGCTCCCCCGGATCGGCATCGCGCTCGCGGTGCTGGTGGCGTTCGTCGCCGCCGGCCGTCTGCTGCGGCCGCTCGTGCGGTCTCGGCTGAGCCGTCGCCGGACGCCGAGCTTCGCCCGCGTCTTCGCGAAGCTCACCTCGTCGGCCATGACGCTCACGGGCGTCCTGCTCGCGGTCACCATCGTCTTTCCGTCGGTCCGGCCCGTCAACATCCTCGCCGGCGCAGGGGTGCTCAGCATCGCGGCGGGCTTCGCGTTCCAGGACATCCTCCAGAACCTGCTCGCGGGGATCCTGCTGCTGTTCCGGCACCCCTTCCGCGGCGGCGACCAGATACAGGTGGGCGATGTCACCGGCACCGTGGAGGAGATCACCATCCGGGAGACGATCGTCACGACCTTCGATGGGCGACGAGTGCTCGTTCCCAACGCGAAGGTGTACACGGACGTGATCCGCGTCCAGACAGCACGCGAGCACATCAGAGCCGGGTTCGTCGTCGGCGTCGCCTACGAGACCGACCTCCACGCTGCACGCCACGTCGCCTTGTCGGCAGTGCGTGCGGTCGACGGCGTCGTAGCGGATCCAGGGCCGGAGGTGCTCTGCACCGAACTGGCCGACTGGGCGATCAACCTCGAGGTCCTGTTCTGGTGTGACGCCCGCCAGCTCGAGATGCGCCGGACGCTCAGCCGGGTCATCGAGGCCGTCAAGCTTGCGTTCGACGACCACGACATCGAGATCCCGTGCCAGGTCGTCGCCCTCCAGGCCACGACCAGTTTCGAGGCCGCGCTCCACGGAACGCCGGTCACGCCGGGCGGCAGTGTCGCCCGCGACGGACGCTGACGGTCGGCGGCCGCCTCCGTCGGCCTCATCGAACTCATCCACGCCCTCGGCGACGAGGTCGCAGTGTCAGCACGAAGGCGGCCCGGGGCAACGTCCGACCGGCGCTCGGGGCATGCTGGGGGCGCCGTTTCCAGCAGGACGCCGTCGTCGAGAGAAGAAGGAGAACCCATGCGTGCGTTCTCGTTTCGCCCGGCACTGACGCTTCGTGGTCGCACGTTCAAGGGGCTGCGCGGATGGGCCGGCAAGCCGCTGCACCCCCCGCTCACCGACGTTCCCATCGGGGCCTACATCCTGGTGGCAGCCTTCGACGTCATCTCGTTCGTCGGCCAGGAGCAGGAGTGGGCCCGCGAGTTCTACCGGGCGGGCACGTTCACGATGATCGGCGGCGCGGCGGTGTCCCTCCTCGCCGCCCTCACCGGGTTCTGGGACTGGCTGAAGTCGACTGAGAAGGGCACCCAGGCCCGCCGTACCGTGAATGCCCACGCCTGGACCATGGTGTCGGTCACCGTCCTCGTCCTGGTCAACGTGGGACTGCGGTGGTTCGCCTATGACGGCGACTCCCACACCGGGGTGGTCGTACTGATCCTGAGCCTCATCGTGGCCGTGCTCACCACCATCGGTGGCACCATCGGTGGCTCCCTGGCCTACGACTACGGCTTCAACGTCGAGACCGCAGGCGACCACCCGGTCTGGCACCGCTCCGAGCAGGACGTCTTCCCGGGCGACAAGTCGTAGGCACGAAGCTCGCGCCGAGGCGGCGCACGTCGTTGCCGGCTGTCGCCAGCGCAGGCCTGAAGGACACGCGGGTAGGTTGAGCGCCGTGGGGAGGCGCATCGATGTCGAGCTGACCAGCGCCCGTGACGACGGCACCTGGACCTGGCGGGCGGCCGGGGCCAGGCAGCCCAAGGGCGTCGTGGCCGCTGCGCTCCTCTACGAGGGCGCCGCTGTCGGCGACGTGGTGCGGGCCGAGGCCGACTTCGAGATCGAAGGCATCCTGATCACCGCAGTCCACGCGCCCAAGGAGAAGAAGCGGTCCGACTCGGCCCGCCTGGAGATCATCGGCCCGCCCCGAAGCGAGCAGGGCGTGACCACATCGCTGACCGGCGGCGAGCGCCAGCGCGAGCGCGGTCCGCGCCCGGGCGGCGACCGCCGCGACCGAGGGCCCGGCGCGGGCCCTCGCCCCGACGGTCGCGGTCGCCCGCCGCGACGGGATGCACCCGCCGGCTCGTCGGCAGGCCCGACCGCCCGGGGGCGCACCGACCGACCGGACCGACCGGCCCGCCCGGACCGCCCCACCGGCGAGCGGACGCCGCGTGCCGATCGGCCGCAGCGCAGCGCAGGCCCCGCCCGAGCACCCGGTGGCGACCGCCCTTCCCGCCCGGCGCACGAGGCCCGCCCGGCTAGGTCCGGCGCCGACCCGGCCTCACGACCGCCCAAGCCGAAGCGGTTGGCGCCGGCCAACGTGTTCCGCGCCGCCGCCCTGGCCAGCCTGGCCCCTGAGGAGCAGCCGATCGCCGAGCAGGTACTTCGGGGCGGCATCCCGGCCGTGCGCCAGGCAGTCGAGGCGCAGAACGCGCGCCTGCGCGAGGAGGGTCAGCCCGAGGTCCGTCCCGGGCCACTGGTGGCGATGGCCGAGCAGCTCCTCCCGCGGCTCCGCAGCGCCGAGTGGCGGGATCGGGCGGAGGCGGCGGCCAAGGCCGTCGACGAGATCGCCCTTCGCGACCTCCGCTCGGTTGTGGCCGGCGCCGACCTGGCTCGCGACGACGAGAGCCGCCTGCTGGCGGGCACCCTGCGCCAGGCGCTCGACCGGCGCATCGAGGAGCACCGGCAGCGGTGGCTGGCCGAGATCACCGGTGCGCTCGACGAGGGAAGGCTGGTGCGGGCCCTGCGGGCCTCGGCACGGCCGCCGGACGCCATCGCCCGGTTCCCGGCCGCCGTGGCGGCCCGCCTCGTGGAGGCCGCCGGCCAGGCGCTGGCCGCCGACACGCCGCCCGACCGCTGGGCGGCACTGCTCGACGCCGTGGTCGAGTCCTCGGTGCGGCGCAACGTCAAGCCGGCCGGCCTCCCCGCCGGCGCCGGGGAGGACGTCCTGCAGAAGGCCCGCCAGGCCGTTGGCCGGGTCCCGGGCCTGGCCCCGCTCCTCGGGATCGCCATGCCGCCGCCACCAGGGCCGCCCCGGCGTCCCCGGCCGCCGGGCGCCGGGCCGGCCATCCCACCTCCGCCACCGAGGGACGCGGCGCCCACCGGGCCCGCCGACACCGAGGCGCCGGCGCCAGTTGCAACACCGGATCCGGAGCCCACTGCGGCCGGTGCCCCCGAGGACGCGACCACCCAGGCGCCGGAGGTCGAGGTGCCGCCCGAGGCGGGACGCCCGGCGGCCGAGGTGCACTGAGCGTCCGGCACGCGCCTCAGCCGTGGCGGGTCGCGCCACCGGGTGCACCCGTCAGACGATGGTCGGCAGCACGCCGTGCTCGTGGAGAAACTCGGCCAGGCCGTCGACGAGGGCCAGCCCGGCCACGTCGGGCAGCGGCACCCACCGCGCCTCGGCGGCGTCGCCACCCGCGGTCGGGTCCCCCCTTCCGAGGATGCTGACCCAGAAGTCCAAGATGACGAAGTGGTGATCGTCGCCGATCCGCTCGACCCAGCCGACGAGCTCGTCGCACACGGCCTCCAGCCCGGTCTCCTCGGCCACCTCCCGGACCACGGCCTCGGCCAGGGTCTCCCCCGGCTCGACGCGGCCGCCCGGGACCGACCACGCGCCCTGCGCCGGGCCGCGGCCCCGGCGCACGAGGAGCAGCTGGTCGTCCTCGCAGGCGATGGCGCCGACGCAGAGCTGCGGTACCACGACTGCGCCGCTCGCGACGGTGCCGCTACCCATCCAGGCGGTGGTGCATGACGATGAGGCGGGCGGTGAAGCCGGAGCCCTCGAAGAAGTTCTTCGTGGCCCGCTGGCCCGGAAGGGCGGCGGCGTCGACGCCGGCGCAGCCCTGCTCCGCGAACCAGGCCAGCAGCCCGCCCATGACGGCCTCGCCGACACCGACGCCCCGCAGGCCCTCCTCGACGAAGAGGTCGTCGATGACGCCCAGACGCTGGCCGTCCACCAGCAGCTCCGTCCTCCCGGTGCCGTAGCCGGCCACGGTCCCGCCGAAGGTACCGACCACCACGGCTTGGCCGGAGTCGGCGAGCGTGGCGGCCAGCGACCGGTCGACCGGCTCGCGGCGCGCTTCCCGGGCCACATAGACCGGCCCGCCCCGTTCCTGGGCCGCCAGCTCGGCGCGGGCCAGCTGGCACAGTTCGACCAGCCGGGGCAGATCGGAGGTGCTGGCCATCCGGGCCGTTTCCAACTGGTCGACCGTCAGTCGAGCAGCGCTTGGAGCTGGGCCACCCGGCCGAGGACCGTGCGGCGGCCCCTGGTGCCGGCCTCGTAGGTGCGCACGGCCTCGAGCTCGGAGGCCGACAGCCCGTCCAGACGGGACACGACCTGGGTGGCCGACAGGGCGTCGTAGCCGGGGATGGCGAGGTCCGCCGCGGCACCCGGTGCCGGTGCCGGCGGTGCCGGCGGTGCCTCGGGCGACGGTGCGGTGGGGGGCGGGGCGGCTGACGGCGCCGCCGCCGGTGCCGGCGCAGGGCGAGCCGGCGGGCGGGCGCTGAACTGGGCCAGGACGTCGGCGGCCCGCCGGGCGGCCGAGGTGGCCTCCTTGCGGCCCTTGCCGACCGCGAACTGCCCGACCACCCTGGCCATGTTCGCCTGGCGCTCCCAGTTCTGCCGGCCCCGAGCCACGAGATCGGGAAGGTGTTCCGCCGCGGTCGCGGCCAGGCCGAGCGGGGCGAACACGAGCAGATCGAGCGCCTGGTCGACCGGGCTGCGCGGCGGGCTCATGGACGGGCCGGCGGGAGGCGGTCAGACACAGTCACGGCACAGCGGCCCGTTGGGGTCGGCGAGCTGGCTCGGGCGCTTGAGCAGGAGGCAGGAGGCGCAGAGGAACTCGTCGGGCTGCGGTGGCAGCACCTTGGTCGAGCTCTCGGTGCGGTCGTCGCTGTCGGGCGCCTCGTCCTCGTCCTCGTCGTCGGCCACGACGAGCTTCTCTTTGAGGATGACGTCCAGGCTGGCCTCGACGTCGTCCTCGTCGGCGTCGTCCTCATCCTCCTCGTCCTCCTCGTCCTCGGCACCGGCGGCCGGCACGGGGGTCCCGAGCGTGCTGCCGACGTCGTCGGCGGTGTCGTCCACCAGGTCGTCGACGAGCCCGTCGTCGTCGACGTCGTCGTCGACACCCACGTCGTCCTCGACGTCGTCGAGGACGAGGCCGTCCTCGCCCTCCAGGTCGTCTTCGTCCGGAGCCACCTCCGGATCGCCGAGGTCCTCCTCGTCGAGATCGGATGCGTCGTCGTCGAGGGTGTCGTCGACGTCCTCGTCAGCCAATGGAACCCCCGAACTGGAGCGATGTGCGGGCGGAACCCTACACCGGCGTCGCGAGGGTGCTGGAGAGCCAGGAAGCCGTTGGGACCGCCCTTTGGCTCGGCCGGTGCGCTGCACACCCGACCGAGTTATTCGGACGTTGTCTACTTGGCTTCCTGGCTCCCCCCGCAGTGCCCGTGACGGCCCCCTCCGGTCCCCGAAGGGAAACGGAGGCCCACGACCTGGCCTCGGGGCGTCCATGGACGGAGCACAGTCTCGACAGACGGAGTGGTGCCGTCAAGTGGCCTGTGACCAGGGAGTTCGCGCATCGCTGCAGGTCAGCGGGGTCCTTCGCGGTGCGACGGTGTTTCAGAAATTTCGGCGGAGTGCCAAGACGTCGGCGACGTACCGTTCGGTGGCGCGGCCCGGCCCGTGTCGCCGCACCGACGCCAGTCCCTGGTAGTAGGAGGCCAGCGCCGTGCGGTGACTGCCGCCGGTCTGCGCCAGCAGGTAGGCCAGGAACCGGGCCGACATCTCGATGTTGTGCTCGGGCCGGGCGGGGTCGAGATCGGCCCGGAGCAGGATGTCGTTGACGAAGGCCACGGTCGCCGGCATGAGCTGGCCGATGCCCACCGCGCCGGTCGAGGAGACCCTGTCGTTCTGCCATCCCGACTCCAGCCAGGTCATCGCCTTCAACAGGTCGGCGGGCACCTTGTGGCGGCGGGCGGCGGCCTCGAAGGTGGGCAGCAGGGCCAGGCGGTCGGGCAGTGCCCGAAGCCGGGAAGGGAGCCGGCTGTCGACGCTGGCGGCCTTCGCCGGCTTGGACGCCCGAGGGATCGTGAGCCGCCGCCCGGCGCGGACATGGTCAAAGTCGGTGATGGCGTTCGCCGCGGCCAGTGCGGCGAGGGGTACGTCGAAGCGGGCAGCGATACCCGACAACGTCTCGCCCCGCCGGATCACGTGGGTGCCGCCGCCCTTGTCTTTGGAGGAGCTGCCAGCCTGGCCACCGGCCGCCAGCGCCACGACCGCCACTGCGGCCACCACGGCGCGAAGCACCCTCAGCACCAGCGGGCCAGCGTGAAGTAGGGGTTCACCGGATCCCCTCCGTCGGGTTTCAGCTCGAAGTGGAGATGAGGGGCCGTCGCGCTGGCGTTGCCCGTGCTGCCGACCGTGCCGATCACCGTGCCGCGCTCGACCGGGCCGGGCGGCTGCAGCGCGTCGAGGTGCGCGCCGTAGTAGGTGTGCCCGTCGTCGCCTTGGAGGTAGTAGGCCAGCCCGGCCCGGGCGCCGGGCGCATGGCGGACGGTCCCGCTGGCGCTGGCCACGACCGGCGTACCGCGCGGCGCGAACAGGTCCGTCCCCAGGTGGCGCCGCGCGGTACGCCGG
>DATLFQ010000173.1:0-5189 GCA_035540915.1 Acidimicrobiales bacterium
GGCGTGGTGCGGTCGGCCCCCGCGGCGGCTGCCCCGCCGGCGGCCCCGGCCCCTGGCGCTGCGGTCGAGACGCCCGCCCCGGTGACGCCGGCGCCCGAGACGGTGACGCCGGCGCCCGCGGCGCCCGCCCCGTTGCCCCCCGCGCCGGTGGCCAACCCGTGGCCGGTCCAGCCCACGCCGGCCAGCGCTTCCAGCGGCGAGGGCTCCGGCTCCAGCGCCGGGCTGTGGGTGCTCGGCGGTGCGCTGGTGGCAGCCGGCGCGGCGGGCGCCACGGTCGCCGCCCGGCGCCGGCCGAAGGTCGCCGCCCCCGTCGGCACCCGCTGAGCCGCCGGGTCGGCGCCCTCCGTCCGGCCCGCCCCTGCAGCGCTGAGCCCGGTCAGAACTGCGCCCGTGCCCGGGCGCAGCCGCCGCTCCTGCTCCTACGATCACCGGGACCGGTACCAGAAGGACTGGTGTGAGAAGGACCGGTGCGGAAGGAGCAGTGTGGCGAAGCGGGTGGTACTCGCCTACAGCGGTGGGCTGGACACGTCGGTGGCGGTGCGCTGGCTCCGTGAGGAGATGGGCGTCGAGGTGATCGCCGTCGCCGCCGACGTCGGTCAGGGTGGCGACTTCGAGCAGATCCGTCACCGGGCCCTGGCGGCGGGCGCCGTCGAGGCCGAGGTCGTCGACTGCCGGGAGGAGTACGCCCGGGACTTCGTCGCCCCTGCGCTCAAGGCCAACGCCAAGTACGAGGGCAAGTACCCGCTCATCTCCTCGCTGTCGAGACCGGTCATCGTCAAGCACATGGTGGCGGCCGCCCGCCGCCACGGCGCCGACGGCCTGGCCCACGGGTGCACCGGCAAGGGCAACGACCAGGTGCGCTTCGAGGTCGCCACCCGCGCGCTGGCGCCCGACCTGGAGGTCCTGGCCCCGGTCCGTGGTTGGGGCCTCACCCGGGAGCAGTCCATCGAGTACGCCCAGCGCCACGCCATCCCCATCACCGTCACCCGGTCCAGCCCCTACTCGATCGACCAGAACCTGTGGGGCCGGACGATCGAGTGCGGGATCCTCGAGGATCCCTGGGAGCAGCCGCCAGAAGAGGTCTACGAGCTCACGGTGCCCACCGCCACCGAGCCGACCGAGCTGACCATCGGCTTCGAGCAGGGTGTTCCGGTGTCGCTGGACGGCCGGTCGATGCCGCTGCACGAATTGATCGACGAGGTCACCAAGGTCGTCGGCTCCTACGGCTGGGGGCGCATCGACATGGTCGAGAACCGCCGGGTCGGGATCAAGAGCCGCGAGGTCTACGAGTGCCCGGGAGCACTGGCCCTGCTGATGGCCCACGCCGACCTGGAGGACCTCACGCTGGAGCGGGACCTGGCCCACGAGAAGGCTCGTCTCGAGCCGCGCTACGCCGACCTGGTCTACGACGGCATGTGGTTCTCGCCACTCAAGGAGGCGCTGGACGCCTTCGTGGACCAGAGCCAGCGCTACGTGACCGGCGAGGTGCGCCTGCGCTGCGAGCTGCCCGGCCGCTGCATCGTGGCCGGCCGGCGCAGCGAGGTGGGGCTGTACGACTACGGCCTGGCGACCTACGAGGCGGCGGACCGCTTCCGCCACCAGGACGCCGAAGGCTTCGTGCGGATCTGGGGGCTCGGCGTCGAAACCTGGGCCGCCCGCCAGGCCCGCCCCAGCGGGAGCTCCTGACCCGTGGCGCCCATCCTGTGACGCTCTGGCAGGGCCGGCTCCAGGCGGCGCCCGCGGCGGTGCTGATGGCCTTCACCGCCAGCCTGTCGTTCGACCGCCGGCTGGCGCCGTTCGACCTGGCCGGGTCGCGGGCCCACGTCCACGGTCTGGGCCGGGCCGGGATCCTGAGCGACCAGGAGGTGCAGGTCCTGCTGACGGCCCTGCAGCGCGTCGGCGAGGAGCTGGAGGACGGGTCCTTCCGCTTCCAACCCGGCGACGAGGACATCCACACCGCCATCGAACGGCGCGTCACCGAGATGGACCGCGAGATCGGCGCCAAGCTGCACAGCGGCCGCAGCCGCAACGACCAGGTGGCGACGGCCATGCGCCTCTACACCAAGCACGCGCTGGTCGGTGTCGCCCGGGGCATCCTCGAGCTGCAACGGGCCCTGTTGCACCGGGCCCAGGAGGCGGAGGACGCCTACCTGCCCGGCTACACCCACCTCCAGCGGGCCCAG
Organism: Acidimicrobiales bacterium; assembly: GCA_035540915.1. Lineage (GTDB taxonomy): Bacteria > Actinomycetota > Acidimicrobiia > Acidimicrobiales > DATLFQ01. The sequence goes on from DATLFQ010000173.1 coordinate 2,184, forward strand.
CCGGTGCTGCTGGCCCACCACCTGCTGGCCCACGGCTGGGCCCTGGCCCGCGATGTCGACCGCATGGTCGAGACGGTGGCCCGGCTCGACACCTCACCACTCGGCGCCGGCGCCCTCGCCGGGTCCGCGCTGCCGCTGGACCCCGACGGCGTGGCCGCCGAGCTCGGCTTCGCCCGGCGCTTCGAGAACTCGCTCGACGCGGTCAGCGACCGCGACTTCGTGGCCGAGGCGCTGTTCGACCTGGCCCTCACCGGCGTGCACCTGTCCCGCATCGGCGAGGAGGTGGCGCTGTGGTCCAGCGCCGAGTTCGGCTTCCTGGAGCTGGACGACACCTACGCCACGGGGAGTTCGATGCTGCCGCAGAAGAAGAACCCCGACATCGCCGAGTTGGCCCGGGGCAAGAGCGGTCGCCTGATCGGCCATCTGGCCGGCTTCCTGGCCACGCTCAAGGGGCTCCCGCTGGCGTACAACCGGGACCTGCAGGAGGACAAGGAGCCGCTGTTCGACGCCGTCGACCAGCTCTCGGCCGCCCTGCCGGCGGTGAGCGGGCTGCTTTCCACGGCCCGCTTCGACACCGCCGCCATGCAGTCCGCCGCGGACGGCGACACGTCCGTGGCCACCGACCTGGCCGAGTGGCTGGTCGGCCGCGGTATGCCGTGGCGCCGCGCCCACGAGTTGGTGGGCAGCATCGTGCGCTCGTCGCTGGAGCGCCACGTCCCCCTGGCCGAGCTGATCGAGGCCAGCCCCGACCTCGGGACCGAGGCACTGTTCCTGCTGGAGCCGGGCACGACGGTGATGCGCAGGACCACCCCGGGCGGCGCCGGCCCGGCCGCCGTGGCCCTCCAGCTCGACCGCTTCCGGGACCGGCTGCGGGTGGACTCCGAGCGGGTGGCCCACGCCGGCGCCTAGCCGACCGCCGACCACACTCCGGCGATCGTTCTACCGGCGCGACGCGCGCGAGGTCGCCCCCGACCTGCTCAACAAGCTGCTGGTCCGAAACGGGCGGGTGGGCCGGATCGTGGAGGTCGAGGCCTACGCCGGCGGAGAGGATCCGGCCAGCCACGCGTTCCGCGGCCCCACCGCCCGCAACGCCACGATGTTCGGCCCTCCGGGACACCTGTACGTGTACCGGAGTTACGGCATCCACTGGTGCGCCAACGCGGTGTGCGGGGACGAAGGCCTCGGCGTGGCCGTCCTGCTCAGGGCCCTCGCCCCGGTGGCCGGCCTCCACGCCATGCGGGCCGCCCGGCCGGCGGCGCAGCGGGAACGGGACCTGTGCCGGGGCCCGGGTCGCCTCGCCCAGGCGCTGGGCATCACCGGAGCCGACGACGGCGCCGACCTCGTCACCGGCGACCATGGTCTGGTGGTGGCCGACGATGGAACGCCGGCTCCAGCGACGCCGGGCGTCAGCGGCCGGATCGGCGTCACCCGGGCGGCCGACCGGCCGTGGCGGTGGTTCGTGCCCGACGAGCCGTGCGTGTCCGGCCGCCGTTTGACACCGCGGCGATCGGTGCTACAGTAAGAGGCCGCTCAGGCGACGGGTACGCCGCCAGAGCGCAGGCCAAGGTAGCGCCCGGGACTCCCGGCGTGGCCCTCGGCCCAGAGCGGAACCCTACACCGGCCCGGTTTCTCGGGCGCGTGTACTTCCGGTGCTCCTTGAAAACGGAACAGAGGAAAGCCAAAAGCCAGTGCGGGTATGGCGCGTTCGCGTGCCATATCAAAAGTCAATGCACTGAACACGGACAATGAAAGTCAGTCCGTCTTGGTGCCAGCCGGGTCCGGGGAACGGTGTTTCTCGGTCTCGGTCCAACAGGTCGACGGAGGGTTCGCCCTCCGCAGATCTCGACGGAGAGTTTGATCCTGGCTCAGGACGAACGCTGGCGGCGTGCTTAATACATGCAAGTCGAGCGAGGCCCATCCAGTGGCAACACTGGGGAAGGCCGAGCGGCGAACGGGTGAGTAACACGTGAGCAACCTGCCCCGAAGTCTGGGATAACATCGGGAAACCGGTGCTAATACCGGATCGCCCCACCTGACCGCATGATCGGGTGAGGAAAGAATTTCGCTTCGGGAGGGGCTCGCGGCCTATCAGCTTGTTGGTGGGGTAACGGCCTACCAAGGCGTCGACGGGTAGCTGGTCTGAGAGGACGACCAGCCACACTGGGACTGAGACACGGCCCAGACTCCTACGGGAGGCAGCAGTAGGGAATCTTGCGCAATGGGCGAAAGCCTGACGCAGCAACGCCGCGTGGGGGATGAATGCCTTCGGGTTGTAAACCCCTTTCAGCAGGAACGAAAATGACGGTACCTGCAGAAGAAGCCCCGGCCAACTACGTGCCAGCAGCCGCGGTAATACGTAGGGGGCAAGCGTTGTCCGGATTTATTGGGCGTAAAGAGCTCGTAGGCGGCTTAGCAAGTCGGGTGTGAAAACTTCAGGCTCAACCTGGAGATGGCACTCGATACTGCTATGGCTAGAGTCCGGTAGGGGACCACGGAATTCCTGGTGTAGCGGTGAAATGCGCAGATATCAGGAGGAACACCGGTGGCGAAGGCGGTGGTCTGGGCCGGCACTGACGCTGAGGAGCGAAAGCGTGGGGAGCAAACAGGATTAGATACCCTGGTAGTCCACGCCGTAAACGTTGGGTACTAGGTGTGGGGTCTTATCAACGGATTCCGTGCCGCAGCTAACGCATTAAGTGCCCCGCCTGGGGAGTACGGCCGCAAGGCTAAAACTCAAAGGAATTGACGGGGGCCCGCACAAGCGGCGGAGCATGTGGCTTAATTCGAGGCAACGCGAAGAACCTTACCTGGGTTGAACTACGCAGGAAAAGCCGTAGAGATACGGTGTCCTTCGGGGCCTGTGATAGGTGGTGCATGGCTGTCGTCAGCTCGTGTCGTGAGATGTTGGGTTAAGTCCCGCAACGAGCGCAACCCTTGTCCTATGTTGCCAGCGGGTAATGCCGGGGACTCGTAGGAGACTGCCGGGGTCAACTCGGAGGAAGGTGG
>DATLFQ010000174.1:0-32966 GCA_035540915.1 Acidimicrobiales bacterium
ACACAGGCCCCGGCCCCCGTTGCGCCGGCCGCCGCTCCTGTCGCCGAGGCCGCTCCAGTCGCCGAGCCCGTGGCCGCGCCTGCGGCTCCTGCGCCCGCTCCGGCTGCCGCCACCGCCGACGTGTGGAGCGGCTTCGAGGCGCCCGCCGCCCCGACTGCGGCCAACACCCCGGCTACGCCGGCCGGCGGCAGCTCCGGTAACTCGGGCCTCGGCCTGGCCATGGTCGGCATCGGCGTCGCCGTGCTCGCCGCCGGTGGCGTCGCCGCCGCTGCCAGCCGCCGCCGCCAGGTGGAAGTCCCCACCGCCACCGAGTAGCTCACCCACTCTCGGGTTTCCCGACAACCCGGCGCCGGCAGCCCCCAGGGGCCCCCGGCGCCGGGTTGTCGCCGTTCCGGGGCCGAGGCCGGGCTGCGCACGGTGCGCCGGCCCTCAACTACCAGTTCAGCTTCTGTGGAGTGGTCCGGGCCGGTGGGGGTCAACTCGACGCAGGCAAGCGGCCCCGGCGGGGCGGGCGGCGGCTGCTGGCCGGCGGCGGGGGCGGCTACTGGTGGGCGAGGTGGTCGACGGGGCCGATCACCTTGTCGATCTCGTCGCCCGAGAGGGTCTCCTGCGTCAGCAGGGCCTCGGCCAGCCGGTCCAGCTGTTCCCGGCCGGCGACGAGCACGTCGCGGGCCATCGTGTCGGCCTCGGAGATCAGGCGGGCCACCTCGGCGTCGATGGTGCGGGCCGCCTGCTCGGACCACAGGCGGTGGTCGCGCACGGCGCCGTAGGGAGCCCGGAAGACCTGGGGCCCGAGCGCCTCGCTCATCCCCCACTCGGTCACCATGCGCCGGGCCTGGTCGCCCACGTAGCCGAGGTCGCCGGCCGCCCCCGAGCTCACGTCGCCGAAGACCAGGTCCTCGGCGGCCCGGCCGCCCAGTGACATAGCCATGCGCTGGAGCAGGCGGGCGCGCGAGTAGACGGTGCGGTCGGTCTCGGACTTGTCGATCGGCGTGCAGTAGCCCAGCGCCCGGGCCCGCGGGATGATCGTCAGCTTGTGGGGCGGGCTGGCCAGAGGCAGGGCCTTGCCGACCAGGGCGTGGCCGGCCTCGTGGTACGCGACCAGCCGGCGCTCCTCCTCGGACATCTTCGACGTGCGGGAGGCCACGCCCAGGGCGGCCCGGTCACGCCCCTCGTCGACCAGCGACATGGGGATCTCGGGAAAGCCCCGGCGGGCGGCCAGCAGGGCCGCCTCGTTGAGGACGTTGGCCAGGTCGGCGCCCGAGAAGCCTTGCGTGAGCGCGGCGACGACGTCCAGGTCGACGTCGGGCCCGAGGCGCTTGCCCCGGGCGTGGACGTCCAGGATGGCGCGGCGGCCGGCCCGGTCGGGCAGGGTGATCTCCACCTGGCGGTCGAAGCGGCCCGGCCGGACCAGGGCGGAGTCCAGCATGTCCGGCCGGTTGGTGGCCGCCATGACGATGACCGCAGCCCGGGCGTCGAAGCCGTCCAGCTCCACCAGTATCTGGTTGAGGGTGGCCTCCCGCTCCCCCGCCCCGCCGCCGATCCCACCGGCCCCACGCTCGCCGCCGATGGCGTCCAGCTCGTCGAGAAAGACGATGGAGGGCGCCACCGAGCGGGCCTCGGCGAACAGGTCCCGCACCCGGGCCGCCCCTTGGCCCACCCAGACCTCGACGAACTCGCTGGCGGCTGCCGAGAAGAAGGCGGCGTTGGCCTCGCCGGCCACCGCCCGGGCCAGCAGGGTCTTGCCGCAGCCCGGCGGCCCTGACAGCAGGATGCCGCGGGGGACCCGGGCGCCGATGTCGCTGTAGCGGGTCGGGTCGGCCAGGTAGGACTTGACCTCCACCAGCTCCTCGATGGCGTCGTCGACGCCGGCCACGTCGGCGAACGTCACCTTGTCGTCCGGGGCGAACCGCTTGCCCACGCTCCGCTGGCGCATGGACAGGCGACGCTGGCGCTCGGGTGCCTCCAGCACCCGCTTCAGCGCCTCGTCCAGCTGGGCCTGGGCGATGGTGCCGCGACCGGCCCGAGCCGCCAGCAGGGCCGCCTCGTTGAGCACGTTGGCCAGGTCGGCACCGGTCATGCCGATGGCCCGGCTGGCGATGGGCGCCAGGTCGGCCTCGCCGGCGAAGACCTTCTTGGCCGCGTGCAGCTGGAGGATGGCCAGGCGGGCCTTCTCGTCGGGCAGCTCCAGGCCGACGGTTCGGTCGAAGCGGCCAGGCCGCAGGAGGGCGGGGTCCAAGACGTCGGGCCGGTTGGTGGCGGCCAGGACGATGATCCCCTCGGAGGGCGAGAAGCCGTCCATCTCGGCCAGGATCTGGTTCAGCGACTGCTCCTGCTCGCTGTGGACGGCCACGTTGCCGCCCATGGACCGCGACCGGCCGATGGAGTCCAGCTCGTCGATGAAGATCAGCGCCGGCGTGTTCTCACGGGCCTTCTCGAACAGGTCCCGCACCCGGGCCGCCCCCACCCCGACGTAGCGCTCCATGAAGTCCGAGCCCGAGATGGACCAGAAGCTGGCGCCCGCCTCGCCGGCCAGGGCCCGGGCCATCAGCGTCTTGCCGCAGCCGGGTGGCCCGTAGAGCAGCACGCCCTTGGGGATCGTGGCGCCCACCGTGGCGAAGCGGGCGGGATCGGCCAGGAAGTCGCGGATCTCGCGCAGCTCTGCCACCGCAGCGTCCTGTCCGGCCACGTCGGCGAAGGTGGCGTTGGCGTCCGAACTGCCCAGCCGCCTGGCCGAGCTGCGGATGCGGAACGGCCCGGTGTTGCGGACGTACGACACCACCAGGTAGGCGAAGGCGGTGATGAAGATCAGGACGGGCAGCACCTGGCCGAGCAGCCCGAGGAGGCGCTTGTGGTCCTGCTGGTCGATGGTGGTCGGCACGTCGGCGCTCAGCAGCAGGGCGATGACGCTCTCGGTCGAACTGCGAGCCTTCAGGTAGGGGACGTTGTAGGACCGAGGCTCGCCGCCCGCGCCGTCGGGCCGGTAGGTGCCCACGACGAACGAGTCGATGTCCAGCAGCTTGGCGCTGTCGACGTGGCCGGCCTCCACCTGGTCGACGAACTGGTCGAAACGCAGGCGGTCGCCGCCGACGTGGGGGCGGGAGGCCTCGATGGTGCCGAGCCAGGCCGCCACCAGCACCAGGATGGCCACCGCGAACCACACGCCCAGGCGTTTCTTCTTCGGTGCCCGGCGCCTGGTGGGCGGGCGTGTGCGCACAGCGGCCATGGTCTCGCCCTCCCGCGGCGACACCGGAAGGCTACCAAGACGAGAATGGCACTATGTGGAGGCCCCTCGCCGTCGCGCTCGTGACCGCGGGCCTCGTCTCGCTCGGGGCCCTGGCCCCCGCCGCGTCCACCGGCGCACCGGCGCCCTCCCCCGGTCCGGCCGTGCGGGCCGAGCTGGTGCGGCTGCCGTTCCCCCAGGACGACGGCTCGCTCACGCCCTACACCTTCGAGCTGGGCTACCACCTGATGACGCTGGTCTACGACACGCTCCTGTGGCGCGACGCCGACGGCCAGCCCCGGCCGTGGCTGGCCCGCTCGGTGACGCCGAACGCCGACGGCCGCCAGCTCACCATCCGGCTGAACGAGGGCGCCCGCTGGCACGACGGCGGGCCGGTCACCGCCGACGACGTCGCCTTCACGTTCCGTTACATGGCCGACCGCCCCCACGCCCGCTTCACGCCTGCGCTGCGCGAGGTGGAGCGGGTGGACGTGTTCGACCCGGCCACGCTGGTGGTCTCGCTGCGCCGGGCGTCGCCCGGCTTCCTCGACCAGCCCCTGGCCGACATGCCCATCCTGCCCGCCCACCTGTGGCGGGACCTGCCCGCCGGCAAGGCGGCGCCTGACGGCCTGGCCGTGGGCAGCGGGCCGTACCGGATGGCGAGCTACGAGCCGGGCCAGGGCTGGCAGTTCGAGGCCGATCCGGCCTACTTCCGCGGCCGCCCCGCCGTCCAGGCGCTGGAGGTCCCGGTGATCCGCAACCTGGAGGGCACCTTGGCCGCCTTCGAGCAGCGGCGGGTCGACGTGGTCACCGCCAGCCTGCCCGCCAGCGCGGCGGAACGGGTGCGCAAGCTCGGCACCCGGGTCGCCGGCGGGCCGTCCTACCTGGGCACGGTGCTTCTCTTGAACACCCGAAGGGCACCGTTCGACCGGCAGGAGGCCCGCCGGGCGGTCGCCGCCGCCCTCGACCCGGTGCAGCTGGCCCGGGCGGTCGGCAACGCCGTGCCGGCCACCTCGGGCTACGTCCATCCCGCCTCGGCGTGGGCGGTGCCGGACCCGGGCGGGAGGGCCGGGCGTCCCGGCGCCTCCACCGACGCCCTGCCGCCCACCATCCGAGTGATGGCTCCGGACAACGACCCGGTCAAGCTGGAGGCCGGGCGCGAGGTCGTGCAGGCCCTGACCCGGCTGGGCAGCGGGGCCACGCTGGTCACCGTCAGCCGCGACGAGCTGAAGCGGGCCGTCGGCGAGGACGGCTCACCGCCCGCGTTCGAGGCCGCCATCTGGAGCGCGCCACCGCTTGCCTCCTACGACCCGGGCTTCCTGGCCCAGCTCTTCGGGAGCGATCCCCGGGACGCCCGCACCAACCTCACCGGGTACACCAGCCCGGCGTTCGACGCCGCCGCGGCACGGATGGCCGGTACCACCGACGACGCGGCCCGCCGGGCGGCGGTGGCCGACGCGCTCGCGGTACTGGCCACCGACGCCCCCGCCGTCCCGCTGCTCTTCGCCGACGGGGCGTTCGCCTACCGGCCCGCTGTCTACGACGGGTGGGTGTACGTGAAGGGCACCGGCATCATCGACAAGCGCTCGTTCGTCGAGCCGGCCCCGCCCGCGGCCGCTGCGGCCGACGACGGGCCGCCGGCGGCGGGGGGCGGCTCCTCGTTCCCCTTCGGGTGGATGGCCGTGGCGGTGTTGGCGGTGGCGGCGCTGGTCGTCCTGTGGCAGGTGGCCGGCCGGAGCCGGCGCGGTGGCGCAGCAGGCGCCACCTGAGCGTCTGGCGGTCCACCACGTCACACCTCCTCGCTACGGTGCAGGCGTGGTGAAGACGGCGCACGGGGCCATCGGCGTCGGCCCGGCCCCGCACCGCCTGGCGAGCCGCCCGGCACGCGAGGAGGAGGAGCATCGCCTGCTGGCGCCCGGGGCCACCCGGGCCATCGGCGCCGGGAACCGGGCGCGGCCCGAGGAGCCCGACCCCTACCGCACCTGCTTCGAGCGCGACCTCGACCGCATCCAGCACTCGCGGCCGTTCCGCCGGCTGGCCGGCAAGTGCCAGGTCTTCGTCGCCCCCGAGGACGACCACCTGCGCACCCGCCTGACCCACGCCATCGAGGTGGCCCAGGTGGCGGTCGGGATCGCCCGGCCCGCGGGCCTGAACGTGGCCCTCACGGCGGCAGCCGCCACCGCCCACGACTGCGGCCACGGGCCGGCCGGGCATGCCTCCGAGACGGCCTTCTCGCCGTACCTCGACGGCGGCTACCACCACGCCGTCTACGGGGCCGACGAGGTGCTGGCTCCTCTCAACCTGTGCGCCGAGACGCTCGACGCGGTCCGCAACCACTCCTGGAACCGCCCGCCGCCGCTCACGCCCGAGGGTGAGGTCGTGGCCTGGGCCGACCGCATCGCCTACGTGTGCCACGACTTCGAGGACGCGGTGCGGGCCGGCATCGTGGATGCCGCGGACCTTCCCGACGAGGTGGCCGACGTCGTCGGCCGGCGGCGATCGGCCCAGCTCAACGGGTTCATCACCGCGGTCCTCGACACCATCGGCGCCACCGGCCGGGTCGCCATGGCGGGGCCGCACGCCCAGGCGCTGGCCGCCTTCCGGGCCTTCAACTTCGAGCGCATCTACCTCCGGCCGGCCTCGGTGGCCCAGGCCGAGCGGGTGGTCGAGCTGCTGCGGGCGCTGGTGGAGTGGTACGCGGCGAACCCGGGGGAGCTGGAGGGGGGCGCTGCCAGCCCCGGCGGCGACGCGGTGGCGGCCGCCGTCCGACACGTCAGCGGCATGACCGACCGCTATGCCCTGCGGATGGCGGTCGAGCACCTGGGTTGGGACCCGGCCAAGCTCCCGATGGGGGCGTAGCGGCCGGGGCGACACGTTGTCGATGGTGAGCTCGCCGCGTTGGTGGACCGGATCACGCCGGGCGCCGGAACGAGGCCACCCAGCGGCGCACCGGCGGGTCCTCGTCGTCGCCCAGGACCTCGGTCACCTCCTCGACAGCCAGGTCCCCGCCCAGGGCCAGCAGTTCGGAGGGAGCCAGCGGCCACGGCAGCTCACCGGGCGGCTCGCCCTCGGCCCGCCGGCGGGCGACGACCAGCAGCCGGCCACCGGGGGCCACGAAGGTGCTCAGGCGGGCGATGCCGGCCCGCCGCAGGGGACCGAACGGCAGGACCTGGACGGTGTTGGCCTCGAAGACCAGGTCGAAAGCGCCCTCCCACCCGGGCGGCGGGGCCAGCAGGTCCGCCACCACGTAGTGGACGGAGGTGGCCGGGAACCGCCGGCGGCAGGCCTCGACGGCGGTCGGAGCGAGGTCGAAGGCCACCACCGAGAACGTCCGGCCGGCCAGGGCCTCGGCGTCGTCCCCCAGGCCGCACCCCACCACCAGTGCCCGGCGGCCGTCGCCGGCCAGGTGGTGCGCGTCGGCCCAGGCCAGCAGGTGCGGGTTGGGCACGCGGTTGACCCACGGGACGGTGGCCTCGCCCCGCTCGCCCGCCTCGTAGAGCCGCTCGAACCAGTCGAGCGGTCGCCCGGCCTCGGCCGCCTCGGCGGCCATTCGGCGGGCCAGGGCGCGGTCGGGCTGGGCGATGGCCAACGCTATCGCCCAGCCCGCCGGCGCCACGGCGCCGGCTACCGGTGGGGACGGCCGCCGAAGCCGCCGGTGCGATTGACGAGGGCGGTCACCCGCTCGGTCAGCCGCGCCGCCTTCTCGTCGGCCTCGGCCTGGGTCAGCTCACCGGCCGTCACCTTGGCGGCCAGCCGGCTGCGGGCGTCGGCCACCAGGGCGTCGACCACCTTCTGGACGTCCACGTCCTTCGACTGGGCCACCTGGGCGATGGACCGGCCGTCGCGCAGGGCGGTCCGCAGCTCGACCGGGGTGACGCCGATGGCCTCGGCGGCCACGTCGAGGTGGGCGGCGACGTGGGCGGCGCGGTGGCCGTGGCCTGGACCGCGGCCCTCCGGGACACCGGCCCGGTTCACCAGGGCGGTGATGCGCTCGACCAGCCCTTCCCGGGCGTCGGCGACCATGGCGTCGATCACCGTCTGGACCGCGACGTTCCGGGACTGGGCCACCTGGGCGATCGACTGGCCGCCGCGCAGCGCGGCGACCAGGTCCTCCTCGCTGATGCCGATGGCGTCGGCGGCCGCCGAGACGTGGTGGCCCGGCCGGTGGCGGGCCGCGCCGGCTTCGGCCGGCGCCGTCTCGGGCGCGGTGGCGCTCGGCGAGGTCTGGGCGCCGGCGATCCCGAGCCCGGCCAGGGTGATGCCGAAGGCGGCACCCGCGGCGAAGATGCCCGAGCGCACGCCCCGGCGGGCCGGGCGGCGCCCCGGTCCGGGGGTCGAGGCTTCCTGCTGGTCCATTGTGATGTGCTCCTGTGTCTACGGGCCCGGATCTCGGAGCCGGTTCGCATCATGAGGACCGATCCTGTGAACCGGATGTGGGCGCGTTGGCAAGTGCCTGGGCTGCGTGTGGCTGAGCGGCGGCGCCGGCCATCTCGTCCGCCCACAGGGGATGGCGGCCGCGGGCCCACCGCCGCGTCACCCGGCCGTGCCACATGGCGCCCAGGGCGTCCCGGTCGCCGACCGCCTTTGCGATGTGGACGGCGATGGTGCCGAAGAGGGCGAGCGCGAGCCAGTCGTGCACGAAGGTGGCGCCCGTGCGCCAGGCCAGCGGGAACGGCTCGAACCAGTACATGACGGCCCCTGTGCCCAGCATCACGGCGATGGCACCGCCGGTGAACGCCGCGTTGAGCTTCTGCAGCGGGTGGAACTTGCCGAGGGGAACGGCCCGGCTGCGGCCGAGGCTTCGCACCCAGCGGCTGTCGGTGGCGTCGAAGCGGGCCAGCCGGGCGACGTCCACCCGCAGGGCCCGGGACCATGGCCCCGCCCGGGCCACCAGGTAGGGCACGGGGAGGGCCAACCCGGCCCACAGGTGTACGAGCCGGACGACGCCCCGCCGGCCGACCATGGCCGACAGCGGTGCCATGTACAGCAGCGCGGCGGTCAGGAGGAGCACCAGGAACAGCAGCGCTGTGGCCCAGTGGAGGAGGCGCTCGGTGCGGTCGAAGCGCACCAGGCCGGGCCGGGCCGGCCGCGGCTCAGACCGGCTCGTCGTCGCGGCCATTGCTGCGCCCGATCCAGGCGTCGAGGTCGTAGCCGCGGCGCTGCCAGTACCCCTCGTGCTGCGGCCGGCCGGTGACCTCGATCCCGCCCAGCCACTTGCACGACTTGTAGCCGTACATCGGGGCCACGTACAGGCGCACGGGGCCGCCGTGGGCCCGGCTCAGCTTTTCGTCGTACATCTCGTAGGCCACCAGCACGTCGTCTCGGCGGGCCTGGTCGAGGCTCAGGCTCTCGGTGTAGACGCCGTCGAAGCTGTGGAAGGTGACGGCCCCGGCGCCCGGTGCCACCCCGGCGGCGTCGAGCACCTGAGACAGCCGCACGCCGGTCCAGGGCACATCGGGCACCCGCCACCCGGTGACGCACTGGAAGTCCCGGACCAGGCGGGTGGCCGGCAGGGCCCGCAGTTCGGCGAGCGTCAGGGCCAGCGGTCGGGCCACCATGCCCGTCACCGTCAGCCGGTAGTCGGCCTCGCTCGGATCGGGGGGGAGGCCCACGACGGAGTAGATGCGGAAGCCGCCCGAGGCCGGCAGCAGCGACGTGAGCCCGGTCTGGTCCATGGCCGCCACCGGGGCCACCAGGCGGTTGAACCGCTCGGCCAGCTTCGAGCCCCACAGGACCCCGGCCCCACCGAGGCCCACCATGCCGAGGAAGATGCGCCGCCCGACGGGCGACCCGCGCGGGCCCATGCTCGAAGGGTACGGAGCCGCGCCGCGACCCGGGTGGCCCGCCGCGCGATCCGCCAGTCGCCCAGCTCCTCGGCGTCGTCACTCATCGGCATCGCTACTCATCGGCATCGCTACTCATCGGCAAGGAACCACGTGTGGGCGTTGGCGGGGTCGAGGCCGCGGGCCGCGAGCGCCTTCACGAAGTTGGCGAGATCCCAGCTGAGCCAGTGGGTGGGGACGACGAGGATGGCAACGTCGTCCATCTCGTCGAGAAGATTGCCGCAGGCTCGTCGGCCCGCTGCCGTGAGGTACTTCGAACGGAGGCGCTCACGGTGCCCGACCGCGTCGGCGCCGCTGACGATGGTCGCCGGCCCCGAGCCGAGCACCCACGCTGCCTCTGGGGTCTGGACGAGCACCGAGGCGTGCCCGCGGCTCACCACGTTGCGCGCCTTGCGGGTCGTGGCGCCGGTCTCGACGACGATGCGCACGCCGTCGAACAGGAACATGACCGGCGCCAGGTGGGGGGTCCCGTCGTCGTTCTGCGTGGCCAGCACGGCGTACAGCCGTCGGCCGAGCATCGACCGGGCGCCTTCGGACAGGCCCCGGGTGGTTCGGGCCGCAGGATGGATGACGACGGTCGAATCCCTCATGGCCGGCGGGCGACGGCGACATGGACCTCGAAGGGCGCTTCAAGGCGGCCGCCGGCGGTGGTGAACGGCGCGAAGACCTGGCGAGCACCGGCGCGGATCTGGTCGTAGACCCCGGTGGTGATGCGCTCGCCCAGCGGCGTGCTCTCCACCTCGGTGCTCACGAGGGCGTCCACGGACGGGAACCGAGCGGTGCCGAGATGGGTGCCCGTGGTGGGCGCCGGAAGGCCAGCCGAGTCGAACAGCTCGGCGAGTAGGCCGAGATCGCCGCAGGCGAAGTAGGCGCTCAGCAGCGACCGTGCCTCGCTCCCTGCGTGCCGGGCGGCCATGTCGACGAACGGGCCGTACGCCGGCTGGGCGCCGAGCTCGCTCGGGACCAGGAGGGCAACCGTGCCGCCGGGCACGGCGACCCGGGCCATCTCCCGGAGCGCAGCGACCCGATCGGGAAAGAACATGAGGGCCATCTGGCACAGCACGGCGTCGAAGGAGCCGTCCTCGAACGGGAGGGCGACGGCGTCACCCAGGCGCCAGGTGATATCGGGGGCCACGCGACGGGCAACGCTGAGCATGGCCTCGTTGAGGTCGACCCCGGTCACGTGGTCCGCGCCGACCCGCTGTGCCGCGGTGCGGGCGACGATCCCGGTGCCGCAGGCCACGTCGAGGATCTGCTGCTTGGTGACGACGCCGGCGGCGTCGCACAGGAGCGGCGCCCACTGGGCAAAGAACCCGGGCACGAACGCCGCCTCGTAGGCCTCGGCCGCCTCGATCGGTATCTGGAAGTGCTCGGAGGAATCGATGGTGGTCATGCCAGAAGCATCGGCCATCGCCGGGACGGGAGCATCGGGCGGCTGCCCCATACGCCGCCCGGTTCTTGGGCTCAGCTGCGTCCCGGCGGGGGACCTTCTGCTGTCCCGAGCAGTGCGTCGGCGCGGGCCGCCGCCTCGGCCCGGTTCCGGAGCCCCAACTTGGTCAGGATGTTGCTGACGTGATGTGACGCCGTCTTGCGGCTCACGTGGAGGCGTCCGGCGATCTCGGGGTTCGACAGTCCCGCCGCCACCAGCCGGAGCACCTCCCGCTCGCGCATCGTGAGCAGCCCCGCCCGTTTCGGGCCCGTGCGGGGGACGACCCCCACCGAGCGCAGGTACTCCGCTGCCCGATCGGCGTCGATCGACGCGCCGAGCTCGTCCAGGACCGCCAGCGCCCGGCGCGCGTGATCGACTGCCGACTCGGGCTCGGTCCCGGACACGGCGCGGGCCAGGTCGAGCCGGGTGCGCGCCGCCTCCAGGGGCAGCTCCATGGTGGACCACACCGTGAGGGCGGCCTCGAGATCGGCTGCCGCGCCGGGGTCGCCGCGTGCGAGGAGGACGCGGCCCCGGGCGCCAGCGGCCAGGGCGGCCAGGTGCTGGCTGCTCGCCTCACCGGCGGCGGTGCGCAGCCGATCGGCTGCGTCCGCGGCCGCGTCGAACCGCCCTGCGGCCACCCATGCGTCGACGAGGAGGTCGAGGGCCGCCGCAAGGTGCCAACGATGGTTCTGCACGTGACGAAGCCGTTGCTCGAGCAGGCGGCCGGCGGCCGCCGCGTCGCCCCTCGCCAGGGTCAGCGCAGCCGTCAGCAGCGACGCCTCGGCTTCGGCCTCGATGCCCTCGTTGAGGCTGGCCAGGACGTGATCGGCGTCCTCCAGGCGGCCCTGACGGATGCGAAGGCCGGCCAGTCGGGCCAGCGCCCGGCGGTGGAGGCCGGGACAGGCGCCCTCGGTGATCCGCACCCCGGCACCCAGCTCCCGCTCGGCGTCGCGCCACCGGCCCGTGGCGGTCAGCACGCTGCCGTAGTAGATGCGGCACTCGGCGTACAGGAACGGGCACCCGTAGCGTGCGACGAAGTCGTCGGCAACCGTGCACCACTGGGCGGCCCGCTCGATGTCGCCGGCGAGTTCGCACGCGTGCAACATGTCGCAGCACGCGTACACGACCGTGTCCAAGGTCGAGCACTCGCCTGCGAGCGCCGCCGCCATCGCCTCGTCGATCAACCCGAAGCCGGCGTCGACGTCGCCCATGCCGACCTGGATCAGGCCGAGCTGGGCCAGGGCGACCAGCTCGAGATCCACGCCCCCGGCCGCCCGGGCCACCTCGACGGCCCGCTCGGTCAGGGCCTCGGCGCCACCCAGATCGGTCATCCGGTAGCCACGGGCCACCCACACCCACCCGTGCAGCAGCCCCGGTTCCAGCGGCTCGAGGAGGCGTTCGGCCCGTCCGATCCAGCCGTTGGCCGCTGCGGTGTTGGCGAAGTTCGCCTTGTAGATGATGGCCAGCCACACGGCGCACTGGGCGGCGCTCTCGACCCGACCCGCCGCCCGGAACAACGCGTACGCACGACGACAGCGCTCGACGCACGCATGGTTCTCGCCGAGCCACCACAGCGCCGTCGCCAGCCCGAGACACGCTTCAGGCGTCTCTCGGACCGCGACGGCCTGCTCGAACGCGACCCGGGCGTCGGCCCACCGGCCCTCCGCCAACGCGCCGAAACCCTCGTCGGGCGCCTCTTCCAGGGCCACACCTCATTCTCCCGCCGCTCGGCGCGGTAGGGCGGCGGGCGGCGCGACCGAGCGCGAACGGGGCTAGCGGACGGTCAGCTCCGGATGGAACACCCGGCCGCGGCCGAGGCCCACCAGGGCGGCGGCCAGCTCGGCGAAGGCTCGGCCCGCCTCGCCGTCGGGGTCCGAGGCAGTGACCGGCACGCCGATGTCGCCGCCCTCGCGCAGGGCCGGCACGAGGGGCAGCGAGGCGAGGAGCGGTACGCCCAGGGTCTCGGCCAGCGCCGCTCCGCCGCCCCGGCCGAACAGCTCGTAGCGGGTGCCGTCGTGGCCGGTGAACCAGGCCATGTTCTCGATGACACCGCGCAGCGGCAGGTTCACCTTCCGCGCCATGTAGGCCGTGCGCTGGGCGACCCGTTGGGCCGCCGGCTGCGGCGTCGTCACCACGTAGATCTCGCTGCGGGGCAGGTACTGGGCCATGGACAGGGCCACGTCGCCGGTGCCGGGCGGCATGTCGACCAGGAGGAAGTCCGGATCGCCCCAGTACACGTCCACCAGGAACTGCTCGAGCGCCTTGTGCAGCATGGGCCCGCGCCACATCACCGGCTGATCGTCGTCCACGAAGAAGCCGATCGAGATGGCCTTCACGCCGTGGGCCACCGGCGGCACGATCATGTCGTCGATGACGACCGGCTCCTGGGTGATGCCGAGCATCTTGGGGACCGAGAACCCGTAGACGTCGGCGTCCAGGACAGCCACCGAATGCCCCAGGCGGGCCAGGGCGACCGCACAGTTGACGGTGACCGACGACTTGCCCACGCCGCCCTTGCCCGACGAGATGCCGAGCACCCGGGTGGGCGACCCGGGGGCCATGAACGGGTTGGGGCGGCCCTCCTCGTGGCCCAACCGCTCGCCGTTGGCGCCCGCCGCACCAGCCTGTCCGCCGGCGTGGGCGTGCCCGGCATGACCGGCGCCGCCACCGGGGCCCTGGGCCATGCGGGCCCGGACAGCGGCCCGCTCCTCGTCGGTCATCACCGACAGCTCGACGTCCACGTCGTCGACCCCGAGGGGGCGCAGCGCGGCGGTCACCCGCTCGGTGATCTCGGCACGCAGGGGGCAGCCGGCCACCGTCAGCGCGATCTCCACGGCGACGCGGGCACCGTCCACCGTCACCCGCCGCACCATCCCGAGCTCGACGATGCTGAGGTGGAGTTCGGGGTCCTGGACCGGGCGCAGCGCCTCGAGGACCTCGTTGTCGGTGACGGGCATCGCACCTTTCGGGAGCCGGCGGGGGATTTCCCCTATACCCGTAGGTAGAATACCGGGCGTGGGCCGGCTCCCGTTCGACGACGCCGAGTTCTCCGCCGCCGTCGCCGCCGTCACCTCCGCCTTCGGCGACCCGACGCGCCGGGCGATCTACCTGCTGGCCCGCGACAACGCGCTCGGCGTGACCGCCGGCGAGGTGGCGGAGCGCTTCGCCCTCCATGCCAACGTGGCCCGCCACCACCTCGACAAGCTGGCCGCGGGGGGCTACCTCGACGTCCACGTCGACCGGCCCGAGAGCGGCGGCGCCGGGCGGCCCTCCAAGCGCTACCGGGTCACCGAGAAGCCGCTGGTGTTCCCGGCGCGGCGCGACGACCTGCTGGTCACCCTGCTGGGCCGGGCGCTCGCCCTGGTGCCCGTCGGTCAGGCCCAAGCCATGGCCGAGGAGGTGGGGATGGAGTACGGCCTGGCCCTGGCCCGCCAGATGTCACCCGGCGACACCCACCGCTCGTTCCGGGCCGCTCTGCACGCGGTGGCCGACGCCCTCACCGCCCACGGGTTCGCGGCCCATGCCGAGGCCCGGGGGTCGTCGCTGGCCATCGTGGCCGAGCAGTGCCCCTTCGGCGACACCGCCACCCAGCACCCGGTCATCTGCGCAGTCGACCGGGGCATGGTCCGCGGGATGCTGTCGGGCCTCTACGGCGAGACGGACCCCTCGACGACGGCGTCGCGGGCCAACGGCGACGACGCCTGCGTCACCGCGGTCTGAGCCGCCGCGGGTGCCGGCCCGGGTCTACCTCGACCACGCCTCGACCTCACCGGCCCGGCCGCAGGTGGTCCAGGCGATGGTCCCGTGGCTCGGCGGCGGCGGCGACCCCGGCCGGGTCCACAGCGAGGGCCGGGCCGCCCGGGCCGCCGTCGAGGGCGCCCGGGAGCAGGTGGCCGCCCTCCTCGGGGTCCGGCCGCGGGCGGTGGTGTTCACCAGCGGGGCGACCGAGGCCGTCAACGCGGCGGTCTGGGGCGCCACGCGTGACCGGCCCGGCGCACCGGTCCTGTGCGCGGCGGTCGAGCACGCCGCCGTGCGCGAGTCGTCGGCGCGGGCCGGCGCCGTCGAGATCGGCGTCGACGCCACCGGCCGGATCGACCTCGACGACCTGGAGCGGCTGCTGGACCGGCCCGGTCCCACCGGGCCGCCCGCACTGGTGCACTGCCAGTGGGGCAACCACGAGGTCGCCACGCTGCAGCCGGTCGCCGAGGTGGTGGAGGCGTGCCGCCGGCGAGAGGTGCCGGTCCACGTGGACGCGGCCGCCGCCGCCGGCCACGTTCCCCTGGCGCTGGACGACCTGGGCGCCGACCTGGTGTCGGTGAGCGCCCACAAGTTCGGCGGGCCCCTCGGCGCCGGGGCACTGGTGGTACGGCGGGGGCTGCGGGTGGACCCCCTGCTGGTGGGCGGCGACCAGGAGCGGGCCCGGCGGGCCGGCACGGAGAACGTACCGGCGATCGTCGGCTTCGGGGCGGCCTGCGAGGCCGTCGACGTGGCGGCCGAGGCGGCGGCCGCCCGGCGGCGCACCGAGGCGGTGCTGGCCGCCGCCCTCGCCGTGCCCGGCTGCCGGCCCTACGGCGACACGGAGCGGCGGCTGCCGCACCTGGTGTGCGTCGGCGTCGACGGCGTGGAGGCCGAGGCGGTGCTGCTCGGGCTGGACCAGGCCGGGGTGGCGGCGCACTCCGGCTCGTCCTGCTCGTCGGAGTCGCTGGAGCCGTCGCCGGTGCTGGCCGCCATGGGGGTCGACGCGGCCCGGTCCCTGCGCGTGTCGGTGGGCTGGTCGACCACCGACGGGGACGTCGCCGCCTTCGCCGCCGCCCTGCCCGGCGTGATCGCCCGCCTCCGGGCACTGGCGACTTGACGGTCCGGGCCGCCGCCGGGTCCCTAGGTGCACATGCCACCTATCCGAACAGAATCTGTTATTGCACGACCCCGGGCGGGATGGTTCGATGCGGCGGGAGGAATCAGAGCTTGATGAGAGGGCGAGGTGGCCAGGCTCGGGCCGAGCCACCAGCCCTGTCGTCGCCCGGCTGTCCCGGGGCAGCCCCCACCTGCTGTCCCGGGCAGCCGCCTCCTCCCCGGCGGTGGCGCCTCCTCGGCGCCCTCGCCGCGGCCGTGGTGGCCGTTGCTCCCACTCTGGTGCCGTCGCCGGCGGGCGGCGTACCCCCCCAGGCCGAGCCTCTGGTCCAGGTCTCGGGCGCCAGCCCGTTCCGCGACTGCACCGCCGACGACCCCGCCGCCCAGGCCGGGCAGGTGTTCGTGGACAGCGAGGTCGAGCCGTGGCTGACCGTGAACCCGGCCGACCCCCGCCAGGTGGCCGGCCTGTGGCAGCAGGACCGGTGGTCCAACGGCGGTGCCCGCGGCCTGGTCGCCGGCTCCAGCCACGACGGCGGCCGGACGTGGGTCACCGCCCCGCTGCCCGGCGTCTCGGTGTGCTCGGGAGGCCAGTTCCTGCGGGCCACCGACCCCTGGCTCAGCTTCGGGCCGACCGGCGAGCTGTACGCGATCAGCCTGTCCCTCAACGGCCCGGCCGACCCGGCCCACGGGCTGCTGGTCAGCAGGTCGCCCGACGGCGGCCGGACCTGGGGGCCGCCCGTCCCGATCGTCGTCGAGAGCATCACCGGCGTGTTGAACGACAAGCAGTCGCTCACGGCCGACCCCACCGACCGGCGGTTCGCCTACGCCGTCTGGGACCGGCTGGCCACGCCGGTGGCCGGCCCGTTCAGCGGCCCCACGTACTTCGCCCGGACCACTGACGGCGGCGCCACCTGGGAGCCGGCCCGCCCCGTCCTGGACCTCGGCCCCGACAACCAGACCCTCGGCAACCAGATCGCGGTGCTGCCCGACGGCACGCTGGTCAACATCTTCTCCGCCATCCGCAACAGGCCCACCCGCCGGACCGACATCGCCGTCATCCGCTCGACCGACAAGGGCGCCACCTGGTCGGAGCCCGTCGTCGTCGACCGCCAGGTCACCGTGGCTGTCACCGACCCGCAGAGCGCCGACCCGCTGCGGGTGGGCGGCTTCATCCCCGACGTGGCCGTGGACCGCCGCTCGGGCATGGCCTACGCCGTCTGGGAGGACGGTCGCTTCGAGCCCGGCGTCGCCGGCGTGGCCTTCTCGCAGTCCGCCGACGGTGGGCGCAGCTGGACGCCGGCCGTGCGGGTCAACCGCACGACGGCCTCCGAGTCGGTGCGCAACCAGCAGGCCTTCCTCCCCCAGGTCGACGTCACCGACGACGGCACGGTCGTGGTGACGTCCAGCGACTTCCGCAACAACGACGCAGCCCCCGACCTGCGCACCGACACCTTCGCCGTCCACTGCCACGGCGGCTGCGCCGACCCGGCCAACTGGGGCGAGGAGGCGCGCCTCACCGACACGTCGTTCGACATGCGCCTGGCGCCGGTGGCCCGGGGCTTCTTCGTCGGCGACTACACCGGCCTCGGCCACGCCGGCAACGACGCCCTGGCCCTGTTCCCGCAGACCGCGCCGGGCGACCCGTCGAGCGTCTACCTCCGACGGGTGCGCGTCGGCCCGCCGCCGCCGCCACCACCGGCGGACCGGTACCGGTTGGCGGCCGCCGACGGTGGGGTCTTCGCGTTCGGCCAGGCCCGCTTCACGGGATCGGCCGGCGGCGTCGCACTGCGCAGCCCGGTGGTGGGGTCGGCGGCCACGCCGGCCGGCGACGGCTACTGGCTGGTGGCCGCCGACGGCGGGGTGTTCGCCTTCGGCGACGCGCGCTTCCTGGGGTCGACGGGTGGGCTGCGGCTGGCCCGGCCCATCGTCGGGATGGCAGCCACGCCCAGCGGCGACGGGTACTGGCTGGTGGCTGCCGACGGCGGGGTCTTCGCCTTCGGCGAGGCCCGCTTCCTGGGGTCGACCGGCGCCCTGCCGCTGCGCAGCCCCGTGGTCGGCCTGGCCTCGACCCCGGGCGGCGACGGCTACTGGCTGGTGGCCGCCGACGGCGGGGTGTTCGCCTTCGGGGCGGCCCACTTCGCCGGTTCGGCGGGCGGCGCACCGCTGGCCCTGCCCGTGGTGGGGTTGGCGCCCACGCCCAGCGGCGGCGGCTACTGGCTGGTGGCCTCCGACGGCGGGGTGTTCGCCTTCGGCGACGCCCGCTTCCTGGGCTCGACCGGTGCGCTGCGGCTGCGCAGCCCCGTGGTCGCCATCACCCGCTGAGGTCGCTGACCGCTACTCGAACGCAGCGAGCAGCTCCTCGCAGGCGAGCTCGCAGCGGTCGCATGCCTCGGCGCACACCCGGCAGTGCTCGTGCATCCCGGCGTGCTCGCCACACTCTTCACCGCAGCTCCGGCAGGCCGTGGCGCACGCCTCCAGCAGGGCCTGGGTGACCAAGGGGTCGTAGCCGGTCTGGCGGGACAGCAGGCGGCCGGTGGCGCCGCAGATGTCGGCGCAGTCCAGGTTGAGCCGGATGCAGCGGGCCAGGTCGGCGACCGTCTCCTCGCCGAGGCAGGCGTCGGCGCAGGCGGTGCACGCCTGTTCGCACTCGAAGCAGGCCTCGATGCAACGAGCCAGCGCCTCCATGTCGAAGTCCGGGGCGCTGGGGGTGGTGCGGAGCATCTCGCGGGTCGCCGTCATCACTGCCTCCTGGGAGAGTGGGGTCGCCCGTGCCCCTACCCCGCGGGCGGCGGGGCCATGTCCGTTTCGGCCAGCGCCTGGCGCAGGACGTCCTCCGCCGTCGTGCGGTAGAGCCGGGGACCGTCGCCGGCCAGGAAGGCCCGCATCTCGGCGGCGGCAGCGGCCGGGTCGCGCTTGTCGACGAACATCACCAGCCCTCGGAAGTAGTGGGCGTCGGGGTAGGCCGGGTCGACGGCGATGGCCCGCTCGATGGAGGCCAGGCCCCGCCCGGTCAGTTCCTCCTTCAGCTCGGGGGTGGCCGCCTGCCGGCCGGCCAGCAGGACGAACCAGCCCCGGTAGGTCAGGGCCTCGGGCTGGTCGGGCACCTCGCGCAGGACTTCGTCCCACACCTTGATGGCCTCGAGGGTGCGGCCCTCACCCACCAGCACCCGGGCCCGCGCCATGGCCGCCGACGGGCCGGTGGCCTCGATGGATCCGCTGGCCGGCTCCCCCGGCAGGCGCTCGCCGGCCGAGCGGGCCACCAGCGCGCCGGCCCCGGCCGCCACCGCCACGACCACGGCGGCCGTCGCCAACGACCGCCGCCCCCGCCGTCCTCGCCCGCTGGGAGGCGCAGCGGCCGGCGCCTGCTCGCCTTTGTGGACTTCACCCCGCTCGGCCCCGGACTTCTCGACAGAAGCGGCCGCAGTTGGGGCCTCCAGGGCGCGCAGGGCGGCGGCGGCCCGGGCGGTGTAGCCGTCGCGGAGGGCGACGTAGTCCTCCTCGGCCAGATCGCCGGCTGCCCGCTCGGCCTCCAGGTCGGCCAGGGACCGCAGCAGAAAGTCCCGCTCCTCGTGCAGCTGGTCGTTCACCGGTCCAGCGCCCGGGCCACCAGGGCCCGGTCCTCGTCGGTCACCGTCCCCGCCGGCACGGCCCGCCACCGGCGGAACGCCGCGACCAGGGCGGCGCCGGCCAGCACCAGGGCCACCACGGGCAGGGCCCACACCAACGCGCCGACACCCGACGACGGGGGCGTCAGCAGGACGTCGTCGCCGTAGCGGCTTACCAGGAAGCGCAGGATCTCGGCGTCGCTGTCGCCGTCGTCCACCCGGCTGCGGATCTCCTCCCGGATCGCCTTGGAGGAGGCCGCCTCGGACTCGGCCGCCGACAGCCCGTCACAGGTGGGGCAGCGGACCTTGGCGGACAGGCGCTCGGTGCGCCGGGCCGGGGTGTCGGGCCCGGCCTCGCCCCGGCTGCCCACGAACAGCGCCCCGCTGACGACCACGAGAAGCGCCACCAGCGCCAGCCGCGGCGACCGGGTCATCCCAGCACCGCCTGGGCCTGGCGCAGGAAGCGGTCCAGTCCGTCGGCGCTGACACCCCCGACGATCCGGTCGACGACGATGCCGCCCGGCGTGATCAGGAACGACTCGGGGACGCCCAGCACGCCGAAGTCCACCTTGGCCCGGGAGCTGTCGATGACGGGCCAGTCGCCCCCGCGCTCGCGGAAGAACGACCGCACGTCCCCCGGATCGTCGTCGTAGACGACCGCCACCACCTGCACCTCGGCGGGCGCGTGGCGCTCCGAGAAACGGATCAGCTCGGGATGCTCCTTGAGGCAGGGGACGCACCAGGTGGCGAAGAAGTTCACCACCACCCAGCGGCCCCGGAAGTCGCTCAGGCGGGTCACGGTGCCGTCGAGGTCGGGCCCCTGGACCTCGGGCGCCGGCTGGCCCCGGAGCGGGCTGGCGGCGACGATGTCGCCGGCGTTGGGCCGGGTGGCCAGCACCGCCACCAGGGCGACCACCACAAGGCCGACGGCGACAGCGGCCCGGCGGGCGGTGCGGGGCCGCCGCTGCGGCGGCGGGCCGGGCCGGGCCTCGTCGGCCAGGGCCGCCGGCACCCCGGTCACGACGCCACCGGCGCCGGATCGGGGTCGCCGGCCGCGACCGGCTCCGGCACGGCCTTGCGCTCGTCGTGGGCCGCTGGCGGGCGCGCGTCCCCCGAGGCCGCCCCCGGCACCGGGGCCGACGCGGCGTCGGTCGGCCGGCGGCGGCGGCCGGGGACGGCGGCCATGGCGGTGCCCACCGCCATCAGCGCCCCGCCGATCCACAGCCACACCACCAGCGGCTGCACGATGACGGCCAGCACCACCTCCTCGTCGGCCTGGCGGGGGAGGCTGATGACGCTCAGGTAGACGTCGTCGACCAGCCCGGTCTTCACCGACGGCGTGCCGATGGCCTGCGTGCCGTTCGGGAACAGGTTGAGCGACGGGCTGTAGATCCGCCCGCCGTCGATGCGCACGTCGGCGATCTCGGCCCGCCGGTTGGGGTGCACCACGGTGCGGTGGCCGACGTAGGTCACCGTATGGCCGTCGAGAGTGGCCGACTCGCCGGGCCTCAGCCGGAACTCGGCCCGCGAGCCGTAGCCCGAGCTGGCCGCGAACGCGACTGCGATGAGCACCACGCCCAGGTGGACGACCATGCCGCCGTTGGCCCGGCCGACCAGCCCCCGCCAGCCCTGGCGGCGGGCCGACAGGGCGAGCTGGCGGACGGCGGCGGCGGCGGCGAACGTCCCGAGCCCGAAGGCCAGCAGCGGCGCCAGCCCCCGCAGGCCGGCGGCGACGCAGACCACCAGGACGGCGGCCGCCGTCCACGCCGGCCAGCGCAGGCGGTGCCACAGCAGCTCGCCCGTCGCCTTGCGCCAGGGCAGCGCCGGCCCCATGGCCATGAGGAACAACAGGCACAGGGCGACGGGCGTGGCCATGCGGTCGAAGTACGGGCGGCCGACGGTCACCCGCTCGCCGTTGAGCGCCTCGGCCAGCAGCGGGAAGACCGTGCCCAGCAGCACGACGAAGGCGAAGGCACCGAAGAGCACGTTGTTGGCCAGGAAGGCGCCCTCCCGCGACACCGGCGAGTCGATGGTGCCCGGCGACCGGAGCAGGTCGCCCCGCCAGCCGATGAGACCGACGCCCACGACGACGACCACCGCGAACAGCCCCAGCACCGCCGGCCCGATGGGCGACTCGGTGAACGCGTGCACGGAGTCCAAGACGCCCGAGCGGGTGAGGAAGGTGCCCAGGATGGTCAGGCTGAAGGTGGCCACTAGCAGCGACAGGTTCCAGACCCGCAGCATCCCCCGGCGCTCCTGCACCATGACCGAGTGCAGGTAGGCCGTCCCGGTCAGCCAGGGCAGGAACGACGCGTTCTCGACCGGGTCCCAGGCCCAGTACCCGCCCCAGCCCAGCACCTCGTAGGACCACCAGGCGCCCAGGATGATGCCGGCGGTGAGGAACCCCCACGCGAACAGCGTCCAGCGCCGGGTCTCCACCAGCCAGCCCTCGCCCAGGCGGCCGGTGGCCAGCGCGGCGACGGCGAAGGCGAACGGGATCGTGAAGCCGACGTAGCCCAGGTACAGCATCGGCGGGTGGAACGCCATCAGGGGATGGTTCTGCAGCAACGGGTTCGGCCCGGTGCCGTCGGCCGGGATCTGGCCCACGACCTCCCGGAAGGGGTTGGCCGGCCCCAGCATCAGCGCGAAGAAGAACACCGCCACGGCCAGCCCGACCACCGTGGCCCAGGCCACCAGGGGGTCGGAGGCCCGGTCCTTGAAGCGGCGGGCCATGACGGCCAGGTAGCCGGCCAGGACCAGGGCCCACAGCAGGATGGAACCCTCGAGCGCACCCCACAGGGAGGCGACGGTATAGATCAGCGGCGTCGAGCGGGCGTGGTTGTCGACCACGTACTCCAGCGAGAAGTCATGCGTGATCAGCGCCCGCTCCATGACCACCGCGGCCACCACGGCGGCGGCCAGGACCACCCAGACGTAGCGCTGGCCCCGGCGCAGCAGGACCGGGCGGCGGCCGGCCAGCCCGGCGCCGAGGGTGGCCAGCCCGCCGAGCGCGGCCAGCAGGCCGAGCAGCACCGCGCTGCGGCCGAGCAGCGAGCTCACGGTGCCGGCGTGGCGGCGGTCGGGACCTGGTAGTCCGCCACGCGGTCGGGGTTCTCGGCCCGGTACTCCGAGGTGTGGCGCACCAGGATCCGGTCGCTGCGGTAGCGGTCCCCGTCCCAGCGGCCCTCCATCACCACCGGGATGCCGGGCTGGAACAGCTCGGGCACCTCGCCGTCGTGCACCACGGACACCATGGCGCCGGCCTCGCCACGCACGGTGAAGTCGACCTCGCTCCCGGTGTCCCGCACGCTGCCGGCCAGGACCATCCCCTCCAGCCGGAAGCGGCGCTCGCCCAGGCTGGCCCGCTCGGCCACCGCCTCGTCGGCCGTCTTGAAGTAGACCGTGGCGTTGCTGAGGCCCTGGAACACCAGGAAGCCCAGCGCGGCCAGGACGACCAGGCCCACGGCCCACAGCCGCCGGTTGCGGGCACGGGCGGGCGGAGGCACCGGCCCAGGGGCCGGTGGGCCCGGGCTGGTGGTGGCGGTCACGAACCGCCGTCCCGACCTGGGACGCGGGCGCGGCGGCGGACCCGCAGGGCGTACAGGGCCAAGGTGGCGACGGTGATCCCGTAGCCGGCCAGGACGTAGCTCACGTCGCAGCGCTCACGTCGCAGGGCTCACGTGGCGGCGGGTGCGCGCACCGGCCCGGCCGCCTCCGCCGCCTCGGCCCGCCGGGCCGCCAGCGCCGCGTCCAGGCCCTCCATCTCCACGCGCTCGTCGGCCACCTCGGCCCGGTAGCGCTGGACCAGCAGCCAGCCGTAGGTGAGTGTCATGGCCACGAAGCCCAGAAGCATGACGGCGGTGTAGGCGCCGTCCAGGTCGTTCTGCGGGGTCAGCTGGGCGAGCGACCGGTCCTGGTGCAGCGTCCGCCACCAGTCCACCGAGAAGTGGACGATGGGGACGTCGGCCACCGCCACCAGCGCGGCGACGGCCGAGCGTCGGGCCCGGACGTCCAGCGGCCCGCCGACCCGGCGCAGGGCGAGGTAGCCGAGGAACAGGGCCAGCAGCAGGGCGGTGCTGGTCAGGCGGGCGTCCCAGGTCCACCACACCCCCCAGGTGGGCCGGCCCCAGATGGCGCCGGTGACCAGGGTGAGGGCGCAGAACACCACGCCGACCTCGGCCGAGGAGGCGGCCAGGCGGTCCCAGCGCCGCGCCCGGGTGCGCGGCCACAGCCAGAGCGCGCTGGCCACGGCAGTCACGCCGAAGGCGAGGTAGGCGGCCCAGGCCAGCGGCGGGTGGATGGCGATCAGCCGGGCGTAGACGCCCTGTTCGAGCGTCGGTGGAAGGCCGAGGCCCAGCACGACCGTGGTCGCCAGCGCGAGAAGTGCCGCCATGCCGACCAGCGCGGTGGTGGCCGGTCCGGGGCGGCTCACGACTCCTCCAGCAGCGCGCCGAAGGCGGCCACCCCGACGGCGACGTACACCGCGGCGAACACGGCCAGCAGCTGGACCCAGCGCCACCCGTCGTCGACGCTGACCCCCATGGCCACCTCCCAGGCCCGGGTGGCCGCGAGCAGGACCGGCGCCACGACGGGCAGGAGCAGCAGCGGCAGCAGGGTCTCCCGCACGCGCAGGCCGGCGGCCACGCCCGCGTACAGCGTGCCCGCGGCAGCCAGGCCGACGGTGGCCGCTGCGGCCGAGGCGGCGACCATGGCCGCGCCGCCGAGATCGGCCCCGTAGAGCAGCACGATGCCGACCCCGAGCAGGAGCTCCAGGACGACCAGCTCCACGGCCACAGCGGCCGCCTTGCCGAGGAAGATGCCCCCCGGGTCGAGGCCCGACAGCCGGAGGCCGTCACGGGCGCCGTCGCCGGCCTCGATGGTGAAGCTGCGCTGGACGGCCAGCACGGCCGCGAAGAGCACGGCCACCCAGAACAGCCCGGCCGACGCCCGCTCCAGGACCCCGCGGTCGGGGTCGAGGGCGAACCCGAACAGGATCAGCACCAGGACGCCGAAGGGCGCCACCTGGTTGGTGGCCACGCGGGAGCGGGCCTCGATGCGCAGGTCCTTGCCGGCCACCAGCAGCGCGTCACGCCACACCGACGGCCTCCCGTCCCGCGGGGACGACCGCGTCGGCCCCGTCGAGGGTGGGGCCGGTGGCCCGGACCTGGCCGCCGGCCATGGTGACGGTGCGCCCGGCCAGCGCGGTGGCCCGGTCGGCCTCGTGGGAGGCGAACAGGACGGTGGCGCCCGAGCCGGCCGCGTCGCGCACCAGCTCGTCGAGCAGGTCGCGCCCGGCCGCGTCCAGGCCGGCGTGCGGCTCGTCGAGCAGCCACAGCTCGGGGCGGCGGGCCACCAGGACGGCCAGGGACACGCGCCGCCGCTGACCGGCCGACAGCCGGGCGACGGCCAGGCCCCGCAACCGACCGTCCAACTCCAGGCGGGTCAGGGAGGGGGCGACGGTGGCGGGGTCGGCCCCGGCGGCCCGGACGGCGAAGCGCACGTTGTCCTCCACCGACAGGTCGTCGTAGAGGAAGCCGGCGTGACCGAGCAGCCCGACACGGCGGCGAAGACCCCGGCGGTCACGGCGCAGGTCGTGGCCCAGCACGACGGCCGACCCGCCGGTCACCGCCAGCAGGCCGGCGCAGGCCCGCAGCAGGCTGGACTTGCCGGCGCCGTTCGGGCCCCGGAGGAGCACCACCTCGCCCGGGTCGACGCACAGGTCCACACCGGCAAGGGCGGGAAAGCGGCCGAGGAGAGCGACTGCAGAGCGGAGTTCGACAGCGGGGGCCATAGCGGCCGGCCCATGCTATGGGCCGCCCGGCCGGAGGTACCAGGCGCGGCGCCTGGCCCGGGGCGTCGCCCGGCCCGCCGCTACCGTGGCGGGCGGTGGACGTCAGGGGCGTGGTGGGCGCGGTGGGGCGGATCCTCATCGCGGCCGGCACGCTCGTGCTGCTGTTCGTCGCCTACCAGCTGTGGGGCACCGGCCTGGCCGAGGCCCGCAGCCAGGACCGGCTGCGCGACCAGTTCGAGGCGGTGCTGGAGGACGCCGGCGTCCCCCTGGCGCCGGTCGGCCCCCGCACCACCGTCCCGCCGGCCGCCGCGCCCCCACCTGCGCCGGAGGGCGACGCAGTCGCCATCCTGCGCATCCCGCGACTGGGCGTCGACAAGACGGTGGTCGAAGGCGTGAAGCTCGGCGACCTGAAGCGCGGTCCCGGCCACTACCCGGCCACGCCGCTGCCCGGACAGCCCGGCAACGCCGCCGTCGCCGGACACCGGACCACCTACGGCGCTCCCTTCTACAACCTCGACGAGCTGGAGACCGGCGACGAGATTCTCGTCACGACCCGCCAGGGGCGCTTCCGGTACGAGGTCACCGAGTCCAAGGTGGTGAGCCCCAGCGAGGTCTCCGTGCTGGACCCGACGACGGACAACCGGCTGACGCTCACCACCTGCCACCCCCGCTTCAGCGCCTCCAAGCGCCTGGTGGTCGTGGCCGCCCTGGCCGGCGACGTGACGCCGGCCCCGGCCCCCGAACCGGCCGAGCCGTCGGAGCCCGACGGGCGCCGGCCCCCGATCGCGCGGCCAGCGGTCGACCCGGCCGGGCTTTCGGGCGAGGCCGCCGCCAACGGTCCGGCCGTGATCTGGGGCTTCGTGGCCGCCCTGGTGGCCGCGGCGACCTGGGCCGCCGCCCGCTTCTGGCGGGGGTGGCCGGCCTACCTCATCGGCACGCCGGTGTTCCTGGTCGTGCTGTTCGTCTTCTTCGAGAACTTCAGCCGCCTGCTGCCCGCCAACTTCTGAGCGGCGCCGGCGGTCGTCGACCGGGCGCTCGGCGCCGCGCGCGCGAGCATCCGAGGGCTTGCGAAGCCGAAACGCGCCAGACTTGCCCGGTGATCCTCTTCATCCTGAGCCTGCTGCTCACCGGTCTGGTGGTGGGCGCCCTCGGCCGCCTGGCCATTCCGGGGCCCAACCCCATGAGCATCGGCATGACGATCCTGGTCGGCGTGGGCGGTGCCTTCCTCGGCGGCCTGGTCGGCAACCTGATCTTCGGCCGGCCGGGCGGGCTGCTGCTGGCCGTGCTCGGTGCCGCGCTGATCGTGTGGTTGCTCGAGCGCAGCCGCGCCAGCCGGGTGACCTGAGGGTCAGCCCCTCAACCCCGCGGGCGCCGTCCCTGCGGCGACCTGCGCACCCACGTGGGCCAGGTCGGCGTCCACCATCGCCTCGACCAGTTCGCCGAAGCTGACCTCGGGCTCCCAGCCCAGCTGGACGCGTGCCTTGGTTGGGTCGCCGATCAGGATGTCGACCTCCGCCGGACGGACGAGGGACTCGTCCAGCACCACGTGATCGCGGTAGTCCAGGCCGGCCCGGGCGAAGGCCAGCTCGCAGAACTCGCGCACCGAGTGGCTCTCGCCGGTGGCCACCACGTAGTCGTCGGGGGTCTCCTGCTGCAGCATGAGCCACATGGCCCGGACGTAGTCGCCGGCGAAGCCCCAGTCCCGCTGGGCGTCGAGGTTGCCGAGCGGGAGAGTGTCGGCCAGCCCGTGGGCGATGCGGGCCACGCCGTTGGTCACCTTGCGGGTGACGAACTCCAGGCCCCGGCGCGGGCTCTCGTGGTTGAACAGCATCCCGCTGGATGCGTGGAGGCCGTAGGACTCCCGGTAGTTCACCGTGATCCAGTGGCCGTAGACCTTGGCGACGCCGTAGGGGCTGCGGGGGTAGAAGGGCGTGGTCTCGGTCTGGGGCGACTCGACCACCTTGCCGAACATCTCGCTGGAGCTGGCCTGGTAGAAGCGGATCTCGGGATCGACGATGCGGATGGCGTCGAGCACCCGGGTGACGCCCAGGGCGGTGGTCTCGCCGGTCAGGACGGCCTGGTCCCACGACGTCTGCACGAAGGACTGGGCGGCCAGGTTGTACAGCTCGGTCGGCCGGTGCTTCTGCAGCAGCTTGATCATCGACACCTCGTCCAGCAGGTCGCCCGACACCAGCGTCAGCCGGTCCTGGATGTGCGCGATGCGCTCGAAGGTGACCGTGCTGGACCGCCGGGCCATGCCGATGACCTCGTAGCCCCGGTCGAGCAGGAGCTCGGCCAGGTAGGAGCCGTCCTGGCCGGTGATGCCGGTGATGAGGGCGCGAGGTGCCATGGCCCTGTTGTCGCGCCGGGCCGGCCGGCTGTCTGCTAAGCCACTTGGCACCATGCCGCTGCCGCCCCCGGAGTCGCTGGGCCGCCGCATCGCCCGGCTGCGGGGGGACCGGGGCTGGACCCAGGCCGACCTGGCCGAGCGCATCGGCATCTCCCGGGTGGCGGTCTCGCACCTGGAGACCGATCTCAACATCCCGAGCGAGCGCACCGTGACCCTGCTGGCCGGGCTGTTCCGCACCGAGCCCCACGAGCTGGTGGACGCCACCTCGTACCCGGTGGCCAAGGCCGAGCGGCTGCCGGTGGTGGCCTGCCGCTACACCGAGGTGGAGCTGCAGCTGCGGCTTCTGGCCCGGGACGTCGAGGCCGGCGACCGCCCGGCCCTGGACGACTGGCCCGAGCGCCTGCGCATCCTCCGCAAGGCCGCCCTCGACCCGGCTGAGCGCCGGGCGGTCGACGTCGCCCTCCGCTCGCTGCGCTGACCCCTTTGGGCCGGCATCGGTCCCCGGCCCCGACTGGCCCCCCGGCGCTACCGTCGCACGCCGATGCGCCTGGTGCTGCTGGCCGCCGCCCTGGGGGCGGTCGTCGGCCTGGTCCGGAGGCGCCGCCCGCTCCACGCCGCGGCGCCGAGGCTTCGGCTGTGGCCGGTGCTGGTGGCCGCGCTGGTCCTGCAGGCCGGAGCCGGCCGGGTTGACGGCGGCGGTCTGGGGCTGCTGCTGGCCTCGTACGTCGGCCTCGTCGCCTTCGCGATGGCGAACCTGGCCACCGTCGGGATGGGCCTCGTCGGCGTGGGCCTGGCACTGAACCTGGCCGTCATCGCCGCCAACGACGGGATGCCGGTGCGCCCCGCCGCGCTGGTCCGCGCCGGGGTGGCGTCGCCGGCGGAGGCGGTCACCTTGGAGTTCGACCGCAAGCGCCACCTCGAGCGCCCCGGCGACCGCCTGACGGCGCTGGCCGACATCGTGCCGGTCCGGCCGGTCGGCGAGGTGGTTTCCTTCGGCGACCTCGTCCTGGCGATGGGTTCTGCCGACGCCCTCGCCCACCTCCTCCGCCGCCGGCCGGCCCCCCAGGGACGCTGACCACCGCGGCGATCGTCTCCTATCGCCTCGGCCACGCCGACGGCGTGTCCGTCGAGGCGGCCACCTGGGCGTGGGCGCTGGGCCAGCTCGGCTTCGAGGTCCGGACCGTGGCCGGGGCCGGCCGGGCCGACGTCCTCCTGCCCGCCCTCGCGCTCGACGCCGCCGGCGGCCCGGCGCCGGGCGAGCTGGGCCAGGCCCTGGCCGGCGCCGACCTGGTGGTGGTCGAGAACGTCCTGTCCCTGCCGCTCAACCCGGCGGCGGGCGCCGCGCTGGCCGCCGCCCTGGCCGGGCGCCGCGCCGTGCTCCGCCACCACGACCTGGCCTGGCAGCGGACCGGGGCTGCGGCCGGCGCCGCCGGCGCCGGCGCCCCGCCGCCCCCCGACGACCCGGCCTGGCTCCACGTCACCATCAACGACCTGAGCCGCCGCCAGCTGGCCGAGCGGGGCATCGACGCGGTCACCGTCCGCAACGCCTTCGACCCGGACCCGCCGGCCGGCGACCGGGACACCACCCGCCGCCGGCTCGGCGTCGGCGACGGCGACCGGCTGGTGGTGCAGCCGACCCGGGCCCTGCCGCGCAAGGACGTGCCCGGGGCGGTGGCCCTGGCCGAGGCGCTCGGCGCCATCTACTGGCTGCTCGGGCCCGCGGAGGACGGCTACGCCGCCACGCTGGCGTCGGTCCTGGGCGCGGCGCGGGTGCGGACCATCCACGGCCGGGGCGAGGTGACCATGGCCGACGCCTACGCGGCAGCCGACGTGGTCGCCTTCCCGTCCACCTGGGAGGGGTTCGGGAACCCGGTGATCGAGTCGGCGCTGCACCGCCGGCCGCTGGCCATCCGCCGCTACCCGGTGGCCGAGGAGTTGGCCGGCTTCGGCTTCCGCTGGTTCGGCGCCGCCGACGCCGACGGCCTCGACGCCTGGCTCCGCCGGCCCGACGAGGCGCTGCTCGACCACAACCAGGCGGTCGCCCGCCGGCACTTCTCCCGCGCCGATCTGCCCGCCACCCTGGCCGGCCTCTTCGGCGAGCGAGGATGGGGGTGGTGACCGACGACCCCGTCCTCGACCGCCGGGCCCGCTTCGCCCGGGCCGCGGTGGCCGGCAAGCGCGTCGGCTACCTGCTGCTGCTGGTCGCGATCGTGGCCTTCGGGTTCGGCTTCGCCGTCGGTTTCGGCGGTGCGGTGACGACCGTGGTGGTCGCCTGCATGATCGGCACCACCTTCACGCTCGCCCCCGGCATCGTCATCGGCTACGCCGTCCGGTCGGCCGAGCGCGACGACCGCCGCCGGGGCCTGGGCTCGTGACGAGGGCGGCGGTGCTGGTCGAGACCGGCCGGCCGCTCGAGCTGCGCGACGACGTGGAGGTCGCCCCGCCGCAGCCCGGCGAGGTGCTGGTGCGGATGGTGGCCTCGGGCGTGTGCCACTCCGACCTGTCGGCGCGGGAGGGGACGCTGCTGGTGCCCACGCCGATCGTCCTCGGCCACGAGGGGGCGGGCGTCGTCGAGGCCGTCGGCGAGGGCGTGGCCACGCCGGCGGTCGGCGACCACGTGGTGGTCGGCTGGGTCGCCCACTGCGGGTCCTGCTTCTCCTGCGGCCGGGGCGAGGGCCACCTGTGCGAGCGGGCCGTCACCGCGCTGGCCGCCGGCGGGATGCCGGACGGGACCACCCGGCTGCGCTCGCGAGGCGCGCCGCTGTTCCAGATGAGCGGCGCCGGGACCTTTTCCGAGCTGGTCGTGGTGCCGAGCGCGGCGGCGGTGCCGGTGGACCGGGACCTCGACCTGGGCCTGGCCGCTCTCCTGGGCTGCGCAGTCGTCACCGGCACCGGTGCCGCCCTGCGGACGGCCCGCATCCGGCCCGGCGACTCGGTGGCCGTGATCGGCTGCGGCGGCGTCGGGCTCAACGTCGTCCAGGGGGCTCGCATCGCCGGCGCCGCCCGCATCGTCGCCGTCGACACCGCCCGCGAGAAACTGGAGCTGGCCGCCGTGTTCGGCGCCACCGACGCGGTCGACGCCGGTGCCGGCGACCCGGTGTCGGCCGTGATGGCGCTCACCGGCCAGCGCGGCGCCGACGTGGCCTTCGAGGTGGTCGGCCTCCAGCGCACCATCGACCAGGCCGTAGCCATGACCCGCCGCGGTGGCCAGGCCGTCCTGGTGGGACTGCCGGGCCTCGACGCCATGGTCAGCGTGCCGGCCTTCTTCGGGCTGGTGCTGGCCGGCAAGACGATCACCGGCTGCTGGTACGGCTCGTCGACGGCCGCCGAGCAGGTGCCGGGCCTGGTGGAGCTGTACCGGTCGGGCCAGCTGAAGCTGGCCGAGCTGGTGTCTCGGACCGTCGAGCTGGACGGCGTGAACGACGCGCTGGACCGCCTCCGGCACGGCACCGGCGCCCGGACCGTCGTCCGCTACGCCTGACGCGTCAGCGCACCAGGCGCGCGAGCGGGCTGTGGTCCAGCTCCGCGACCAGCTCCTCCAGATCCCGGTAGACCGCCGCCGCACCCACGTCGACCAGCTCCGCCCGGCCGATCCCGCCGGTCAGCACGCAGACCGTGCCGACCCCCGCCCGGGCCGCGGCCCGTACGTCCCACACCGTGTCCCCGACCGCCAGCGACGAGCTCGCGTCGGCGCCCACCTTGGCCATGGCCACGTCGAAGACCTCCGGCGACGGCTTGGCGCCGTCGACGTCGCCGGCACTGACCACGGCCGAGATGGCGTCGTCGGCGTCGATGGCGGCTCTGTAGGCGTCGAGCATCTCCGACGGCGAGGAGGTGGCGAGCACCACCGACACGCCCCGGCCGGCGGCCGCCCGCAGGAAGCGGGCGGCGCCGGGCAGCGGGGCGATCTCGGGCATCAGGGCCTCGAAGTGACGGTGCCAGGCCTTCTCGAGATCGGGGAACCCGTCGCCGACCAGGCCGGACAGCAGCACTTCGGAGCCGGCACCGATGAACCGGTGGATCGACGCCGAGGGGACGTCGTGGCCGTGCTCGCAGAACGCCCGCCGCCAGGCCAGCACGTGCAGGTAGTTGGTGTCGACGAGGGTGCCGTCGATGTCGACGAGCAGGGCCGGCGGGGCGGTCATCAGGCGATCGTGCCCGTGGCCGCCGATGGCTACCCCTTGGCCGGCTTGGCCTTGGCCTTGGCCCTGGCCGGCTTCTTGGCCATCGGCGTCGTGGCCTGGCCGCCGCGGACCTCGATGTCGGGCGATCCCTCGGCCGGCTCCCGCCCGAGGATGGGCGATCCCTGGCGCGGCGTCGTGGGCGGCAGGAGGTCGAGGACGGGCTGGGTCAGGCGGGTCAGGTTCTTGAGGACCGTGAAGCCCTGGGACTCCACGGCGGTGAACTCGTCGCTGGTGGCCTCGAACAGGTCCGAGCGGCAGTAGCGGTCCATGGACTCCTGGTCGTCCCACACGTACACCGCCCCGAAGCGGTCGCCGTCGCCGCCGTCGAGCCACATCTTGGCCTGGAGGCCCGGCATGGAGGAGAACCGGGAGGCGACCGTCGTGGCCATGTCCAGGTACTGGTCCTCACTGATGCCGTTCAGTCGGTAGGTCACGAGCTGGATGTGCATGGGGGTCCTTTCGGGTCTCGGGTCCGCCCCGCCTCCTACCCGGCCGGCCGCTCAGTTCACCGACGGGTCGGTCGGGGCATTGGCGAACATGGCCAGCCGCCCGGCCTGGCGGCGCAGGACCAGTCGCCACAGTTGCTCTGGCCGGTCGGAGAAGGCGTCGCCGGGCTCGGCGGCCACCACGAACCAGGCCCCGGCCTCGATCTCGCCCTCCAGCTGTCCGCCGCCCCACCCCGCGTAGCCGGCGAAGATTCGCACCGCCTCCACGGCTACGCCCAGCTCGTCGGGGTGGCGGCCCAGGTCCACCGTTCCGGTCCGGTCGATCACCGGCGCCCAGCCCTCCACCTCCTCCGACCGGTCCGTCCGGGCCAAGCCCACGGCGGCAGACGGCGCCACCGGTCCCCCGGTGAACACCACCGCCGGCGGAGCGGCCCGCTCCCGCCAGTCCGGGAGCGGCACCTCCATGGCCGGCGAGCCCGGCCGGTTGAGGACCACACCGAGGGCACCGTCCGCTCCGTGCTCGAGCAGCAGCACCACCGTCCGGTCGAAGTTGGGGTCGCCCAGGCTGGGCGTCGCCACCAGCAACCGGCCGCGGGCAGGGGGCTTCGGGCTCATCGCACGGGGGAGGCGAGCCCGGAGGGCACGCTTTCCTCCCAGCGGTGGCGGGCACGGGGGACGAAGGGTCGCACCAGAACCCGCAGGTGAAAGTGATGATGAGGCGGGGCCACAGGTGCAGACAGCTTGCCCGCGACCGCAGAACGCAGTGCTCACGACCGAATCTGCACCACGCCCTTACCTGTCCGGGCTGTCGAGACTGGCTCAGGTGAAGCGATACGGTCGCCGTCGGTCCGATCCCCGCTCGGTTGCGAGGGGACCGGACCGACGACCCGTTCACATCCCGTGAGCCGCGGAAGCGGCTTCTCGCAGCAGCGTCCTAGAGCTTTCTGCCGTTCTTCAGGCAAATCTCCACCAGCTCGCCATCGATGACCTTGATCTCCGAGCCACCGGGGCAGCTGGGACGAGCAGCGGAAGCAGCACCGGCCGTCGAAACGGTGAGCGCCACTGCGGCGAACGCGGTTGCAACAATTCTCTTCACCATGATGAATGACCTCCGTCTCATCGCGATGCGAAGATCTCACCTCAAGGGCGACACCGATCCTCAGCCGCCGTGCTGCAATTCCGCCTTCGCACCATGGACCGGCAGAAATGCAACTACCCCCCTCCCGTCCATCATGAAACAGGCA
>DATLFQ010000175.1:0-3005 GCA_035540915.1 Acidimicrobiales bacterium
TGTTCACCCGGCTCATCGAGCGCAACACGACCATCCCGACCAAGCGGAGCGAGACCTTCACGACGGCCGACGACAACCAGCCGAGCGTCGAGGTGCACGTCCTCCAGGGCGAAGCCGAGATGGCCTACCGCAACAAGTCGCTCGGGAAGTTCCAGCTCGTCGGGATCCCGCCCGCCCCACGCGGTGTGCCCCAGATCGAGGTCACCTTCGACATCGACGCCAACGGCATCGTCCACGTCTCGGCCCAGGACCGGGCCACCGGCAAGCAGCAGTCGATGACCATCACCGGCCAGTCCTCGCTCGACAAGAAGGACATCGACCGGATGGTGCGCGACGCCGAGGCCCACGCCGAGGAGGACCGCCAGCGGCGGGAGGAGGCCGAGGTCCGCAACAACGCCGAGAACCTCGTGTACCAGACCGAGAAGCTCCTGCGGGACCAGGGCAGCCGGCTGGAGGGCGACGAGAAGGAGCGGGTGGAGTCCAGCCTCAGCGAGCTGAAGGCGGCGCTGCCCGGCGGCGACATCGAGCTGATCCGCAAGGCCACCGACCAGCTGATGGCCGCCAGCCAGACCTTCGCCCAGCGCCTCTACGAGCAGGCCGCCCAGGACCAGACCGGCGGTACCACGGCGCCCAACGACGACGAGGTGGTCGACGCCGAGATCGTCGACGAGGACAAGTAGTGGGCGGGTCGCAGGCGCGGCCGCCGCGACAGTGGCCGGCGCCGCCCGGCCGCGCGTCGCGTGACCGGTCAGCGGGTCCTGTCCCTCAGGGGGCCCCTCCCGCCGGCGCAACGCCGGCGGACCCCTCCTCTACGGGTCACCCGCCGGCCTCGTCGGAAGCGCCGCCGCCGGAGCCTGCCACTGCCGCAAGCGGTGCGCCGGGCGGTGAGGGGGACAACCAGGACGGCGTCGCCCAGGCGGAGGCGGCGGTCGAAAAGGACCTCTCGGAGTTGGCCAAGGTGGCCGCCGAGCGGGACGAGTACCTGGACCGGTTGCGCCGGCTGCAGGCCGACTTCGAGAACTACAAGAAGCGGGTCGTCAAGCAGCAGCTCGAGCAGCGCGAGCGGGCGGCCGAGGACCTGCTGACCCAGCTGCTTCCGGTGCTCGACAACTTCGACCTGGGCATCGCCCACGGGGCCGAGGGCCTCGACCCTGTCCACCGGTCGATGCTGGAGGTGCTGGGCAACGTCGGGCTGGAGCGGCTGGACCCCGCCGGCCAGGCGTTCGACCCCAACGAGCACGACGCGGTCCTGCACGAGGCGGCGGACAGCGGCACTGGCCCCGAGGTGGTCGAGGTGCTCCGGGCCGGCTACCGGTGGAAGGGCCGCGTGTTGCGCCCGGCCATGGTCAAGGTGAAGGGATAGCAGCCGAGGGACCCGTGCCGCCACAGCGAGAGTGGTTCGAGAAGGACTATTACAAGATCCTTGGCGTCGCGCCGACGGCGACGGAGAAGGAGTTGGCCCGGGCGTACCGCCGGCTGGCCAAGCAG
Source organism: Acidimicrobiales bacterium (assembly GCA_035540915.1). Classification (GTDB taxonomy): domain Bacteria; phylum Actinomycetota; class Acidimicrobiia; order Acidimicrobiales; genus DATLFQ01. The sequence continues at coordinate 1,489 of DATLFQ010000175.1, forward strand.
TACCACCCCGATGCCAATCCCGGGTCCGAGGAGCGCTTCAAGGAGGTGTCGGGCGCCTACGACGTCGTCGGCGACCCGGCCCGGCGCAAGGAGTACGACGAGGTGCGGCGGCTCGGACCGGCGGCGGCCGGATTCGGGGCGCCCCGCGGTCAGGCCGGCGGCACCACCACGTTCCGTGTCGACGATCTGGGCGACCTGCTGGGCGGCCTCTTCGGCCGCACCACCCGCGGGGGCCGGCCGTCCGGCGGCGCCGGGCCGCGGCGCGGTGAGGACCTCGAGGCGACGCTGCACCTGTCGTTCGTCGACGCCATCGAGGGCGTGACCACCACCGTCAACGTGACCAGCGACGCGGCCTGCTCGGTGTGCAACGGCACCGGTGCGGCCCCCGGCACGTCGCCGGTCATCTGCCCGTCCTGCGGTGGGCGAGGGGTCCGGGACGAGAACCAGGGCCTGTTCTCGTTCTCCTCGCCCTGCCGCGACTGCGGCGGCACCGGCATGAAGGTCGAGACGCCCTGCCGGAACTGCCATGGCTCGGGCGTCGAGCGCCGCGCCCGCCAGGTCAAGGTCCGCGTGCCGGCCGGGGTGGAAGACGGCCAGCGCATCCGCCTCAAGTCCCGCGGCGGCGTCGGCCACAACGGCGGCCCGCCGGGTGACCTGTTCGTCACCGTGCGGGTCGCGCCCCACGAACTGTTCGGCCGCAAGGGCAACGATCTCACCCTGACCGTCCCGGTGACGTTTCCGGAGGCCGCGCTCGGCGCCACCGTCAAGGTCCCGACCCTCGACGGCCCGGTGACCCTGCGGGTACCTGCGGGCACCCGGCCGGGCAAGACCTTCCGGGTCAAGGGCCGAGGCGTTCCCGGTCCAGAGGGGACCGGCGACCTACTGGTCAGCGTCGAGGTGGCAGTGCCGTCGCGCCTCAGCGAAGCCCAGCGCACCGCCGTCGAGGCGCTGGCGGCCAGCTCGCTGGAGTCGCCTCGCGCCCACCTGGGGGTCGAGTGACCACCGTGGGCAGCAGCGACCGGAGCCGGCGGGCCGTGTACGTCATCTCGGTGGCGGCCGAGCTGGCCGGGGTGCATCCCCAGACGCTGCGCATCTACGAGCGCAAGGGCCTGGTCGACCCGGCCCGGACCGGCGGTGGCAGCCGCCGCTACAGCGAGCGCGACATCGAGCGGCTGCACCGCATCCAGCAGCTCACGGCGGCCGGCCTCAACCTGGAGGGGGTGCGCCGGGTCCTGGACCTCGAGGAGCAGAACGACCGGTTGCGCCAGGAGCTGGTCAAGGCCCGCCAGGAGGCGCAGGACGCCGTCGAGCGGATCCATCGCGAGTACCGGCGGGACCTGGTGCCCATCAGCCGGGCGCCCGCCCCCTACCGCCGCCGGGCCTGAACCGGACGGCCGGGCGCCCGGCAACCGCCTCTGTCGCCCACCCGGTTCGCTAGAGGAGGCAGAGGGTGCCGAGGCAGAGCCGCTGGCGGCCCGGGGGACCCAGCGGTGAGGGAGGGGTTGACGGGGGCGGAA
>DATLFQ010000176.1:0-4578 GCA_035540915.1 Acidimicrobiales bacterium
ACCGATCGGGACTGGCAGGTCCGCCAGGCAGCCGAGGACCTGCTGCACGCGAGCGGCCCCGACCACTAGAACCGAACGGTGGACTGGGCCGAGCGCGACGCCGCCGTCGTGTGGCACGGGTTCACCCAGATGCGGTCGTACCTGGACGAATCACCTCTCGTGGTCGACCGGGCCGAGGGCCATGAGCTGATCGACGCCGACGGCCGGCGCTATCTCGACGCCATCTCGTCGCTCTGGGTCACCACGCTCGGCCATCGCGTCCCCGAGCTGGACGAGGCCGTCCGCCGGCAGCTCGACAGGGTGGCCCATTCGACCCTGCTGGGCCACGGCAACACCGTCGTGATCGAGCTGGCCGAGGCACTGGCTGCCGTCGTACCGGTTGACGGCGCCCACGTGCTGTTCGCAGGCGACGGCGCGTCGGCGGTCGAGCAGGCCCTGAAGCTGGCCGTCCAGTTCTGGGCCAACCAGGGCGTGGCCGGCCGCACGTCGTTCCTCGCGTTCGGGGGCGCCTACCACGGCGACACCGTCGGGGCGCTGTCGCTCGGCGACGACCATCTGGGGGCGGCGGTGTTCGCGCCGCTGCGCTTCCCGGTCGTCCGGGCGCCCGGCTTCGACGACCCGGCCGCCTTCGAGGTGGCCGCCGCCCTGGTGGCCGAGCACGCCGCCACGCTGGCGGCGGTCGTGGTGGAGCCGCTCGTGCAGGGCGCCGCCGGCATGAAGATGGCGCCCCCCGAGCGGTTCGCGGCGCTGGCCGGGGCCTGCCGCGATCACGACGTCCTGCTGATCTGCGACGAGGTGGCGACGGGGTTCGGTCGCACCGGAACGCTCTTCGCGTCGGAGCGGTGCAACGTGCGACCCGACCTGCTGTGCCTGGGCAAGGGCCTGACGGGGGGCTACCTGGCCATGTCGGCCACGGTGGCCTCCCAGCGGGTGTTCGACGCCTTCCTCGGCCCGGAGCCGGGCGGGCGGGCCTTCCTCCACGGCCACTCCTTCGGCGGCAACGCGCTGGCCGCCGCGGTGGCGCTGCGCCACCTCCGGCTCCTGCACGAGCGGGACGTGCTGGCCAACGTGGCCGCCCGCTCGGCGCAGCTGGCGGCCGGGCTGGCGTCGGCGGTGGCACCCCTCGCCGCGGTCGCCGACGTGCGGGTGCGCGGGCTCATGGCCGGGGTCGAGCTCGCCGCCTCGGGGCCGTCGGACGGGCTGGTGCAGGGGCGGGCGGTGTGCCGGGCGGCGGTGGCACGGGGCGTCCTGCTGCGGCCGCTCGGGTCCGTCGTGGTCGTCATGCCGCCGCTGACGATCACCGAGGCTGAGGTCGAGCGCATCGTGGCCGTCCTGGCCGACTCGATCGCCGCGGCGATCGGCGAGGTGGCCCCCTGACCGCCTGGCGGGCGTGGGCGGGCGAGCAGGCCGGCGGGCTCCGCCGGGCCGGCCGATGGCGGTCGGTGCGCGACCTCGACGGTCCCGGCCCGGACACGACGCTGGAGGGGCGGCCCGTGGTCTCGTTCGCCGGCAACGACTACCTGGGCCTGGTCCGCCACCCGGCGGTGGTGGCCGCCGCCCACGACGCGCTCGACCGGTGGGGCACCGGCGCCGGCGCGGCCCGCCTTCTGGCCGGCGCCCGGCCGGTGCACCGGCAGCTCGAGGAGGACCTGGCGGCCTGGAAGGGAACCGAGCGGGCGGTCCTGTTCCCGACCGGCTACGCCGCCAACCTGGGCGTGCTGACCGCGCTGGGCGACGCGGGGGCCCGCATCGCCAGCGACGAGCGCAACCACGCCTCCATCGTGGACGGCTGCCGGCTGGCCCGGGCCGAGGTGGTGGTGTTCGCCCACGGCGACGTCGCCGCCGCGGGCCGGGCGGTGGCCGGGGCCGGCCGCCCACTGGTCGTGACCGAGTCGGTGTTCTCGATGGACGGCGACCTGGCGCCGCTCGACGGGCTGGTCGACCTGTGCGGGCGCACGGGAGCCGTGCTGGTGGTCGACGAGGCCCACGCCGTCCTCGGCCCCGACCTGGGGCCGCTGCCGCCCGGGCTGGCCCTGCTCCGGGTGGGCACGCTGTCCAAGGCGCTGGCCTCCCTGGGCGGGTACGTGGCTGGGCCGGCCGACCTGTGCGACCTGGTCGTCAACCAGGCGCGGTCGTTCGTCTTCACGACGGCCTCGCCGCCGGCGGCGGCTGCCGCGGCGCTCGCGGCGCTGCGGGTGTGCCGGTCCACGGAGGGCGCGGCGCGACGGGCCCGCCTGCGGGCCAACGTCGAGCGCCTTGCGCCCGGGCACCCGAGCCCGATCGTGCCCGTGGTGGTTGGTGGGGAGGAGGGCGCGCTGGCCGCCTCGGCGGCCCTGCTGGAGCGGGGCCTGTTCGTCCCCGCCATCCGCCCCCCCACCGTCCCGCCGGGCACCAGCCGGCTGCGCGTCTCGCTGTCGGCGCTGCACACCGACGCCCATCTCGATGCCCTGGCGTCGGCGCTGGCGGAGCTGGGTGTCCCTGCGCCCTGAGCGCCTGGTCGTCGTGGCCGGGACGGCCACCGACGTGGGCAAGACGTGGGCCGCCGCGGCGGCTGCCGGCCGGCTCCGGTCCGCCGGGATCGCCGTCGCCGCCCGCAAGCCGGCGCAGTCCTTCGCGCCCGGCACCGGCCCGACCGATGCCGACGTCCTGGCGGCGGCCACCGGCGAGCGGCCCGCCGACGTGTGCCCGCGGCACCGGTGGTACGAGCGCCCGCTGGCTCCGCCCATGGCGGCGGCGACGCTGGACCGGCCGCCGTTCGCGCTGGCCGACCTGCTGGGCGAGCTGGCCTGGCCGGCGGAAACCGAGGTCGGCCTGGTCGAGGGGGTGGGCGGCCCGGCGTCCCCGGTGGCCGACGACGCCGACACCGCCGCACTGGCCGCCGCGCTGGCCCCCGACCTGGTGGTGCTGGTGGCGCCGGCCGGCCTCGGCGCGATCAACGCGGTGCGGCTGTCGCTGCGCGCCCTGCCCGCACCGGCCGTCGTCCTGCTGAACCGCTACGACCCGGACGACCCCACCCACGCCGCCAACGCCGCCTGGCTGTCCGACCGCGACCACCTGGCCGTCGTCACCTCGATCGCCGCCCTCCTTCCTGCGCTAGCGAGGAAGTAGCGCCACATCCGGCGCAGCGGGCGGTGAAGGCGGTCGGGGTGACCTGGACGCGCAGGCGGCGGCCGCAGATGGTGCAGAACCGGGGTGGGTCGAGCTGGGGCAGGCAGCCGGGGCACCCGTCGGGGACGGCTCGGCCGCAGCCCTGGCAACAGCTCACAGGACCACGGACAGGGCTCCGACCGGCATGCGGAGGTCGGCCAGCATGGCCAGGTCGTCGGCCGGCGGCCGGCCGAGCGTCGTCAGGTAGTTGCCGACGATGAGGGCGTTGATGCCGGCGGTCAGGCCCAGCGCCTGGAGCTCGCGCAGCGTCACCTCACGGCCGCCGGCGTAGCGCAGCACCACCCCCGGCAGGGCCAGGCGGAACAGCGCGATCCAGCGCAGCGCCTCCAGCGGCTCGACGAGCGGGCGCCCGGCCATCGGCGTGCCCGGCCGGGGGTTGAGGAAGTTCACCGGCACCTCGGCCGGCGCGACGTCCCGCAATTGGCCCAGCAGCTCGAGGCGCTGCGCTCGCGACTCCCCCATGCCGAGGATGGCGCCGCAGCACAGCTCCATGCCGGCCCGCCGGACCCGGCGGCAGGTCTCGACCCGCTCCTCCCAGGTGTGGGTGGTCACGACCGAGGCGAAGTACGACCTGGCCGTCTCCAGGTTGTGGTTGTAGCGGCGCACGCCCGCCGCCGCCAGCACCTCGGCCTGGCCCTCGGCCAGCAGGCCGGCGCTGACCGATACGTTGAGGCCCGTCTCCTCGCGCACGAGGCCGACCATGCGCACCAGGCGGCCCAGCAGGCGGTCGTCGGGCCCCCGCACCGCCACCACGATGCAGAACTCCGACGCGCCGAGGGCCGCCGTCTCGCGGGCCGCCCCCAGCACCTGCACCGGGTCCAGCAGCGCGGTGGCCGCCACCGGCGAGCCGGTGCGGGCCGACTGGCTGCAGAAGCCGCAGTCCTCGATGCAGCCGCCGGTCTTGGCCGACACGATCCCCTCGACCTCCACCGTCGGCCCGCACCACGCCAGGCGCACCTCGTGGGCCACCGCCGCCAGCGCCGGCACCTGCTCGTCGGGCACCTCGGCCAGCGCGGCCAGCTCGTCGGCCGACAGCGGGCGCCTCCGGTCGACCAGCGCGGCCCGAGCGCGGTCGAGCACCGGGGTCATCGCTCGTGGCCCATGAACATCACCTTGAGCGACTCGAACGCCTCCAGGCACTTGCCGGCGCCGAGGACGACGCACTCCAGCGGGGCGTCCACCAGGTGGACCGGGATGTCGGTCTCCTCGGCCAGGCGCTGGTCCAGCCCGCGCAGCATCCCGCCGCCGCCGACCAGGTGGATGCCCTGCATGATGAGGTCCTGGGCCAGCTCGGGGGGCGCCTCGCCCAGGCACTGCACCACCGAGTCGACGATGGCGCTGACGTGCTCGTCGATGGCGGCCCGCACCTCCTCGGGAGCGAGGATCACCGTCTTGGGCAGGCCCGTCATC
>DATLFQ010000177.1:0-2439 GCA_035540915.1 Acidimicrobiales bacterium
GCGAGGTGCTTGCTGCCTACGAGCGACTCGACCGCACCTTCGCGCTGCCCGACCCCTCGACGTTCGAGGACCCCACCGCTGCCGCGCGGGCCCAGGCACTGGTCCGCTATCTTTCACACTCCTTCCGCCCCTTCGAGCTCCGCACCGCCGAGCCCGCAGCGGACACCTCGATCCCGGAGCTCCTCGACACCGTCGAGGAGCTCCTCGCCACGTGAGTTCTGGGCAGTTGCCGCTCCGCAGGACGATCTGGCGCGCGCAACAAACCACGGCGCCGTCGTTTTTGGCCGCCGCGCGTTCGCGACCGAGGCCATAGCGCACCGCGGGCAGACTGCACGGCTATGACGGACGCCGGGACCGGGACGGGGCAGTCAGCTACTCCATCTCACTGGCGTAAGACGGTGGCGGTTGTGGCGTGAGTGCCCCCTGGAGTGGTGGGATTTGAGGGCGGCGTAGGGGTCCACCCGGCGAGGGGGGCCACCGCGGGATCTTCAGCGTGTCCTAGCCGGGATCACGAAGGAGAACGCCCACGATGGCCCTCGACCAGTCTGCCCTGACCGACCTTCTCGACGCCCTGCGCTCGGGCGGAGACCTCGACTTCATGCGCGAGGCCATGCAGCTGGTGCTGCAGGCCCTCATCGACCTGGAGGCCACCGAGCGCATCGGCGCCGCCCGCTACGAGCGCTCAGATGCTCGCACCACGCATCGCAACGGCAGCCGGGCCCGGTTGCTGTCGACCAAGGCCGGCGACGTGGACCTCGCCATCCCCAAGCTGCGCCACGGCAGCTTCTTCCCCGCCCTCCTCGAGCCTCGCCGGCGCATCGACCGGGCGCTGTGGGCGGTGATCATGGAGGCGTTCGTGCACGGCGTGTCGACCCGCAAGGTTGACGACCTGGTGGCCGCCCTCGGCATCGACGCCGGCGTGTCCAAGAGCCAGGTGAGCCGCATCTGCGCCGAGCTCGATCAGGCGGTGGCCGAGTTCCGAGAGCGTCGCCTGGACCACATCGGCTTCCCCTACGTGTTCCTCGACGCCACCTACGTGAAGGCCCACGACGGTGCCCGGGTGGTGTCCAAGGCGGTCATCGTGGCCACCGGCGTGGCCGTCGACGGCAACCGGGAGGTGCTGGGCCTGGCCGTGGGCGACAGCGAGGACAAGGCGTTCTGGACGGCGTTCCTGCGCTCCCTGCGGGCCCGGGGCCTAGGTGGCGTGCGCCTGGTCATCTCCGACGCCCACGAGGGGCTGCGCACCTCGATCGAGGCGGTGATGCTGGGCGCCGCCTGGCAGCGGTGCCGTGTGCACTTCTTGCGCAACGTGCTGGCCAAGGTGCCTCGGGGCTCGGCCGAGATGGTGGCCGCCGCAATCCGCACGATCTTCGCCCAGCCCGATGCCGCTGCGGTGGCCGACCAGCTCGACTCCATCGCCGCAAAGCTGGGCCGCCAGTTCCCCGCCGTCGAGGCCATGGTGCGCGAGGCGGGACCTGACATCTGCGCCTTCGCCACCTTCCCCGTCGCCCACTGGAAGAAGATCTGGAGCACCAACCCCCTCGAGCGGGTGAACAAGGAGATCAAGCGGCGCACCAACGTGGTGGGCATCTTCCCCAACGAGGCCGGGGTGCTGCGCCTGGCCGGATCGGTCCTGCTCGAGGTCCACGACGAGTGGCAGATCGCCGAGCGCCGCTACCTCTCGGAGGCCTCGATGGCGAAGCTGTACGCCACCGACAACGATGGCACCAACGACAAGGAGGTGGGAGCCAAGACCAAGGAGCTGCTCGCCGGCTGACGAGCAGCCGCACCGACGCTGAAGATCACGCCGGTGTTCTCATTTCCCACCACTCCACGGGCCACGGCCGGAGTCGCTGTGGCGAAGGCGACGACGCGAGGGCCGTGTCGCTGACGCAGTGCCCACAGCTTGGCGTCGAGGTCCTCGGCGCGCTGGGAGCCGGGATGCGCCATGCCGTCGATCGCCGAGTCAACCCGGCGATTCTTGAACAGGTGCGCTTCGTCGACGTACACGAAGTCGATACCCGTCTCCTCGAAACGGACGCCGTCGTCCTTCCGGTGGCCTGCTTGGAGACGACGCAGGCGCTCTTCCTCGTCGGCGACCCGCCGCTCGAGCCGCTTGACCGACAGCCCCTTCCCGCCGCGCGACTCCGACAGGGCTTGACGGAGACGTTCCAACCGTTCGGACAGGTACGCCTTCTGGAGATCGGGCCCGAGAGGCAGGCGAACGAAGCTCGACTGGCTGAATATCACGCCGTCCCAGTCGCCGGTCGCCACACGCGCAACGAACTCCTTGCGGCGCTCTTTCGACAGCTTCTCGCGATCAGCGATCAGCAGACGTGCGGTGGGATAGAGCTGTAGCCACTCCCGCGCGAACTGCTCCAGCATGTGGTTGGGGACGACGATCGCTGGCTTGCGGGCGAGGCCGAGCCGCCGCTGCTC
>DATLFQ010000178.1:0-8443 GCA_035540915.1 Acidimicrobiales bacterium
TCGGGCACGGCCAGCTCGCCCTGCTCGGTGAGGCCGAGCGGGCCGACCTTGGCCGCAACGCCGATCGACGGGATGGCCAGGACGGTCACCGGCGTGCCGGCCATGGCCGACGGAGGGGGCGGGGGCCCCGGCACCGTCGCCGTGACGGTGGCCGGGCCCGGCCCGGCGGTGGCCGGGGCGACGAGCGCCCCGGCCACGGACAGCACGAAGAGCAGCGCGACGCAGAATCCGGTGGGCGCGATCAGCCGCTGGCTGCGTTGGATCACGTCGGCTGGATCACCCCGTCCGGATCAGCTCCGTACTGCTCGTCGGACGACCACGCCGCCGGCCGCGGCCAGCAGCAGCCCGGTCACCGCGACGGCGACGGGGACGAGGGGCAGGCCGCCCTCCGAGGCGGTGCCACCCGCCCCGGCCCCGACACCACCGACGGGAACGCTCGCTTCACCTCGCGGCAGCTCCGAGGGCTGCGCCGCCGCCTGGCCCGACCCGGCCGAGTCCCTGCTCGAGCCCGCGCCGCCACCCGACCCGGCGCTCTGGGTGGCGCCGCCGCCCGACCCCGAGTGGGGCAGAGCGAGGTAGGGGAAGCGGGTCCCGAAGGGGAGGTCGTTGGCGTCCACCCCGTCGCCGAGATCGTTGGGGTTGTTCAGCAGCTCGCCTTCGAGCACCTGAAGCTCGATGTCCACCACGTCGTCGGACAGCCGGCGGCCGTTCGGGAACCCGGCCGTGTCGCCGCCGATCACGCCGAGCCGGTTGCCGGCCGCGACCGGAGCCACCGACATGTTCAGGCGGAGCATCTCGCTGGGCTTGACGTTGGGCGGCTTGGTGGCCCCCTCGATACCGGTGAGGAACACGCTCACCAGGTCCTGGCGGGGGGTGGCCGGCGCCGGGATGTCGTAGATCTTCTCGATCAGCTTGGGCACCTCGGGGTCCTGGACCTTGGCCAGGAACTGGGCGTCGTTGGAAGGCTTGCTGGCGCTGAAGGCGTCCTTCGAGCCGATGGGCACGACGACCTCGTTCACCAAGGGGCTCCCGAGGCGGGACACCTGCACGAAGTCGCCGCTGAAGTCCACGGTGCCGTCGGTCTTGGACACCCGCATCGCCGGGCGCTCGGCGGTGGTCCACACGCCGACGATGGGGTTGGCGCCGGCGTCGTCGCCCGCGGCCAGGTCGTTCTTCGGCACCTGGATGGCCAGGGCGTTGACGTTGTAGCCGTCGAGGGTGTCCCGGCCCACCTCGCCGAGGTCCGCTCCGTAGAGGAGATCGAAGACCCGCAGGTCGAGGAAGAACGGGTCGTCGGCCTGCCCGACGAAGCTGCGGCCCTCACCCTCGGCGAAGTCGACGACGGCCTCATCGCGCAGCTTTGCGTAGTCGGGCATGGAGGCCCGGCCGACGTTGGAGGGAGCGGCGATCGCACCGTCGACCAGGGTGGTGGACTCGCCGCCCTTGACCCGCACGAGGTCGTAGGTCTGCACGAAGTTGAGGTCGGGGTCGGTCAGGGTCTCGACCGGGCCGGTGTTGTAGAGGAATGTGTCCTGGTTCTTGAACGTGGTCTCGAACGTCCAGCGGTAGATCACATCGGGGACGGCGTCGCCGTTGTTGTCGACGTTGATGTTGTAGCGGACGTCTTCCCCCCACAGGTAGAAGTTCGGGCCGCCGGCCGGCTCCTGGAAGGGGATCCAGTTGCTGATCAACGTGACGGTGTCAGCGGCGTCGGGGCTGACGAAGGCATAGAGATCCGTGGAGTCGATCTGCGGGTCGGCGGCCGTGAGGGGCGCTTCCCGGTGGCTGGAGGCGGAGCCGGTGGGGACGGCGACCGCGATGGCAGTCAGGCCGACGGCGACGGCGAGGCCGGCTCGGGACCAACGGATCATGTGGGCTCCTCCAGGGTGCGAGAACTCGTGCGGTCACCTCTGGTACGGAGCCAGCTCCCGATCGGATCGGCCGCTCTGGGGCATCGGCTCATGGCGCGGACGACTCGCGCTCGCCGTTGGCGAACTGGTCGCGCAGGTCGGCGCGCATTCGGTCGAGACCCCTGCGGATCCGGCTCTTGGCCGTGCCCTCGGCGATCCCGAGCCGAAGCGCGACCGCTCGGTAGCTGAGACCGCCGAAGAAGGCCAACGAGATGGCATCGGATTCCGATCGCGGAAGGGAGGCCAGCGCACGGCGTACCCGGGCGCTCATCAGCGCATCGCAGACCCCGTCGTCGACTCCTGGCGCCGGCGCGGCGCAGCGCTCCTGATGGCGCCGCTCCCGGCGGGCCCGCGCCGTTTCCGCACGAGCCTGGTCCATCGCCCGCCCGTGCGACTGGGTCAGCAGGAACGGGCGGATGGCGGCGAGGTCGCCTGGGAACTTCGCCGGGTCGCGGCAAAGCCGCAGGAACACCTCCTGAACGACGTCCTGGGCTGCGGTGGGATCGCCGACGAGGCGGTTGGCGAGACGATGGACCGCCGGCGCATGGTGCAAGAACGCGGCTCCGACGTCCACTGGGCCGGCCGGCGGATAGGAGGGCGCGAGCACCGGTTCCGCGTTCACGCTGTCGTCCCTTCCTCTTTCGCCCGGTCCGCCAGGACACCGCTCGGGGCCCAACCTCGGGCGCTCCTTACCCTTCGGAACGACGGGGCCAAACCGGACCCGCCGGAGCCGGTGGAACTTCAGCAAGTTGGTCGGGTCGAACGGCGTGGCCTGTAAACGACGGCTCCACTGGCGTAGCCCTGGAGCCGGTGCTCGTGCTCCTGGCCGATGGCGGACAGGCAAATGATCGGCACCAGCCGTGTCTGCGAACGTCTCGTGATGGAACGAGCCGTCTCGGAACCTCCGGGGCCCTGACGCGCATCACCGCCGGCTCGGGCCGGCGGTGATGCGTCGAACAGGACGTTCGGTGAGGCGGCGTGCCTCGCGATGCCTACGCCAGGCGGGCCCGCCCGAAGCGGAAGGCGCCGGCACCGGCCGCCACAAGGCCGAGGCCGAGGCTGGCCAGCAGGGCGATGGAGCCGCCGGTCGCGGCCAGGCCGCCACCGCCGCCACCACCGGCACCAGGGCCACCGGTGTCGCCCTGGCCGAGCTCGCTCGGAGCCGGGGCGGCCAGCGGGCTGCCGCTGGCGGTCACGTCGGCCGCCGTCGCCCTGACGGTGTCGAGGACGCCGAGGTCGACGCCCGTGGCGGACGCCAGCCCACCCAGCCCGCCGTCGGTGCCGACCAGGCCCAAGGTGAGCAGGCCCGGAAGGTTGAGCACGTCGATGGCGTTGCCGACGTCCCGGTCGGTGATCAGCTCGAGGTCGTTGAGACCGACCACGAAGCTGCTGGCGCCGTTGATGTTGGACGCCTCGGAGTGCAGCAGGACGAGGCGGAGCCCGCCTTCGCCGCCGACCTGGAGGACTGCACCGTCGCTCGAGCTGCTGCCGGTGCTCTGCGCGTCGGTGTGGCTCGCCTCGGCCAGCGACTGCAGCACGTCGAGTGCCAGCAGGGCCGGGTCGAGCAGGACCAGCCGCAGCAGGGCCGCCTCGGCCCTTGCGGTGCGCCGCTCGACCGACTCGGTGACCTGGGCAGCGAAGGGCGCGAGCGCCACGCGGCCGATGCCGATGTCGCCGGTGTCGAGAAGTTCGCCCTCGGTGGTTCCCGGGCCGGTCTGGGTCCCGCCCGTCACGCCGAGAAGGTTCAGCGGCTCGCCCAACAACTCGAGCGCGTTGGCCGTCGCCTCCCCGGTGGTGGCCGTCGCCTCCGCGGTGGTGCGGGCGACAGCCAGCACGCCCTCGACTTCGAGTGCAACGGCCTCCGCAATGCCCGGCGGTGCCGGAGTTGTGGTGGTCTGTGCCGCCGCGCCGACCGGCGCAAGCACCGTCAGGCCTCCCACCAGTGCCGCCAGTGCTGCCCCACGTCGTCGCATTTTCGTGATTTCTCCTTTTTCTGGACCGGTCATGCCCGCATTGGCCGCCGTGGTTCTCCCCGCTACGCCGCTCACTACACGTCGCCCCAACTTGTGGCGACGTTACCTCCAAGAGGATGCAGTCTCATAGCGGCGTCGATCTCCTCATCAGTGACGTCGGTGTACACCTGCGTCGTCGCCAGGCTCGCGTGGCCGAGCGCAACTTGCAACTGCCGCAGACTGAACGCCCCGTCGCGGAGGCCGAGCGTGGCGAAGGTGTGGCGCAGCGCGTGGACCCGCACGCCGCGGCGGCGCGCGCCCAGCCGGCGCAGCATCCGGTCGACGACGTAGACCACGGCGTCGCGGCTCGCGTCGACCGTGGTGCCGACCACCTCGCCGGCCCGGTTGCGCGCGGGCCGGGGCCGGCTGGACACGACCACGGTCGACGCCTCGAGCCCCAGTCGCTCCAGCCGTGCCGCCCGGGTGGGCAGGTACGCGACGACCGCCTCGCGCACAACGACGGGAAGGCCGAGGCGTCGTTCCTTGTCGCCCTTGCCGCGGACGATGAGGGCCGCCGGCGGGTCGCCCTGCAGGTCCTCGATGCGGAGCCGGGCGACCTCGTCGAGGCGCAAACCGCACGCCAGCGCCAGCACGACGATGAGGAGATCGCGCTCGGGCCAGCTGGCCCCGTCGCCGGCCGAGGCCACCGCCCGGAGCGCCGTCGCCTGGTCCATGGCCCGGGGGACACGCGCCCGCCGTTTCGGCGGGCGCAGCAGCGCCGCAGGATCGGCGGTGACGCGCCCGGTGCGGTAGCACCACGCGAAGAGCGAACGGATGGCCGACGTGCGCCGGGCGACGGTCGCCGGCGCCCGCTCCTCGGTGGCGCGGTCGGGGTGGCGGACGAAGCGCGGGTCGGGCCGGGTCCGGAAGACGGCGATCGCCTCGTCCAGCTCGTCGGCGGTGACGGCGGCCAGATCCAGGACGTCGAAGGCGGCCAGCACCGCCCGTTCCCGTTCGACCCGCGGGAGGCGGTCGAGGGCCGCTCGACCGGGGAGCAGCCCGTTGATAACGGCCACGTCGAGCATCGTGTCGTCGAGGTCGTAGCGGTAGGCGGCCAGCGTCCGGGCCGAGCGGCCCTCGTTGCTGAGCCGCTGCAGGAACCGCTCCAGCGTGGGGCCGTACGGCAACGCCATGGCGCACAGCGTGGTCCAAGCGCGGGTCGCTCTGGGTGATGGGCCGTCACTGCCATGTGTCGGGGCCCCGGAACCGCCACAGCTGCGCGGGCTCGAAGTACCGGCCGGGCTTGCTGGCCACCACGCGCGACAAGCCTTCGGGCCGCAGCCGGTCCAGGTGGGCGTTCAGGGTCTCGCACCGGTTGCCCAGGGTGCGGTAGCCCGGGAACCACACCAGCCACACGTCGTTGGCCCGGCCGGCGCCGGCGATCAGCTCGGCGGCGAACGTGGCGGGGTCGCCGGCCCGGTTCCGGGCCCGGTAGTCGACCCAGTCGACCAGGGCCGGTCCGTCGCCGTCGGGAAAGGTGCGCTGGTCGAGGTACGCCGGTGCCAGACGGCTCACCGCCGGGCCGAGCTGGTCGGGGCAGTAGGCGACGACGTCACCAGGGGCGGCATGCCGGCGGAGGGCCCCGGCCACCTCGGCGGCCTGGGTGCGGTTGAGCACCACGTTGTAGGAGGCGCCGAACAGCCCGACCAGGCAGGCAAGGGTGAGCACGCCGGTGCGGACGCGGACGTCGTCGAGAACGCCGACGCCGAGCGCCACCAGCACCAGGAACGGGATCAGGACGACGGCGGTGTAGCGGGGTGCGAATGCGCTCCCCACAGCCCAGTTGACCGAGATGGCCAGCACGAGGGTTGCCAGCGTGACGAAGGCCGCCGGCCGGGCGCGGGGGCGAGTGAGGAGGTCGAGCTCGACGCGCCGTCCGTCGAGCGGTCGCCCGAACAGGCCGAGCCCGATGAGGCCGAGGAAGACCAGGCTGAGCAGCCACCCGTGCATGCCGCCGCCGCCGCCGAACTCGTTGAGGGTGGCGATGATGGCCGTGAACGTGGCCGGTCCGCCCCACGGCGTGCCGGTGTTGCCCAGCTGGAAGAGGAACGACGGGAGCCAGGGCAGGAAGAGCAGGCCACCGGCGGCGGTCGCCGCCATCGCGGCGAACACCGGCCGCCGGTCGTGCGTCCGCCACGCCCGCACCGCCAGCCAGGTCAGCACCGCCGCGATCAGGTAGAAGGCCCAGTAGTGGGTGATCAGGAGAAGGCCGCTGACGACGCCGAGCCCGGCCAGATCGCGGCCGCGCGGCTGCAGCAGTGACCGGCGCAGCAGAAGGGCGCCCGCCGCGGTCAACAGGACCACCAGCGAGTACATGCGGGCCTCGGTGGCGTAGTGGATGGCGAACGGAGAGGTGGCCAGCAGGGCCACCATGGCGACCGCCACCCGCGGACCGCCGATGTCGCGCCCGAGCGCCCACGCGATCGGCAGCGCGGCGACGGCGGCCAGGCCCGACAGCGAGCGCACGGCCAGATCGCCTCGCCCGAACAGCTCCATCCATCCGTGCAGGAGCACGTAGTAGAGGGGAGGCGAGCCGTCGCGGCGCAGCGCCTCGAACAGCTCGCCCAACGGCAGCCCGGCGATGTTGACGGTGAGCGCCTCGTCCAGCCAGAGGTCCGAGCCCGTCCAGAAGCGCAGGACAGCCCCGACCGCGATCACCACCACCACCCCCCGCGGCAGCGAGGGCTGCGACCGTCGGGTCGGCAGCGCGCGGCCGGCCCGCTTCCCGGCGGGAGGAGGCGGCGCGCCGGGCCGTGGGCCCAGGTCGGTCGCGGTCACCTCACCGTTCCCTGCGCCCGCTCACGCAGCAGAGCCGCTGAGACCCGCCTTCTCCTGGCGGGCCCGCCGCTGCTCGTCGATCACCCGGCGCTCGAGGACCGGCGCGTCGCGCCCCGTGGCGGTGACCTGCTTCTGCTCGTGGTACTCGGCCTCGACGTTGACGTCCCAGATGTCGTGCTGGGCGCCGAACAGGTTCTCGACCGTGAGCATCGCGGTGTACATCGAGTGGTCCTGGTTGTTGTACCGGTGCATGCCGTTGCGGCCGACGGGGTGGACGTTGGGGACGTTCGCCTCCAGCCACCCGCGCAGCGTGGCCACGTGGCCGGCGTAGCCGTCGTCGTACACGGGATAGGCCTTGGGCATCCGCACGACGTAGCCGCTCTGGACGTCGTCGGCATCGGCGAGGCCGATGGCGGCCAGCTCCCTCGTGCCCAGCGCGACCAGGTCCTCGTCAGACATCGTCCAGAGGTCGTCGCCCTCGAACACGAAGTACTCCAGGCCCAGGCAGGTCCGGCCGTCCTTGACCAGGTGCGGCGACCAGGCGCCGAAGTTCTGGATCCGGCCGAGCCGCACTTCGGGGGAGTGGACGTAGATCCAGTTGTCCGGGAACGCCACGTGCTCGGGCACCACCAGGGCGACAGTGAGGAAGTCGCGGTAGTGCAGGCCCGAGGCGGCCCGGGCCACCTCGGGCGGGACAGGGGGATCCATGGCGTGGACGAGCGCGCTGATCGGCATGGACGAGATGACGGCGTCGCACGGCAGCCGTTCCGCCCGGCCGTCCCTCACCGCGGTGACCCCTACGGCCCGCCCGCCCTCGTGGTGGACGGCGGTCACCGGCGCGTTCATCGCCACCGTGGTCCCGGCCTGCTCGACCAGGTCGCGGCAGCGCTCCCACATCATCCCCGGCCCCAACTTGGGGTAGCGGAACTGCTCGATCAGGCTGGTGATCTCGGTCTGGCCCCGCCGGGGGCGCAATGCGTTCAGCACCGCCTTGCCGAGCGACAGGTTCTTGATGCGCTGCGCGGCCCAGTCCGCCTTGATCTCGGTGGCAGGGACGCCCCACACCTTCTCGGTGTAGGTCTTGAAGAAGATCTGGTAGAGGCGGGAGCCGAAGCGGGCGGACACCCATCCCTCGAAGCTGCTCTGGTCGGCCGGGGGGCGGACCCGGGCCCAGCCGTAGGAGGCGACGCAGCGGGCCGCCTCGACCAGCCCCAGCCCCTTGACGGCGTTGGCCGGCTTCAGCGGATAGTCGAAGAACCGGCCCTTGTAGAAGATGCGGCTCATCCGGGGCCGGACCAGGAACTCCTCCTCGGGCAGGATCTCGCGCCACAGCTCCTCGACGGCCGCGACCTTGGTGAAGAAACGGTGGCCGCCGATGTCGAAGCGCCAGCCGTCGCACTCGGCGGTGCGGCTGATGCCGCCGACGACGCTGTCGGCCTCCAGCACCGTGGCCTTCACGCCGCGGCGGGCCAACTGGTAGGCCGCAGTGAGACCGGCGGGGCCGGCACCGACGATCACCACATCAGGGTCGTTCATGCATCTCCTTGTCACGCTGGGGCCGGGCAGCGGACGGCCGGGCGCGGCGCAGTGGCCCTGCCGAGCCCTTTCGTCGCCCCGCTCCGCCCCTCCACCTTGGTCCTCGTTCGCCTCTCGTGCGAGAGCCGTCCCCGTTTCCGGGCAGCGGCTTCCTGGTCTCGTGCCGAGGCCGGGGGCCAGGTGCGCCAGCGCAATACCCCCGTGCAC
>DATLFQ010000179.1:0-5643 GCA_035540915.1 Acidimicrobiales bacterium
GCGGTCAGCTGGCCTGGAAGTGCAGGGCCACATCGGTCGGCTTCACGAGCGCCAGGTAGATCGGGCACCGTTGCTGCCAGACATCGGCGATCTTCTGCACGCCCGCCTCTCCGTCGGGCGACTGGATGCTGACGTCGAGGCTGAGCTTGCCCAGGTCGGGGGCGGCGTCGCCCACGCCGAGCAGACCACGGGCGTCGGTCTCGCATCGCACGGTCGCCTCGACGGCGTCGACGCGCACACCGAGCTGGGGAGCCAGGGCGTCCCGGACGAACACGACCGCGCAGCCCGCCAGCGCGCCCAGCAGCAGCGCCGTCGGAGTCGGCGCCTGGTTGGTACCGCCCAGTGCCGGCGGGAGGTCGGCTCGCCAGGTGAACGGCCCGGCTGCGATCACGGCTTGGCACTCGTCGGCGCGAGCGGTCACCACCGGGGCTCCCTTCGCCTTGTCGGGTTCCTTCGTCCACGCCTCGACCGTGGCGTCGATCGTCTCCGCTCTCATGGTCCCTCCTGGGGTCGTGACACTGGCTACGAGGAGGACCGTACGGCCGCTGGGCGCACTGATCGTCCGGCGTTCGCCCGACAGATGGCGTGCTCGACGCGGTCCGGAGGCCATCATTGAGGGATGCGGCCCGAGGCGAAGGCGCTCGACACCCGTTCGGGACGGCGGGTCGGCAAGGCGGACCTGACGGTGGCGTCGGTCGGCGACACGACGATCACCCGCGAAGTCATGGCGCCGGGCTGGAAGTGGTCGGTCGACGTGAAGCCGGTCGTCGGAACGGACTTCTGTCGCGCGTTGCACCAGCTGTTCATCGTCTCGGGCCGGCTTCGTGTCGTCATGGAGGACGGCGCCGAGGTCGACTTCGGTACCGGTGACGCTGGGGTCATCCCACCCGGCCACGACGCCTGGGTCATCGGTGACGAGCCCTGCGAGATGATCGACTTCTCGCCGACCTACAGCCAGCTGATCGACGCCGGCGAGGCGTACCAGGCGATGACTACCCCCGGAGCCGGGGCCAAGCGGTCGTCGCGGTCGCAGGCGGCGAGAAGGTTGCGCGCCGGGGTTCGCGCTGGACGGCTCGAATCGGGGGCGGTGGAACTCGTCCTCGGCGCCGTGGGCCAGCGGCCGCGTCGGCAGTCCGGCCCGGCCGGCCTCACCGCACGTGAGGTCGAGGTGCTCGTGCTGATCGCGACCGGTGCATCGGCCAAGCAGGTCGCCTATGCGCTCGGCATCACGCTGAAGACGGCCAAGACCCACATCGAACGCATCTACACGAAGTGCGACGTCTCGAGCCGCTCCGACGCGACCCGCTTCGCCATCGCGCACGGCCTCGTCAACCCGCTGGCGCCTGCCGGGAACTGACGACCTCGATGTCAGCCCGCGGAGGCGCCGAGGGAAACTCGACGACCACGTCCGGCTCGTCGCCGATGACCAGGCGTGGCGGGCCGCGCGCGATCCGGTACGAGCGCCGGGTGTGACCACCAGTACCGCTCGGTGCCACCCTCGGGCCGACCACATCCGTCCCTGGCTGGACAGGGCGGCTACCACTCCCCCGCTGCCCGGCTCGAGCCGCCCGACCGTGATCGAAGCGGACGTTCCGAAGCGGGTTGCCAAGGGCGTCCCCTCGGCTCATCATGGCGTAGGGCCGCTCGGCTCCCCAGAGAGGTGACCATGCGAGTGCGAGACATCATCCGCGCCAAGGGAACCGAGGTGGAGACCGTACGCGGCGACTCCATGATGCCGGTCGCCCTCCACAAGCTGACGACGCTCAACATCGGGGCGCTGGTGGTGTCGCCCGACGGGGCGCTCGTCGACGGCGTCCTGGCCGAGCGGGACGTGGTGCGAGGGTTGGCCCGCCACGGGAGCCGCCTGCTCGAACTGCAGGTTCGTGACGTGATGACCAGGGGGACGCCGACGTGCTCGCCGGACGACCCGGTCACGAAGGTCATGGTCGACATGACCAGGTCGCGCAACCGCCACGTCCCGGTGGTGGAGGACGACCGGCTCTGCGGCCTCGTGAGCATCGGCGACGTGGTCAAGAGCCGGCTCGACGACCTGGAGCTGGAGGCCGCCGTCCTTCGGGACAACTGGATCGTCCGGCGCTAGAGCGGACGGATCGCCCTCGGCGAGGTCAGGCCGGGGCGAACCTGGCGCTGGCGGCGCCCAGCCGGAACGCCGCCTCAGCCTCCGCCGAGCTCTGGATGCGCCAGTCCGTCTCCTTGTGGTGGTTGAACCACACCACGCCGGTGATCTCGGGATGGCGAGCCAGGGCGGCGAACATGTCGGCGATCCACGCCGCCTTGTTGCCGCCGCCTTCGGTGGACGCCGTCTCGGCCACGAGCAGCGGCTTGGAGGTGAGGGCCTGCGCTTGGGCGATGGTCGGGCCGAAGATCTGCTCGAAGCTCATCCACGCCTTCCAGTGCGCGAAGTGGTCGCCCCAGTTGTAGCCGTCCATTCCCACCCGGTCGACGTAGTCGTCGCCCGGGTAGTAGGGCGCCAACGGGGGCGAGTTCGAGTAGACGACGTTCGGGCTCCACACCCACGTCACGTTGCTCGCCCCCGCGGCTTCGAACAGGCCGTGGACATGGCGCCAGGCCCGGACGAACTCGCCCGGCCGGTTCCCGTTGACGCCCTCGGACCAGGAGTTCCAGGACCCGTTCATCTCGTGCGCGAAGCGCAGCATCAACGGCTTGTTCCAGGCGGCGATCTGCGAGGCCCACCGTCTGATGTGCCCGTCGTGGCTGCCGTCGATGATGCGGGCCAATGAGTAGCGGGGCTGGTCGACCGGCCCCGAGCTGTCCCAAGGGTCCCAGGTGAGCATCGGGACGGCTCCACGATCGAGCACCGCCTGGGGCAGCCGGGGGTCGAAGTCCGGGTAGTGGGCGAAGTCCTGGTACCACATGAACAGCCCGACCCTGCGGCCGGCGGCCGCCTCGAAGGCATCGAGGTCGGTGAAGTTCCACGGCCCTCCCGGGGTCGACGCGCCGAGGAACGCCCTGGGTTGCCGGGGCGCAGTGGCCGTGAAGGTGGCGCCATCCGCATAGCGGGCATCCGCGACCCCTTGGGCGAATGCGGCCTGCGCGGTGGGTGAGCTCCCGATCTGCCAGTCCTGCGACCAGCGGTGGTTGGTCCAGATGAAGCCGGCGATCTCGGGCCGGCTCCGGAGGCGGTTGAAGAAGTCGGCGATCCAGGCCGCCTTGCTGCCGCCCTGCTCGGCGCTGCCCACCTCCGTGAGCAGCACCGGCTTGCCGGTGAGACCCCGTACCGCCGAGATCGTGCCGCCGAAGACCGACTCGAAGCTCTGCCAGGTCTTGCCGTTGGTGGTGCCCCAGTTGTAGCCGTCGACGCCTGCGTAGTCGACATAGGCGTCACCGGGGTACAGGCCGGCGACCGTGCTGGCCTGGTCGTAGACCACACTGACCGACCAGATCCACTTCACGTTCGTCGCACCGGCCTGGCGGAAGATGTCGTGGACGTGGCGCCAGGCGGCAACGAACTGACCCGGGCGGTTGCCGTTGGCGCCGGCCGACCACGGATACCAGTTCCCGTTCATCTCGTGGGCGAAGCGGAGCATCAGCGGGCGGTTCCAGGCGGCGATCTGCGAGGCCCACCGCCGGATGTGCGCGTCGTGGCTGCCGTCGACGATTCGGCTCAGGGCGTACTGCGGCTGGTCGCGCCCGCCGCTGTCGTCCCACGGGGCCCAGGTGAGCACGGGCCAGGCACCCTGGTCGAGCACCCCGTCCACCAGGCGGGTGTCGAAGTTCGGGTGGTGGGCGAAGTCCTGCGCCCACATCGTCATGCCGGCCTGCTTGCCGACCGCCCGCTCGACGTCCACCAGCTCGCCGAGGTCCCAGGGGCCCGACGGCGTGCTCACGCCCCACAGCCGCTCGCCGACGACCGGAGCGGTCGTCGATGCCGAACCCGGCGCCGCCGGCAGGAGGGCGACGACGGCCGCAGCCACGACCGCCACCACGACGAATCGCCACCAGCACGACGCCGCCCGAGCCGCCCGACGACCGCGAAAAACCAAGGTCCCGCCGCTCCCCATCGGCGAAAAATGTACCACTTGCCTCCGTTGCGGGAAAGCGGCCGCCCGCCGGGCACTACTTCCGGATGACGTGGAAGCCGCGCTCGGGCCGGACGAGCGCATAGATGACGCCGGCGGCCTCCATCAGGGTGAACACCGGGAGCAGCACGACCTGCAGGGCGTAGAGTCCGGCCTGCCGGGCGAGCGGGAGCTTCGGACGGTCCCGGAGGTTGGCGTACAGGCCGACCAGGTAGCTCACCAGATACAGGCTGAAGGCGAAGTCGCCCAGCGTGCTCACCACCGTGCCGGTGCGGAACCCTGTGACCAGGTTGACGTAGGTGTAGACGAGGCCCAGCCACGAAACCGCCCACAAGGTGGTGGAGATCGCGAGGGGAATCCGAATCCACACCTTGGCCTCTGCGTACAGGATGACCCGCACCAGGCCGCTGAACCAGCGGCGACGCTGCTTGACGAAGTCCTTGACCGTTGCGGGGGCCTGCTCGACGATGCACCCCTCGACCCACCGGCACCGCCGGCCGGCCGCCATCTGGCGCAGCGCCCAGAAGGCGTCCTCGGTGATGGAGCCCTCGGGCCCGACGTCGAAGCCCACCGCCCGCTCGACGCTGTTGCGGACGAGGATGAACGACCCGTGCAGCCCGAAGAGGGTGAACCCCAGCCGGTGCTGGAAGTGGAAGCGGCCGAGATCCTCGCCGGTGCGGATCATGTCGGCCAGGGTCAGGAAGCGGTGGCTGTCCAGGTTGCGGTGGTAGAGGATCAGCCCCTGCCCGATGCGGTGGCGACCCGACCGCTCCTCCTCGTTCACCGCGTCCCGGATGCCCACGACGACCGACGGCGACAGGTGCGACTCCTCGTCGAGGTGCATGATCCACGCGTCGTCGGGCAGGTCCGAGACGTCGATGGCGTACTGCAGGGCGCGGGCCTTGAACTGCGACCGGTTCGGGGTGCAGTAGTCGTCCGGGACCACCATGGCCCGCACGTCGTGGCGGACGTCGAGCTCGACCGGGACGTCGGTGACCACCTCGATCCGGTACGGGTACAGCGGCAGGGCCCGGAGGCACTCCCGGACCGACTCGACCGTGCCTCGGAGTGCGTCGGCGTTGCGGCCTCTCGACACGATTCGGAAGCAGACCTCGTTCGGGCAGGCGATGGGGTAGGGGTCGGCCGCCGGCGCGCCCCTCGAGGTGGACGGCAGGCCGCGGTAGCTCACGAGGCCGAGGAGCGCCAGGAATGCGGGCAGGGCCGGGATGGCCCAGAAGAAGCTGCCGTAGGAGATGAGCGTGTCGACCGCGCCGTGGGGAACGGCCCCCTGGTCCCAGACCAGCGATCGCACGGTGCGCACGACGAGGAAGAGCCCGACGACGCACGCGAGAATGCACAGGCGGAACGACCACTTCCGGCGCCGGCGGGCCCGCTCGGCCTCCAGCTCCCGACGCCACCAGGTCTGTGGTGCGCTCTCGACGAGATCGCCCGCCTCCTGGGCGATCTCGTCGAGAGCGCACCACAGACCTGGTGGCGTCGGGAGCTGGAGGCCGAGCGGGCCCGCCGGCGCCGGAAGTGGTCGTTCCGCCTGTGCATTCTCGCGTGCGTCGTCGGGCTCTTC
>DATLFQ010000180.1:0-3357 GCA_035540915.1 Acidimicrobiales bacterium
CGGAACGCCCCCGACTGCCAGAGCATGGCGTCCACGAGGGTGGTCTTGCCATGGTCGACGTGGGCCACGATGGCCACGTTGCGGAGGTCGTCTCGGGTCGGCACGGGAGCGCTCGACGCTAGCAGGGGGCTCTGCGCCCCCCGGTCGGAGGGCCGGGAGTGGCCCGGTCGGGCTACCGGGGACGGGCCGGACGGCTCATCTTCCCGACCCGCCTCGCCAGGCGCCGGGCACGGCCGAACCATCGAAGTCCCCAGCGAGGAGGGCGCCGGCTCCACCTTCAGCTGCACCGTGCCCGGTGCGCCGGCGGCCCCGCCCCCTCGGTAGCACCGGTTCCGTAGCATCACCCGGTGGCCACGCTGATGCTGCTGGACGGCAACAGCCTGGCCTACCGCGCCTTCTTCGCCCTGCCCACCGACATGGCCACCGCGTCCGGGCAGGTGACCAACGCGGTGTTCGGGTTCACCTCCATGCTGGTCAACCTGCTGAAGGACCACCGGCCGGACGGCATCGCCGTCGCCTTCGACCGCCCCGAGCCCACCTTCCGCCACGCCATGGTCCCCGACTACAAGGCCGGGCGGGCGGCCGCGCCGGACATCCTGCGCCAGCAGATGGGGCTCGTCCGCCAGGTGGTCCAGGCCCTGCGGATCCCGCTGCTGGAGGTGCCGGGGTTCGAGGCCGACGACGTGATCGCCACCCTCGCCACCCAGGGCCGCGACCGCGGCGACGACGTGATCGTGGTCACGGGCGACCGCGACGCCTACCAGCTGGTCGAGGACCCCCACGTCAAGGTGCTCTACAACCGGCGGGGCGTCAGCGACTACGTCCTCTACGACGAGTCGGGCATCACCGAGCGCACCGGCGTCCATCCCCGGCTCTACCCGCAGTACGCGGCGCTGCGGGGGGACACGTCCGACAACCTTCCCGGCGTCCCTGGGGTGGGGGAGAAGACGGCGGCCAAGCTGATGAACGAGCACGGCGACCTGGACGGCGTGTTCGCCAATCTCGACCGGTGCACGCCCAAGCTGCGCGAGGCCCTCGCCGCCCACGAGGAGCAGGTGCGCCGCAACGCCCGGGCCACCCCGCTGGTCCGCGACGTGCCATTGGACTGCGACCCGTCCGAGCTGACGATGGGCGGCTGGGACGTCGAAGAGGTCCGCAGCCTGTTCAACTTCCTGGAGTTCCGCACGTTGTGGGACCGCCTCCTGGAAGCGGTCGGGACCGGCGCCGGCGGCGCCGCCCCGGTCGGCAGCGCGGAGCCGGCAGCCGCGGCGCTGGACGTGGCGGTGGCGAGGCTGGCCGACGGGGACGTCGCCTGCCGGGAACTGCGTGCACTCGGCGCCGGTGCCGGGACGCTGGCGCTGGCCGTCGCCTGGACCGGCCCGGAGGCCCGCTCGGACCTCGCCGGGGTCGCCCTGGCGCCGGACGAGGCGCACGCGCTGTGGGTCCCGGGAGAACTGTTGGGCGACGCCGCCGTCGCCGGCGCCCTGGGCCGCCTGCTCGGGCCCGGGGGCCGGCCGGTCTCGGCCCACCGGGCCAAGGAGGCCATGCGCGGCCTGGAGCGCCACGCGGTCGACCTGGTGGCCCTCGACCTCGACACGGCGGTGGCCGCCTACCTCCTGGACCCGGCCGACCCGGCCTACCTCCTGGAGGACCTGTGCGCCCGCTACGGCGGCTTCGAGCTGGCCGCACCGGGAGGGCCGCCGCCCGGCCAGCTGGACCTGGACGGGGCCGGGACCGACGCGGTCGACGACGCAGCCCGGCGGGCGGCCGCCGTCGCCCGGCTGGCGCCCGACCTGGCCGCCGCCCTCGACGCCCGCGGCCTGCGGCGTCTGTACGACGAGGTCGAACGGCCCCTGGTCCGGGTGCTGGCCCGCATGGAGCGCGTCGGGGTGCGGGTCGATGCCACCTACCTCCGGCAGCTGGTGGACGGGCTGACCGCCGAGGTGGAGCAGCTCGACGCCGAGGTGCAGGAGCTGGCCGGCCGCCCGTTCCTGGTCAACTCGACCAAGCAGCTGCGGTCGGTGCTGTTCGACGAGCTCGGCCTGCAGCCACAGAAGAAGACCAAGACCGGGTTCTCCACCGACGCCGCGTCGCTGGAGAAGCTCAAGGACCAGCATCCCATCGTCGAGCGGCTGCTGCGCTACCGGGAGGTCGAGAAGCTGCGGTCCACCTACGGCGAGAGCCTGGTGGCCGAGGTGGCCGCCGACGGTCGCATCCACGCCACCTTCCAGCAGACGGTCGCCCGCACCGGGCGGCTGTCCTCCGACCGGCCCAACCTGCACAACATCCCGGTCCGCACCGACGAGGGCCGGCGCTTCCGGCGGGCCTTCGTGCCCGACCCCGGCTGGTGGTTCCTGGTCGCCGACTACAACCAGATCGAGTTGCGGGTGATCGCCCACCTGGCCCAGGACCCCGGCCTCATCGACGCCTTCACGTCGGCCACCGACATCCACACCGCCACGGCGTCACGCATCTTCTCGGTCGAGCCGGGCGAGGTCACGCGGGCGCAGCGGTCCAAGGCGAAGATGGTGTCGTACGGGCTGGCCTACGGCATGGAGTCCTACGGCCTGGCCTCTCGCCTGGGCATCGCCGTCGAGGAGGCGGCACTCATCCTGGCTGCCTACTTCGAGGCCTTCCCCAACGTGCGGGCCTACATGGACCGCACCGTGGAGGAGGCCCGCCAGCGGGGCTACACCGAGACGCTGTTCGGCCGCCGTCGCCAGATTCCCGAGCTGGCGTCGTCCAACTTCCGCATCCGCCAGGCCGGCGAGCGCCAGGCCATGAACGCCGGCATCCAGGGCCTGGCCGCCGACATCTTCAAGGTGGCCCTGGTGCGGCTGGACTCGGCCCTCGAGCGGAACGGCCTGGCCAGCCGGCTGGTCCTGCAGGTCCACGACGAGGTCATCGTCGAAGTCCCCGACGAGGAGCGGGAGGCGGCCGCTGCGCTCACCCTGGACGCCATGCGGGGCGCCTGCGAGCTGTGCGTGGCGCTCGAGGTCAACCTCTCCTGGGGCCGCACCTGGGCCGACGCCAAGGACTGAACGGCGGGCGCACGCACCGCCCGATCGTGTGCAATGCTGACGCGGTTCTATCGCGGTTCTGCCGGTAGGTCGTCTGGGGGGGCGGTTCTCGTGGACACTCGAAGGGTGCTGTTCGTGATCGCTCTGGCGGCCGCGTCGTCATCGGTGGCGGCGCCGGCGCCCGCCGCGGTGGCGTCGGAGGTCGAGGACGAGTCGAGGGTGTCGGGGATCTCCGCGGTCGCCCGCACGTTCGAGGGCCCGACCGTCGCCGTCGACCCGGACGACGAGGACAACGTCCTGGTCGCCGCGGCCGACCTGCTGGCCAACCGCTGCCACC
>DATLFQ010000181.1:0-6509 GCA_035540915.1 Acidimicrobiales bacterium
GACCGCTCCGTCGGCGAAGAACTGGGCGCCGGCGCTCCCGCCCCACAGCAGCAGCTCGCGGCCGGTCCAGACCCCCGACACGCCGCCTCGCGGCCGCAGCGGGGACTCGGGCATCGGTTCCCAGCGGTCGGCCGCCGGCACGTACACGGCGCCGTCGCCGAAGAAGTGCCGCCCGGCGCTGCCACCCCAGATCAGGACCTGGTTGCCGGCGGAGACCATCGCCGGCCGGTCCCGCGCCGCCAGCGGGCTCGCGGCCACCGGCCGCCAGCGATCGGGGGTGGAGGCGTAGGCCGCACCGTCGCTGGCCGGCTGGGCGATCTCCTCGTCGCACCGGTCGTTGGCACACAGGAACGCTCCTCCCCAGATGAGCATCTCGGCGCCGGTCCACACCGCGGCCCGTCCAGGCCGCCGGCTGAGCGGCGAGTCGTCGATCGGCTGCCACGTCCGCTCGACGGCCACCCGGCCCCCGCTGGCCGGCCGGCTGCCAGACGCGACGGCCGGCCAGCACCACGGCGCACAGCACGATCCACGCGGCGCGACGTCGTCGATCCGACCGCAGCACACCGCCACCCTACGAGCGGCTCGGCTGCCCGTGCCGGGAGCGCAGGCGTAGTCTCCAGGGCCGTGCATCCGGGCGCCGTCGCCGCCACCAGGCCCGGCAAGGCCGCGTACATCATGGGCGGCTCCGGCCGGACGGTGACCTACGGGCAGCTCGACGACGCCTCCCGCCGGCTGGCGCGCGCCCTGCAGGACCGGGGCGTGCGGCCGGGCGACCTGGTCGCGATCCTGATGGAGAACAACGCGGCCTACCTGCAGGTCGTCTGGGCGGCGCAGCGCTCCGGGCTCTACTACACGACCGTCAGCCCCCGCCTGACGGTGGCCGAGGCGGCCTACATCCTGGAGGACGCCGGCGCGGTGGCCCTGGTGACCTCCGTCGCCCAGGCCGGCGTCGCGGCCGCCGTGATCGACCGCGTGCCGTCGGTGCGGGTCCACCTGGTGGCCGGCGGGCCGCTGGCCGGCTACGAGGAGCTGGACGAGGTCCTGGCCGCCACCCCACCCGAACCGGCCGAGCCCGAGCTCGAGGGCCGCTCCATGCTGTACTCCTCGGGCACCACCGGCCAGCCCAAGGGGGTGCGAAAGCCGCTGCCCGGCGTGCCGCTCGGCACCCCGAAGGTGGACGTGATCCTGGGCGTGGGGCAGATGCTCTACGACTTCGACGAGACCATGGTGCTGCTGTCCCCGGCGCCGCTGTATCACGCCGCCCCGCTGTGGTTCTCCACCGCCGTCACCCGGGCCGGCGGCACGGTGGTGATCATGGAGCGCTTCGACGCCTCGGAGTTCCTCCGCCTGGTCGAGCGACACCGCGCCACCCACGCGCTCGTGGTCCCGACCATGTTCGTGCGACTCCTGCGGCTGCCCGAGGCGGAACGGGCGGCGGCCGACGTGTCGAGCCTGCGCTGCTGCATCCACGGGGCGGCGCCCTGCCCGATCCCGGTCAAGCAGCAGATGATCGAGTGGTGGGGCCCGGTGGTGAACGAGTACTACGGGGCCACGGAGGGCAACGGCTTCGTCGCCTGCACCAGCGCCGAATGGCTGGCCCGGCCCGGCACTGTCGGCCAGTCGCTGGCCGGGACCATCCACGTGCTCGACGACGACGGCAGCGAGCTGCCCCCGGGCCACCCGGGCACCATCTACGTCGAGGACGGCCCGGACTTCGAGTACCACAACGACCCGGCCAAGACGGCGGGCGCCCACAACCACAAGGGGTGGTCGACCCTCGGGGACGTCGGCTACCTGGACGAGGACGGCTGGCTGTTCCTCACCGATCGCAAGGCGTTCACCATCATCTCGGGCGGCGTGAACGTGTACCCGCAGGAGGCCGAGAACGCGCTGGTCAGCCATCCGCGTGTGCTGGACGCGGCGGTCTTCGGGATCCCCCACGACGACCTCGGCGAGGCGGTGCACGCCGTGGTGCAACCGGTCGACATGGCCGAGGCCGGCCCGGCGCTGGAGGACGAGCTGCTGGCCTGGTGCCGCCAGCGCCTGGCCGGTTACAAGTGCCCCCGCCGGATCGACTTCGACCCCGCCCTCCCCCGCGACCAGACCGGCAAGCTGTACAAGGCCGGCCTGCGTGACCGCTACCGGGTCGCCGCCGGCAGCTAGTTGAGCCGCGCGCGGAGCAGCGCAGCGGTGGCGCGGGCCCGGTCCGCCCGGGCCCGAGGCAACGCGGTGCTCAGCTGCTCCAGCGTGACGGCCGCGTCGCCGAACCGGGCCAGGGCCGCCTGTGCGCTGGCCCGGTCGGCCAGCTCGGCGGGGGTGGCGGCCGGTATGGCGGCCCGCAGGCGCAGGGCCCACCCGAGCGACCGGGCGTCGCCCGACGCCTGGTAGATCGACCGCAGGTTGGCCAGCATCCTGGTGAGGATGGCCCGGGGGCCGACGGCGGCCAGCAGGCGGTCGTCGAAGGGGGCGGTCTCCCCGAACATCGATCGGTAGAGCGCCTCGCAGCCGTCGCGGTCCAGGAGGCGGCCCGAACGGAACGGGTCCACGTAGTTGACGGCGGCGGCCGACCCGTCGCCCTCGCGCACGAGGAAGTGGCCGGGCAGGGCCACTCCGGCCAGCGCCACGCCGAGCCGCCGGCCGACCTCCATGGTGACCACGGCCAGGGAGATGGGGATGCCGACCCGCCGATCGAGGACCGCGTCGAGGAACGAGTTGCGAGGGTCGTGGTAGCTGCGGTGGTTGCCGTCGAACCCCACCACCTCGAACAGGTGGTGGCGGAGACCGGCCAGCGACGCCACCTGGACGCCGGCGGCCAGCTCGTCCAGGCGACCCAGCACCGCTCCGACGTCGAGCCCGGGGTTGGCATGGGCCGCCAGGAGCGCCGCCGCCTCGTCCAGTGCGGCCGCCAGGTCGGGTTCCGGCCCCGCCACGAGCTCCTCGAAACGGGCCGTCGGCCGCTGCTGCACGGGATCGAGCGTACCGAGCGGGCGAGGCGTCAGCCGTGAGTGGCCGTCCACGCCGTCAACTCGGCCAGCGGCAGCGCGTTGACCACCTGACCGGGGCCGGCGCCGGCCGCGACCGCCCGGTCACAACCGAAGGGCTGCCACTCCAGCTGGCCCGGGGCGTGCGCGTCGGTGTCGATCGACAGGCGACCGCCGGCCGCCACCACCTGCTCGAGGATGCGCATGGGCGGGTCGAGGCGCTCGGGGCGGCAGTTGACCTCGATGGCCTTGTCGTAGGCGAGCGCGGCGTCGATCACGGCAGGCACGTCGAAGGTCGACTCGGGCCGGCCCCGGCCCACCAGCAGCCGCCCGGTGCAGTGCCCCAGGACGTCGAGATGGGGGTTGGCGAGCGCGGCGACCATCCGGCGCGTCATCGGGGCCGACTCCATCCGCAGCTTGGAGTGGACGCTGCCGACCACCAGGTCGAGCCGCGCCAGCAGGTCGGCCTCCTGGTCGAGCGACCCGTCCTCGTTGATGTCGACCTCGATGCCCGTCAGGATCCGGAAGGGCGCCAGCTCCTCGTTGAGGGCGGCGACCACGTCCAGCTGCTGACGGAGCCGGTCCGGCGACAGCCCGTTGGCGACGGTGAGCCGGGGCGAGTGGTCGGTCAGCACGATGTACTCGTGGCCCAGCCCGGCCGCCGTGCGGGCCATGACCTCGATCGGGCTGCCGCCGTCGGACCAGTCGGAGTGGACGTGGCAGTCGCCGCGGAGCGCGGCCCGCAGGCCGGCGCCCGCGCCGGTGGCCGGGTCGGGCGTCAGGCCCTCCAGGCGGGCCAGGTAGGAGGGCACCTCGCCGGCGAGCGCTTGCAGGATGACCCGTTCGGTCTTCTCGCCGATACCCGGGAGCTGGCGGAGCCGCCCGGTGGCCGCCCGATCGGCGAGTTCGCCGGGGTCGAGGCGGGCCACCACCTCGGCCGCGCCGCGGAAGGCCCGGACCCGGTAGGTCGGCTCCCGGGCGCGCTCCAGCAGGTGGGCGATGCGGTCCAGCGCCTCCTTCGCTCGTGCGGCGGGATCGGCCGGCCCGCTCTCAGTCGTTGTCGTCCTTCTGCCCCCGCTTGCCCCTACCCTCGCCGCCGCCCCGTTCCTTGTCACCTTCATCATCGCCGCTGCGCAGCTGCGCCGCCGGCGAGGCGGTCGGGGGCGGGGCCGTGGTGGGCGGTGGTGCCGCGGTCGTCGGCGCCGTGACGGCGGGCATGGCACCGACGCCCGGCAGCTGTCCCAGCAGAGCCACGATCTCGCTGGCCGCCGCCGTCGACAGCTCGCCGTTTGCGTGCCAGGTGCCGACGTCGGCAGCCAGCGCCCGGGCGTCGTCCACCGGACGGTCGCCTGACGCCAGCGCGTCGGCGAGCGCACGGAGCCGCGTGGCCGCCTCGGGACCACGCGGCCCGTCGCCGGTCTCCGCCCGCTGAGCGAGATCGCGCAGCGCCGCCACCTGCGCGGCATCGCCCGCCACGGCACGTTCCCCGCCCCCGCCGAGCGACGCCGCCAGGACCAGAGCCAGCACGAGGGCGGCGGCCACGGCCAGGGGCCAGAGGCGGGGGCTCGGTCGGCGTACCGGCCCGCCGGCCCGGACGGCGCCCGTGTGCAGGACGGCGGTCGGGTCCGGCACCGCAGTGACGGCTGCGGCCGGACCGGCCCCCGCCCCGCCGGCGGGGCCGGCGTCGAGCAGCGCCGCCATCGCCGCCGCGGTGGCCGGGCGGGCGGCGGGGTCGCGGGCCATGGCGCCGTCCACCGCCGCCACGAGTCCCGGGTCGGCGTCCGGGCACACCTGGGAGAGGGGCGGCGGCGTCTCGGTCTGGATGGCTGCGGCCATGGCGAGGGGCGTCGCCGCCTGGAACGGCTTGGCGCCGACCAGCGCCTCGTACAGCACCACCCCCAGCCCGTACAGGTCGGAGCGGGCCGTGGCCGCCTCCCCCATCACCCGCTCGGGCGCCAGGTAGGCCGGCGTGCCCAGGAGCACGCCGGCGGTGGTCGGGTCGCCGGCCGCCAGCTCGGCGCTCTTGGCGATGCCGAAATCGGCGACCTTGGCTGATCCGTTTGGCGCCAGGAGGATGTTCGCCGGCTTGACGTCGCGGTGCACGATCCCCGCGGCGTGGGCGGCCCCGAGCGCAGCCAGAACCTCGCGGGCGAGCCGGTCGACTGCCGGCGCGGGCAGCGGACCCTCGGCGAGTCGGTCGGCCAGCGTGTCGCCCGGAAGCCTTTCCATCACCAGGAACGGGGAGCCGTCGTGGTCACCGGTGTCGTACACCGCCACGACGTTCGGATGGGCGAGCTGGGCGGCGGAGCGGCCCTCCACCTGGAACCGGCTCCGGACGTCGGGGCGGGCCCGCATCTCGGGCCGGAGCAGCTTCACCGCCACCGGGCGGTGAAGACGCTCGTCCCAGCCGTCGTACACCTCGGCCATGCCGCCCCGGCCGAGGAGCTCGCCGATGCGGTAGCGACCGGCGAGCAAGGCGGCGGGCAGGGCTGGTGAGGTCTCGGCGGGCGGCGAACCGGCAGGGGACGGTGGAGGCACGCTGGTGTGCTACCCGGCCCGGCGCCCGGCGATGCCCTCCAGCCTCACTCCTCCAGCCTCAGTTCTCCATGGCGTCGGCCAGGAGCGCCAGCTCGTCGAGGAGCGTGGCCGTGTCGTTGCGGCTGACGTAGGTCAGCGGCGTGGCCGAGTCGCACCAGCGGCGCAGCAGCGCCGCCCGCTCCCGGCGCTCGCGGCGGTCCCGGAACCGGTAGATCAGCGTGCCACAGGCGCAGTCGTCGCCCCCGTAGAGGTCGACCCGCAACTCCTCGCCCTCGCACTCCACGGCGAAGACGCGGACGTTCTGGATCACCTCGATGCCTTCGTTCACCCGGCCCCCCTTCGGTGAACGCCCATTGTGCCAAGTTCCCGGTCGGTGCGGGGTCACGGTCCGACCCTCGCCGGCCACGGATCGTCGCTGCGCAGCTCGGCGACGAGCGTGTCAACGACGTCGACCAGCGACCCACCGGCGGCCACCACGGCGCGTTGACGCACGTAGCTCGGCCGCTCGGCCATGGCGAGGACGTCGCCCAGCTCGTCGGGGCAGCCGAGCCGCTCGGCCACCGGAGCCAGCACCTCGACCAGGTCGCCGACGGCGGCCCGCAGCGGCAGCAGGCGGCCTTCGTCGTCGACGATGAGCATGGCGTCGACGCCGTGGCGGGCGGCCCGCCACTTGTTCTCGCGGACCACCCAGCCCCGTTGGGCCGGCAGCTCCAGGCCCTGGTCGAGACGCCCGTTCATCCACTCGACCAGGCACTGGCTGAGGGCCGCCACGGCGGCCACCTCACGCAGGGTGGGCAACCCGTCGCAGATCCGCAGCTCGACAGTGCCGAAGTTCGGATGCGGGCGGATGTCCCACCAGATCTCCCGGATGGTCCGGATGGCCCGGGCCGACACCAGGGTCGTCATCAGCCGCTCGAACTCGGGCCAGCCGGCCAGCTGGTAGGGCAGCCCGGCGGTGGGCAGCGCCTCGAACACCTTCGAGCGGGCCGA
>DATLFQ010000182.1:0-6238 GCA_035540915.1 Acidimicrobiales bacterium
CCAGGTAGCCGACCTGGAGGTGGACGTCGACCCGGCGGCCGTGACCGCCGAGGCTGTCGAGGCCAACCCGGTGCGCTGCCCGGACGCGGCGACCGCGGCGGCGATCGCGGAGCGCATCGACGCCGCCCGCCGCGACGGCGACTCGCTCGGCGGCGTCGTCGAGTGCGTGGCCCGGGGCGTGCCGGCCGGCCTGGGCGAGCCGGTGTTCGACAAGCTGGAGGCCGACCTGGCCCGGGCCATGCTGTCCCTGCCCGCCGCCAAGGGGTTCGAGATCGGCAGCGGCTTCGCCGGCACCCGCCTGACCGGCAGCGCCCACAACGACCCCTTCGTGCCCGGGCCGGAGGGCGCGCCGCACACGGCCAGCAACCGCTCGGGCGGCGTGCAGGGCGGTATCAGCAACGGCGAGCCGGTCGTGCTGCGGGTGGCCTTCAAGCCGACGGCCACCATCGCCCGGGCCCAGCAGACCGTCGACCGTGAGGGCCGGCCGGTCACCTTGGAGGCCAAGGGCCGCCACGACCCGTGTGTGCTGCCCCGGGCCGTGCCCATCGTCGAGGCCATGGCCTGCCTGGTCCTGGCCGACCACTGGCTCCGCCAGCGGGCCGTCGACGTGCTGCCCCCGCTTTCGAGGTAAATAGCCCTTTGTCTGGGAGGGTTATTGACTTGAAACTGTGGTAGGACGCTGCCATGGATCTCAAGGTGCAGTTCTTCTTCTATCTGGCGGCCTTCATCTGCTTCGTGCTGGGCGCGCTCGGTAACCGAGCACCGGCCATGTCGAGCATCGGGCTGGTGCCCCTCGGGCTGGCGCTGTTCGTGTTCCCGTTGGTGTGGAACACCGCCGAAGCCGCGTTCTGAGTCAGTAGCCCAGCTCGTCGAGGGCCCGGGGCTGGCGCGGCCAGTCCCGCTCCACCCGGACGACCAGCTCCAGGAACGCGCCGGGCGGCAGCTCCTGGCGGACGGCGGTGCCGACGGCCTTGAGCACCGCGCCCCGGCGCCCGATGACGATGCCCTTCTGGGACTCCCGCTCGACCAGGATCTCGCACCGGACACGGGGCCACTCCCACTCCACGACCCGGCAGGCGATCGAGTGCGGCAGCTCGTCGCGGCAGATGCCGAGGAGTTGCTCGCGCACCAGCTCGGCCACCCATTCGGCCTCGGGCGTCTCGGTGACGACCTCGGGCGGGTACAGCGCCGGGCCCTCGGGCAGGGCGGCGACCATTGCGTCGACCAGCAGGGCCACCCCCTCGCCGGTGCGGGCCGAGACGGGGTAGCAGTCGCCCAGCCCCAGGTTGGCGGCCCGCACCAGCTGGCCGAGCACCTGGGCGCGCGACGCGGCGTCCACCTTGTTGACCACCACCAGCGACCCCGGCGGCACGCGAGCGGCGACGAAGCGGTCGCCCGTGCCCACCGGCGCCGTGGCGTCCAGGACCAGCACCACCAGGTCACCGCCGCCGACGGCGTGGAGCGCGGTGTCGTTCAGGCGGTGCCCGAGCGCGGTGCGAGGCTTGTGGACGCCGGGCGTGTCGGTCAGGACGAGCTGCGCGCCGGGGCGGTGGACGACGCCGCGGATCTCGGTGCGGGTTGTCTGGGGCTTGTCGGAGACGATGGCCATCTTGGTGCCGAGGATGGCGTTGGCCAGGCTGGACTTGCCGACGTTGGGCCGGCCCACCAGCGTGGCGAAGCCGGACCTCACCCCGGGGTGGGCGCGTCGTCCGAGGATGCCAGCTTCATGATCCGCACCCGGCCGATGCGACGGCCCTGGACCTTCTCCGCGACCAGGCGGTGGCCGTCCACGTTGGCCCCCTCGCCCTCGGTCGGGACGTGGCCCAGCAGGTTGAACAGCAGGCCCCCCACGGTGTCCCAGTCGCCGGTGGGCAGGTCGGCGTGGAGCAGGTCGTTCACCTCGTCGATGGCCATCCGGGCGTTGACCCGCATACCCCCGTCGGGGAGCGGCTCGCTGAGAGGCTCCTCCACGTCGAACTCGTCGACGATCTCACCCACCAGCTCCTCGATCAGGTCCTCGAGGGTGACCAGGCCGGCCGTGCCGCCGTACTCGTCGAGCACGATGGCCATGTGGAACTTCTCCCTCTGCATCTCGCGGAGGAGCTCGCTGACCCGCTTGGTCTCGGGCACGAAGTGCGGCTGGCGCTTCAGGGTGCGCACTTCGCTCTCGGTGCGGCCCTCGCGCTCGGCCCGCATCAGGTCCTTGGTGAACACCACGCCGGTGACGTTGTCGATGCTCTGTTCCCAGACCGGGATGCGTGAATAGCCGGCCGCCATGGCGATCTCCATGACGTCGTTCACGCGCCCCCGCTCCTCCACGGCCACCATGTCGGGCCGGGGGACCATCACCTCCCGGGCGACGGTGTCGCCGAACTCGATGATCGAGTGGATGAGCGCCCGCTCGTCGTGCTCGATCACGTCGTCCTCCAGGGCGACGTCCACCGTGGCCAGCAGCTCCTCCTCCGACACGAAGGGGCCCTGCTTCAGGCCCTTGCCGGGCAGGATGATGTTCGACAGCTTGATGAGCCCCCGAGCCAGCAGGCGCACCGGCGGGAAGCTCACGATCAGGCTCACCAGCGGCGCAGCCAGCAGCGCCGCCCGCTCCGGGTGCTGCACGGCCCACGTCTTGGGGGCTGACTCCAGGAACACGAAGACGACGATCACCTGGGCGACGGTGACGATGGTGAGGCCGGCGCCGCCGAGGTGACGGTCGGCCACGACGCCGAGCAGCGTGGCGGCCACCAGGTGGCACAGCAGCACCAGCAGGAGCACCGGCGTCAGGAAGCGCTCCGGGTGCTCCACCAGCCGGGCGACCCGGCCGGCGCCGCGGGTCCCCTCCTCGTCCATGGTGATGGCCTTGATCCGGCTGATGCGGGTCAGGCTGGTCTCGGAGAGGGCGAGGAAGGCGGCGAACAGCCACAGGGCGCCCACGGCCGCCAGCATCACGATGTCGGTCGTGCTCATGCCGGCGCTCCCGGTCTATGTCGGTGGAACCGCTCCAGCAGCTCCTGCTCCCGGCGCTCCATGGCCTCGGCCTCCTCGTCGTCCACGTGGTCCATGCCCATCAGGTGGAGGACGCCGTGCACGACGAGCAGCGCGATCTCGTCCTCGTAGCTGCGCTGGTGGGCGGCCGCGTTGCGGCTGGCCACGGCCGGGCAGATGACGACGTCGCCGATCAGCAGGGGCAGGTCCTCCTCCTCTGGCGGCACCCAGCCGGGCCCGGAGCCGCCCGAGTCGGGGAACCGGCCGCCCTCCACCGGGTCCTCGTCGATGGGGAACGCCAGCACGTCGGTGGGGTGGTCGTTGCCCGCGAAGCGGCGGTTCAGCTCGGCGATGGCGTCCTCGTCGACGAAGAGCATGGACAGCTCGGCGTCGCCCCGGACGCCCTCGGCCTCCAGCACACCGCGGGCCAGGCGCACCCAGCGCAGCGTGTCGACCGGATGGGCGCTCTGTTCGTCCGCCGCGAAGACCTCGGGCGTGCTCACCGCCTGGACTCACCGGCCCGCTCGTAGGCGTCCACGATGTCCTGGACGATGCGGTGGCGGACGACGTCTCGAGAGCCGAGGCGGACGAAGGCCAGCCCGTCGATCTCGCCCAGCAGTTCCTCCAGGCCGAGCAGGCCGGACTTGTTGCCGGCCAGGTCGATCTGGGTCACGTCACCGGTGATCACCGCCTTGGAGCCGTAGCCGATGCGGGTCAGGAACATCTTCATCTGCTCGGGGCTGGTGTTCTGCGCCTCGTCCAGGATGATGAAGCTGCGGTTGAGGGTGCGGCCACGCATGAAGGCCAGCGGTGCCACCTCGATGGCACCGCGGTCCATGAGGCGGGGGACGCCGTCGGTCCCCACCATGTCGAACAGGGCGTCGTAGAGGGGGCGGAGGTAGGGATCCACCTTGGCCATGAGGTCGCCGGGCAGGTAGCCGAGGCGCTCGCCGGCTTCCACTGCCGGCCGGGTCAGGATGATCCGCTCGACCTGCTTGGCCTGCAGGGCCTGCAGGGCCTGGGCCACCGCCAGGTAGGACTTCCCGGTGCCGGCCGGGCCGATTCCGAAGGTGATGACGTTGGCGGCGATGGCGTCGGTGTAGCGCTTCTGGCCGGCGGTCTTGGGGCGCACCGTGCGGCCCTTGCCGGCTCGTAGGACCTCGGCGGTCAGCACCTCCGACGGCCGCTCGTCGGCCTTGACCATGTCGATGGTGCGGCCGACGTTGACGGTGTCCAGGTAGTGGCCCTGTTCGAGGAGCAGGACCAGCTCCTCGAACAGCTTGCCCACCCGCTCGGCGTCAGGGCCCTCGATGCTGATCTCGTTGCCCCGGGCGTGTATCGACGTCGTGGCGAACGACTCCTCCACCAGGCGCAGCAACTCGTCCCGTTGGCCGACGAGGCCAACCATCAGGTGGTTACCGGGGACGAGGATCTTGACGGAGGTGGATGGCAACGGGGTTCGGCGGACCAGCGTACCCACCGCACCGGCCCCGGGCTGACGGCGGGGGCGCACCGGGCGCCCCCTCAACCGGGAGGCCAGCCGAGCCCCCGGCCCCCGATGACGTGGAGGTGCAGGTGGGGCACGCTGTTGCGGGCGTCCTCGCCCACGTTGAACACCAGGCGGTAGCCGGTGGCGTCGACCCTTTCCCCGGCCGCCACCGCCCGAGCCGTCGCGAACATCTCCGCCAGTAGGGGTCCGTCGTCTGGGCCGAGCCCCGCCGCGTCGGCGATGTGGCGCCGGGGCACCACCAGCACGTGGGTCGGCGCGGCGGGGTCGATGTCGCGGAAGGCGTAGGTCGCGTCGCTCGACGCGACCGCCGCGGAGGGGACGTCGCCGGCCACGATCCGGCAGAACAGGCAATCCGGGTCGGTCGGCACGCCGTCGATGCCCCGACGCTAGTTTTCCGGCCGGTGGACGAGGTCGATGCCCTGCTGGCCGACCTGGCCCGCTGGACCGGCGAGAGCGCCATGGCCACCGCCGCCCGGTCCCGCTCCCGGGAGCGCTGGTTGCGCCAGCAGGCCGCCGAGGACGCCAGGTTCGCGAGCGTGCTGGTCGACCTCGTCGAGCACGGGGGGTCGGTGGTGGTCACCACCACGGTCGGGACCGTCGCCCGGGGCCGGGTCGTGGCGGTGGCGGCCGACTTCGCCGTCGTGGCGCCGGGCGCCCCAGGGCAGGTCGGTCACGCCACGCTCGTGCGCCTCGACGCGATCGCCAGTGCCCGGCCCGAGCCCGGCCGTCGGACCGGCGAGGCGGTCGGGGACCGGTCGCCGGCGACGACCGCCACCCTGGCCGACGTCCTCGGCGGCGTGGCCGCCGAGCGGCCGCGGGTGACGCTGGTCGTTGGCGGTGCCGGTGCGGTGACGGGCGAGCTGCGGGCGGTCGGTGCCGACGTAATCACCCTCCGCCTGGAGGGCTCGCCGCCTCCCACGCTGTACGTCCGGCTGGCAACGGTGGTGCAGGTCACCTTGCTGTGAAGCGCCGGCCAGGCCGGGCCTCGCCGTCAGTCGGCCCGCTTCGGCTCGGGGTAGAGGTGCTCGAGGGAGCCTGGCTCGATGCGCGAGCTGTCGATGAAGCGCTGGACGTCGTCCTCCTTCAGGCGAATGACGCGGCCGAACTTGTAGGCCGGGAGCTGGCCTTCGTCGATGAACCGGTACAGCGTGCGCAAGGTGACCCCGAGGCGGGCCGAGCCCTCCTTGGTGCTCATCCAGCGGATCGTGTCGGACATGACGGGCATGGTAGGCCGTCGCGCCTCCTGACTCCATCTCATGGCCTCTCGACTCGCCGGGAGGGCGAGCCGGCTGCGCACCGGCTCGCCCGGTCCCGGCGGGGGGGCAGACATTGTCTACACTGAAAAGACATGAAACGCAAGCCCGACGACCCGGCCAGCGGAGATGACCGACGGCGCGAGTAGACAGGGGCCATGGCGGAGCACGGCCCACCCGGCACCGCACCGGACCTGGTCGCCCTGCTGAACGCGGTGCCGAGCCTGGTGGCCGAGGCCAAGCAGGCCTGCCTAGCCGTCTCCGGCGGCGGGGCCCTTCGCCGGCCGATCGACACGCCGACGGCCGACCTGCTGGTCTGGGTCGGCGCCGTTCCCACCGTCGCCCGGCGACGGCCGCCGGACGTGTCCACCTCCGAACCCCCCGCGGCCACCGTCGCCGAGGTCCTCGTCGCCCACCTCCGCCCCGCCGCCGCCCCCGCGCCCGCGCCCGAGAGCACCGCGCACCGGCCATCGGGCCGCGGATGGGCGAGCAC
>DATLFQ010000183.1:0-11662 GCA_035540915.1 Acidimicrobiales bacterium
GAGGGCGTGCTGGCCGGCACCATCGCGCCGGGCGTGGTCCGGCTCGTCACCCATCTCGACGTCGACGACGACGGCATCGAGCGGGCCGCCAAGGCACTGGCCACCGCACCATGAGCGCGGCGCCCACCCCGCTCAGCGCGCTGGCCGTCTACGCCCACCCCGACGACCCCGAGGTGTCCTGCGGCGGCACCCTGGCGGCCTGGGCGGCCAGCGGCGCCGCGGTGCACGTGGTGGTGTGCGCACAGGGCGACAAGGGGTCGCCCGACCCGACGGCCGTGCCGGCCGATCTCGCCCGGCGGCGGGCCGAGGAGATGACGGCTGCCGCGGCGGCGCTGGGCCTGCGGGACCACCACGGCCTCGGCCGGCCCGACGGCGAGCTGGAGAACGACGCCGCCCTCCGGGGCGAGCTGGTGGCGCTGGTACGCCGGCTGCGGCCCCAGGTGGTGATCTGCCCCGACCCGACCGCGGTGTTCTTCGGGTCCCGGTACTTCAATCACCGTGACCATCGGATGGTGGGCTGGGCCACGCTCGACGCGGTGGCGCCGGCCGCGAGCAGCCCGCACTACTTCCCCGACGCCGGCCCGCCGCACCAGGTGGAGGCGGTGTACCTGTCGGGAACGCTGGAGCCGGACGTGTGGGTGGACGTCTCGGGCTTCGTCGAGGCGAAGGCCGACGCCCTGCTGTGCCATGCCAGCCAGATGACCGAGAGCGGCGAGCGGCTGCGCCAGGTGGTGCGCCGCCGGGCCGACGACGCCGGCCGGGCCGCCGGCGTGGAGCAGGCCGAGGGCTTCCGCCTCCTGCGCCTGGTGGACTAACAGGGAGCGCCCCGGGCGCCGTCAGAGGTCCTTCGGCACTCCCTCGTCCCCGTCGGGCTCGTCGCCCTCCGCGTCCTCGCCCAGCTCGGCGGCCTGCTCGGCCGCGATCCGCTGCCACTCTCCCATGGCCCGCAGGACGAGGACGGCGACGACGGCGACGCCACCGGCGCCCAGCAGCGCCCCGATCAGCCCGCCGAGCCCGGCCCGGCCGCTGCATCCGCGCTCGCACTGGAGCTCCACGAACGCCGATCCGATCAGCCCGCCGCACACGCCGGCCACCACGATGGCGGCGAACGCCAGGCCCCGTGCCCGGCCGGACGGGAGGGCGGACACGGGTCGCTCCGCGCGGCGCCCCTCCCTTCCTGACACTGGACCGATCGTATGCTCCGGCCGGTGCGCGCCGTCGTGGTCCTGCCGACCTACCAGGAGGCCGCCAACATCGTTCCGGTGCTGCGGCGCATCCGGGCCACGGGCCGGGCCGACGTGCTGGTGGTGGACGACGCCAGCCCCGACGGAACCGCCGACCTGGCCCGCGCCGTGGCCGCCGAGCTCGGCGGGATCTCGGTCCTGGCGCGGCCGGCCAAGGCCGGCTTCGGGCCGGCGTGCCGGGCCGGCATGCGCTGGGCACTGGACCAGGGCTACGACGTCGTCGTCGGCATGGACGCCGACTGCTCCCACGACCCCGCCCAGCTGCCCGACCTGCTCGACGCGCTGGTCGGTGCCGACCTGGTGGTCGGGTCGCGCTACGTGCCGGGCGGCACCATCCCCGACTGGCCGGCCCACCGTCGGGCGCTGTCGCGGCTCGGCAACCGCTACGCCTGCGCCGCCCTGCGCCTGCCCCTGTCCGACGCCACCTCCGGCTACCGGGCCTACCGCTCGGAGGCCCTGCGCCGCCTCGACCTCGGCCACGTCCGGGCCGACGGCTACGGCTTCCTGATCGAGATGGCCTACCGGATGGACCGCCGGGGCGGGCGCCTGGCCGAGGTGCCCATCGTGTTCACCGACCGGACGCGGGACGCCTCGAAGATGTCGCTCGCCATCGTGGCCGAGGCGATGGTCCTGGTCACCCTGTGGGGCCTGCGGGACCGGATCGCCCGCCGCCGCCGCCGGTGACCCCGATGACGGATCCGAGAACCGGGCCCGGGAGCGCGGCCACCATTCTCCACGTCGACATGGACGCCTTCTACGCGGCCGTGGAGGTGCTGGCCGATCCCTTGCTGGCCGGCCGCCCGGTGATCGTCGGCGGCGCCGGCGCCCGGGGCGTGGTGGCGTCGTGCAGCTACGAGGCCCGCGCCTTCGGCGTCCGCTCCGCCATGCCGTCGGCCCGGGCCCGGCGGCTGTGCCCGGGGGCGGTCTTCGTCGCCGGCGACCACGGGCGCTACGCCGAGTTCAGCCGCCGCATCCACGAGGTCTTCTCGTCGTTCACGCCGCTGGTCGAGGGCATCTCGCTCGACGAGGCCTTCCTCGACGTCACCGGAGCGGCCCGCCTGTTCGGCGACGGGCCGGCGGTGGCCCGGGCGGTGCGCCGGCAGGTGCACGACGAGGTGGGATTGGACTGCTCGGTCGGCGTCGCCAGTTCCAAGTTCGTCGCCAAGCTGGCCTCCCGGGCGGCCAAGCCCCGGGCCACCCGGAACGGCGTGGTGGCCGGGCCCGGCGTGGTGGTCGTGCGACCCGGCGAGGAGCTGGCGTTCGTGCACCCGCTGCCGGTGTCGGCGCTGTGGGGCGTGGGGCCGGCCACCTCGGCGCGCCTGGCCCGCCTCGGCGTCGGCACGGTGCGCGAGTTGGCCGCGTTGCCGCGCGACGTGGTCGTCGGCGCCCTGGGCCCGGCGGCCGGCGCCCACCTCCACGACCTGGCCCGAGGCCGCGACCAGCGGCGGGTCGAGCCGGTCCGGGCGCCGAAGTCGGTGAGCCACGAGGAGACCTACGCCACCGACATCCGCACCGGGGCGCCGCTGGGCCGCGAGGCGGTCCGCCTGGCCGACGCCGTGGCCGCCCGTCTCCGGGCGTCCTCGCTCGGAGGCAGGACGGTCACCGTGAAGGTCCGGTTCGGCGACTTCCGGACCATCACCCGGTCCCGGGCCCTGCCCGGCCCGGTCGACACCGGCCCGGAGCTGGCCAGCGCGGCCCGGGCGCTGCTGGCGGGCATCGACCCGTCACCGGGGGTGCGGCTGCTCGGGCTGGCCGTCACCGGCCTGGCGCCGAGCCCGGCCACCCAGCTGCGCCTGGGCGACGCGCACGGTGGCTGGGGACCGGTGTCCCGGGCGGTCGACGAGGCGCGGCAGCGCTTCGGTGAGACGGCCGTGGGACCGGCGGTGCTCCTCGGCGACCGCGGGCTGGCCCTGCGCCGTCGGGGCGACCAGCAGTGGGGGCCCGCACACTGACGACGGGGCGGCGGGCGGGCGCCACGAC
The DNA here is from genome assembly GCA_035540915.1 of Acidimicrobiales bacterium. Lineage (GTDB taxonomy): Bacteria > Actinomycetota > Acidimicrobiia > Acidimicrobiales > DATLFQ01. The sequence goes on from DATLFQ010000183.1 coordinate 3,225, forward strand.
GCGTTGTCGAGTGCCCGGGGCTGCGCGAAGATGACCACGTCACGGCATCGGTTGAGAGAGGTCGGCGAATGCCGCTTTCGGAAGACGAACAGCGCATCCTCCACGAGATCGAGCGCAGCTTCTACGAGCACGATCCCGAGTTCGCCAGGGGCGTCAGCGAGACCAGCCTCTACCGCCACGCCGGGCGGAACTGCAAGTGGTCGGGCCTGGGCTTCGCAGCCGGGCTGATCCTGCTGGTGGCTTCCTTCGCCTCCAACCGCATCGTCGGTTTCCTGGGCTTCCTGCTGATGCTCGGGTCGACCCTGGTGTTCGAGCGCAACCTGCGCAAGATGGGCCGGGCCGGATGGCAGGACGTGGCCCGCACGGTGCGGGAGCGGGGGTTCCCCGACGTGCTGAGCGACACTCGCCGCCGACTGCGCGAGCGGTTCAAGCGCTCCTGAGCCTCCGGCGGTCGCGCCCGGGCCCTCAGCTGCCCCGGTGGCGCCGCAGCGTACGGGGGTCGGCGGCCCGGGCGGCCCGGCGCCACCACGGGGTGGCGTCCCGCAGCGCCGACTCGACCGTGGCGGCGGCGGCCACGGCCCGTTCTGCCACCAGGGTCCCCACCGGGCCGCCCGCGTAGGAGGCGGCCGTGGCGTCGTCGGCGAGCGTGCGCAGCGCGCCGCCCGCCTCGGGCGACAGGGGCGCCACGCCGGGGGCCCGGGCCGCGTGCTCGGCCAGCGTCTCGGCCGGCTGGCGCCGGGCGCCCGCCAGGGCCAACGCGTCGGCCGCCTCCTCCCACGCCACCAGGACCCGGTCACCGGCGGTGGTGGCGGCCCGCCGTCGGCGATGGCGCCGGGCGGCCCTGATCGACGCGGTACCGCCGGCCACCAGCACCAGGGCCAGGACCGCCAGGGCCAGCGCCCGCAGCAGGGGGTTGCGCCACACCGAGGGGCCGGTCGCCGCGTCGGGCGCGGTGCCGAGGTCCTCGGGCGCCGCCGGCGCGGTGGCGGTGTCCTCCGGTGCCGCCGGCGCAGTGGTGGTCGGCGCCGCAGTGGTGGCGGTGGTGGCGTCCCGCGGATCGGCCTGGTTCTCGGGCAGGCCGGTGTAGTCCTCGGCGCCCGGTGCGCCCCGGCCCGGCGTGGGCTCGAACGCCACCCAGCCGGCGCCGGGGAAGAAGACCTCGGGCCAGGCATGGGCGTTCAGCCCCCGCACCAGGTACCGCCCGTCGGGGCCCAGCTCGCCCGGCGTGAACCCGACCGCGACCCGGGTGGGCAGGCCCATCAGCCGGGCCAGGACGCCGTAGGCGCCGGCGAACTGCTCGCAGTACCCGCGGCGGTCGCGGAACAGGAAGGTGTCCAGGGCCGGGCCGTCGTGGCCGGGGCGGGCGGACAGGTCGTAGGTGAAGTTCTCCTGGAAGAAGTCCTGCAGCGCCTTGGACCGGCCGTAGACGGTGCCGTCGCTGCCCTGTGCGATGGTGCGGGCCAGGCGGGCGACGTCGGGCGACACGCCGTCGAGGCGCAGGAAGCGGCCTGCGTCGATGTCGGTAGCGGTCCCGGCGGTGGCGTCGGGCCCCCGGGCCAGGTCTCGGGCGGTCAATCGGGGTACGGCCGACTGGACGCGGTAGGTGAGGCCGTCGGTGGTGTCGCGCTCGGTGATGAGGCTGCCGAGGTCCTCGTTGAAGCTGACGTCGCCGGCTCCCTCGATGCGCTCGGGGCGGTAGCTGGCCGGCAGCCAGATCGACGACAGCGAGCCGATGGTGAACTCCTGGACGACCCGGTCGACCACCACGCCCGGCGCCGGGACGTCGCCGGGCAGGCGGCTGCCGGCGGGCTCGTAGCTGGCGTCGGACGACCACAGGCTGCCGTTGAATGTGTCCAGCGAAGTCAGGCGCCAGTAGGACCGGGCCGTCGAGCGGACCGTGAAGACCTCGGTGGCCGACTGCTCCACGAGCCGGCCCCGGATGTCGACCAGCGGGCTGACCGTGCTGCGCCGGCCCCCGCCGGGCCGGTCGGCATCGCGCAGCGCCAGCACCGGTGGGTCGTCGGCACCGGGCAGGTTGGGCCCGACGACGAGGGCGGCCAGGACGGCGCCGACGCCGGCGACCACGCCGCCGCGGGCGACGGCGTGGCGGCCGCCGGCGGTGCGGCTGGCGAACCAGGAGGTGCCACCGTCGCGGCTGTTCCAGGAGTGCAGCACCAGGAAGGCCAGGAGGGCCGCCAGGTAGAGGGCGACCAGCGGCGCGCGGCCGGCCTCGGCGCCCAGCGCAGCGGTGAAGACGAAGAGCGTGAACGAGGGGAGCAGGGCCTCGAAGAGCACGCCCATGCGGAAGGCTGCCCAGTCGGCCAGCACGGCGGTCATCCCGACGCCGAACATCCCGGCCAGCAGGAAGCCGTCGCGCTGGGGCACCGGCGCCACGATGCGGTTGAAGTCGCTCCACGCCAGCTCGAGGGCGTCGCCGGCGGCACCGATCGTCCCGGGCCCGGGCAGGCCGAGCACGGTGGTCTCGGGCAGCACGACCCAGACGATGGCCACCACGACGGCCCCGGCGGCCAGGGCGACGTTGGCGACCAGCGGGACGCCGCGCCGCCGGCCGAGCCACATCACGCCGTGGGCGACCAGGCCGGCGACCGCGAACGGCAGCAGGTGGCCGGTACCCGCGAACAGCCGCCCCATGCCGGCGGCCGCGGCCAGCGTCAGCGCGGCGAGGGCGACGGTGGCGGCCGGCGCGTCGAGAGGTTCGGCCGCCGCCCGCAGCGCCGGGCGGGTGCTCAACGCGGCCCCGCCGTGGCCGCTTCGGCCCGCGAGCGGGCGGCCGCCCAGGCGGTGGCGAAGGGGCGGTCCGCGGCCACCCGGACGACGGTCGCCACCGGGGGCACGGCGCGGGCGCCCGCTGCGGTCGCCGGGCCGGCCGGGTCGAGCACCGACCGCTCCAGCAGCACCAGCGTGACGCCGCCGAAGCGGGACTGCAGCCGGGCCACGGCGTCGAGGTCGTCGGTAGTGGACGCGGCAGTCGTCACCACCACCAGCGCCCCCCCGTTCCCGTCGCGGTGCAGCGGCCCCAGCAGCGGCCGGAGGTGGTCCTCGGGGCGCGGCCCGGCCACGGCCAGCTGCTCGAGCATGGCGTCGAGGTGGGCCGCGCCGGCACCGAACCCCGAGTCCACGCCGGCGGCGACGAGCCTCACCAGCGAGCGGCGGGCGGCGCAGGCGCTCACCACGCTGGCGGCCGCCGACACGGCGACCTCCAGCGACGCCGGGCTGTGGGCCCGCTGGCGCAGGTCGAGTACCACCGTGGCCCGGCCCTGCCACGGCATCTCGTCCTGGCGGATCATCAGCCGGTCCAGGCGGGCGGTGGCCTTCCACGAGACCCGCCGCAGGTCGTCGCCCTGCTCGTACTCGCGCAGGCCGTAGAAGTCCTCGCCGGTCACGCCCAGCGCGGTGGGGTGGTCGGCGCCGGCGTGAGGGTCGTGACCCTGGCTGAAGGCGGGCGCCTCGATGGGGTCGACGTGCGGGAAGACGACCAGCGAGGCCAGGGGGGCCGCCTCGACAGCGGTCTCGGCCAGGCCGAAGGGGTCGCCGCGCCGCAGCTGGAGGGGGCCGAGGTCGAACACGCCCCGCCGCTCGGTCGGCAGCCGGTAGGCGGCCCGAGCCGCCTCGCCGGGGGCCAGCGGCGCGATCAGGAAGCTCGCCGCCCGCCGCCCGTCGTCGAAGGGGTCCCGGGCGGCGAGGACCGGAGAGCGCCGGGGCGCGTCGTTGCGCACCGTCAGCTCCACGCGGCTGGCCGCGCCGGCCTGTACCCGGGTCGGGCGCAGCTCGCGGGTGGCCGTCAGGGAGAAGCGGGCCAGGCGCACCTGGGCCATCCCGGCGCCGACGAGCGCGAGTGCGGCGGCCGCCAGCATGTAGAGCTCCACCATGCCCAGGACCCGGCCGCCGACCAGCAGGACGGCCGAGCCGAGCAGCAGCATCCCGCCACGCCGCGTGAGCACCGGATCGGCGTCAGAGGGAGCGGCCGGCGGCCCGCCCGCTGGGGATGGGGACGCGGTCGAGCACCTGGTCCAGCACGTCGCCCGGGCCGATGCCGCTGATGGCCGCCTCGGGCGTCAGCACCAGGCGGTGCTCGATGACCGGTCCGGCCAGCGCCTTGACGTCGTCGGGCACCACGTACCCGCGGCCGCTGGCGGCGGCCCTGGCCCGGGCCGCGCCCTGCAGGGCCAGCGTGGCCCGGGGCGAGACGCCGAGGGCCAGGCTCGGGTGGCGGCGGGTGGCGTCGGCCAGGTCGACGAGGTACTCGCCGATGGCGGGCGCCACGTGGACCAGGCGCACCGCTTCGGCCATGGCGGCGACGTCCTCGGCCCGGACCACGGCGCCCAGCTCGTCGGGCGCGCCCGCCCGGCGGTCGCCGTGGTTGTGCAGCATGGCCACCTCGGCCCGGCGGTCGGGGTAGCCCATCGAGATCCGCATCAGGAAGCGGTCGAGCTGGCTCTCGGGGAGCGGGTAGGTGCCCTCGTGCTCGACCGGGTTCTGGGTGGCGATCACCATGAACGGCTCGGGCAGCGGGTAGGTGGTGGCGTCGACCGTGACCTGGCGTTCCTGCATTGCCTCAAGCAGCGCCGACTGCGTCTTGGGGGAGGCCCGGTTGATCTCGTCGCCCAGCACGATGTTGGCGAAGATGCCGCCCGGGCGGAACTCGAACGCACCGGTCGAGCGGCTGTACACGGTGACGCCGGTGACGTCGGACGGCAGCAGGTCCGGCGTGAACTGGATGCGGTGCCACGAGCACCCGACCGACGAGCCGAGCGCCTTGGCGAGCGTGGTCTTGCCGACGCCCGGCACGTCCTCGATCAGCAGGTGGCCCTCGGCCAGCATGCAGCACACGGCCAGGCGGATGGCGTCGTCCTTGCCCTGCACCACGCGGGCGACGTTCGCCACCACCGCCTCGAAGGTCTCGGCCAGCGCCCCATCGGCCACGTACCGGGGCGCCACGCTCGCTCTGGCCACCGGCCCACGGTAGTGGCGCGCCGCCCCGGCGGCGGGCGCGAGGGGCTCGCGGCGGGCTCGGTCCTCGGGAGCTGCGAACCGGCGACCCAACGGCCCGCCGCCGCGGCCACTCCCTGCCGCTACCGTCGGCGCCCGTGCGTGCCGATGCCGTCCTGGCCGTCGACATCGGCGGTACCAAGATGGCCGCGGCGCGCGTGACCGGGGACGGCGAGGTGCTGGCGACGGCCACCGCACCGACGCCGCGAGGGACCGACCCCGAGGCGGTGTTCGCCGCGCTGGCCCGGACGATCGACGAGGTGCGCAGCGGCGACGAGGCTGCATGCGGGGTCGGCTGCGGCGGCCCGATGGCGCCCGGCGGCGAGACGGTGAGCCCGCTCAACATCGCCGCCTGGCGGGCCGGCTTCCCGCTCCGCACTCGGCTGGCGACACTCCTCGGGCTCCCCGTCCACGTGGACAACGACGCCAAGGCGCTGGCGCTCGGGCAGGGGTGGCGGGGCGGCGCCCGGGGAGAGCGCGACTTCCTGGCCATGGTGGTGTCGACGGGCGTCGGCGGCGGCATCGTGCTCGACGGCCGCCTGTTGGACGGCGCAGCCGGCAACGCCGGGCACATCGGCCACGTCATCGTCGAACCGGCCGGCCGGCCCTGCGCCTGCGGGGCCCGGGGCTGCCTGGAGGCCGAGGCGTCGGGCCCGTCCATCGCGGCAGCAACCGGGCGGCGGCCCGAGGACGCCACGCCCGAGACCGTGGCCCGGACCGGGACGCTGGTCGGGCGGGCCGTGGCCTCGGTGGCCAACCTGCTCGACCTGCGGCTGGCGCTCGTGGCGGGATCGGTGGCCCTCGGGTTCGGCCGGCCGTTCTTCGCCGCCGCCCAGGCCGAACTGGACCGGTCGGCCCGCCTGGCGTTCTCGCAGGGCACTCGCATCGGGCCGGCGGCGGGCGGGGCCGGGGCGCCCCTGCTGGGCGCGGCGGCGGTGGGCTTTCGCGGACTGGGCCGGCCGGTGATCGGGGCGGGCCGGTGACCACCGGCTGGGCCGCCGCCGTGGCCGCCGTCGTGCGCCGCCCCCGGCTGTGGGCCACGGCGCTGCGCCAGCTGTCGGCGCTCGCCACGCCCGGGTGGTGGCGGCGGCCGCCCTACCTGCCGCGCCCCGACCCCGCCTACCTCGCGTTCCGGCTGCAGACGATGTACGGGGACCGGAACCACCAGCCCGAGCCGGCCGACCTCGTTGCCTACCTGGAATGGTGCCGGGGCTACCGGCGGGGCCTGGGCTAGCCTGCCGCCATGCCGGTCCCCAGACGCCAGCGACGCCGCCGGACGGCAGGCCGCTAGGGACCGCGCATGTCCCGGGCACTCGTCCTCAACGCCACCTACGAGCCGCTGTGCGTGGTGCCCACCCGGCGAGCGCTCGTGCTCGTCCTGTCGGCGAAGGCCGAGCTGGTCTCGGCCGGTGAGAGCCGGTTCCGCTCCGAGCGGGCCAGTTACCCCGAGCCCTCCGTCGTCCGCCTGGCCTACTTCGTGAAGGTGCCCTACCAGGCCCGCATCGCCCTCAACCGGCGGGCGGTGTTCGCCCGCGACGGCTACCGCTGCCAGTACTGCGGGGCGACCGCCGAGAACCTGGACCACGTGGTCCCCCGCAGCAAGGGCGGCAGCCACACCTGGGACAACGTGGTGGCAGCCTGCCGGCCGTGCAACACCCGAAAGGAGGACCGCCTCCTGCACGAGACCGGCCTCACGCTGCGGCGGGCACCGACGGTGCCGCGGGAGCGGAGCTGGGCGCTGGCCGCCACCGGGGGGCCCCGGCCCGACTGGGAGCCCTACCTGGGCGTGGCCTCGCTGTCGGCCTGACACCCGGGGACCGCGCCGGCCGCAGCGGCGGCGGGTGGGCGTTGCACCATCTCGCCGGCCCGGCGAGCGACCTGCACGGCCGAGAGTTCGACTGGTCGGCCCGGTCGGTCACCGTCTGCGACGTCACGGCCCCGGCGCTGGTGCTGGGCTCGACCCAGCCGGCCGGCCACGTCGCCCCCGGCGCGAAGGCCGCCGGCGTCGAGGTGGTGCGGCGGCGCACCGGTGGATCGGCGGTGCTGGTCGAGCCGGGCGCCCTGGTGTGGGTGGAGGTGGTGGTACCGGCGGCCGACGTGTTGTGGGAGGCCGACGTCGGCCGGGCCGGCCGGTGGCTCGGCGCCTGCTGGGCGGCTGCCCTGGCCGACGTGGGCGAGCCCGGTGCCGAGGTCCACGTCGGCGGCCTGCTCCGGTCGAGGTGGTCGGCGTTCTGCTGCTTCGCCGGCGTGGGCCCCGGCGAGGTGACCCTGGCCGGGCGAAAGGTGGTCGGCGTGGCGCAGCGCCGCACCCGGGACGGGTCGGTGTTCCAGTGCGCGGTGCCGTTGCGACGGGACGCCGCCCGCCTGGCCGGGCTGCTGGCCCTCCCGGCCACCGACCGGTCGGCCCTGGCCGCCGACCTCGATTCGCGGGTGCGGCCGCTTTCCGAAGTGGCCCCGGCCGCGCTGCTCGACGCGTTCGTGCGCCATCTGCCCTCCGACCATTGACCCCGGGGCGCGGAGTGGGTTAGGGTGGCGCTGCGGGGCGCGTAGGGGTGCGCACGCCCGAAACGGCAGGAGCACGGTGGTCAGGAGCACACGCACGCATGGACAGGATGTTCGGCCAGTCGAAGCACGCGCTCGACGTCAAGGGCCGCGTCTTCCTGCCGGTCAAGTTCCGCCCCCGCTTCGCCGAGGGCGGGTACCTGACCAAGCACCGGGGAGGCTGCCTGGCGCTGTGGACGCGGGAGGGATTCGACCAGCACGTGGCCGCCGTCACCGAGGAGCAGGACAAGAACTCGTTGCGGCGCAACGTGACTCGCGTGTTCGCGGCGGGGACCGAGGAGGTCGAGGTGGACCGCCAGGGCCGGCTGACGATCGCGCCGTACCTGCGCACGTTCGCCGGCCTGCACGAGGAGGTCCTGGTGAACGGGGCCATCAACCGCATCGAGCTGTGGGACCCCCGGATGTGGGAGCAGAAGATGGCCGCCGCCGAGGAGGCTTTGATGAACGACGAGGACTGAACGGGCAGGACGTGACGGGCGGGCTGATGCGCCGCCCTTCGACCGGCGAGTTGGAAGATCCCCACTCCGCCCACTTCCAGCACCGCCGACCGGGGAGACTCCCCGGGGGTCGTGCGCCGGTCGAAGGGCCGCGGATGAGCCTGCGCCCAGACCCCGTTCCGGCGGGGCACCACCCGGTGATGGTCGCCGAGGTCGTCGAGTTGTTCGCACCAGTGCCGCCAGGCGTGCTGGTCGACCTGACGCTCGGCGGCGGCGGCCACGCGGCCGCGCTGCTGCGTGCCCATCCCCACCTGCGCCTGGTCGGCATCGACCGCGACGAGGACGCTCTGGCCGAGGCCAGGGCCGTGCTGGCGCCCTTCGGCGACCGCGTCCTCGGGCTGCACCACGCCCGGTTCGACCAGGTGGCCC